>JBCCGR010000012.1:0-101506 GCA_039029195.1 Pseudomonadota bacterium
CAGCGATACCCGTTCCGTCAGATCATAGGCCACACCAACGATCACCTGACCTGCGAAATTCGTGTCATTGTCGTTGATGTTGATCCCGGGGCCATAGACAAAGCTCTGGTCGGTGAACGCGATACCAAGACCAGCACCGACGAACGGTGTCAGGCCGACGGACTCGATTGGAAAATCGATGAAAGCGTTCACAAACAACGTGGTTGAAGAAATGTCACCGCTGACGTTCACCTCAGCCGCAGGTCCATTGCCGGAAAAGAACACCTGATCAACATCCGCTTTCTGGTAGGCGAGTTCCAGTTCGGCGCGAAGCTGCGGACCACCAAAATCCACCGGCAGCACCGCACCCACAGCACCGCCAACGCGAAAGCCAGCATCGG
The DNA here is from genome assembly GCA_039029195.1 of Pseudomonadota bacterium. Lineage (GTDB taxonomy): Bacteria > Pseudomonadota > Alphaproteobacteria > Rhizobiales > Rhizobiaceae > JBCCGR01. Next base: position 381 of record JBCCGR010000012.1, read on the forward strand.
TTTCGGCGCGCACGGTCTGATTGGCGCCGCCAATGGTGCCGGAAAGATCGGCCTCACCGGCAAAAATCACCCCGCCATGCAAGGAGACATAGAAACCGGATGTGCCGTCATTGGCCTGAGCGCCAACGGAGGAAAGAGCGGTCGCGCCAGCAATTGCGGCAGCGCCCACCATGGATTTGAAAGAAGAGAGTTTTGCCATGGGATGAACCTTCACTTGTTCCCGAAAGGGGTATTTCGGGGCAATCGTTACGGCGCATCCTGAGACCCGGCAATTCACTCTTGCTGAAGGAGTTGTGACAGAATTTGTTTGAATATTTCAGAGGCTTAGAATGAGAACAATAGTGCATATTCCGGCGGTTTTTACGCCAGGTGAGGGCAGAAATCAGTCGGTTTCACAGGAGCCTTCAACCAGACTCGGGCCGTTTGAGCAAAACGCGAAAACGTGACCCCGGGGGCCCATCCCGTGGGCTCTCATAACCGGATCAAACTGATAGGGAACGGTATAGGTTCCCGGATCACGATCTCGCGGTTCTTCCGCTCAATCGGTCCGAGAAATGACAAGGAAAGTGTGGACTATACTCGGTCCCCTCACCCGCTGCTGGGCGGGGCGATGTCGGAATCCATTTTGCAATCCACGAGCCAGACATCATAGACCGCATGTTCAATGGCGTTCAGGCCCGGGCTTGCCGCAAACATCCAGCCGGTAAAGATGCGGCGGATTTTCTTGTCAAGCGTAATCTCGTCCACTTCCAGATAGGAGGTGGTCTTGGGCTGTTCATCTTCCGTGCGCGAATAGCAGATCCGCGGCGTCACCTGCAGACGACCAAATTGCACGGTCTCATCAATGTAAACATCAAACCGGACAATGCGGCCGGTGATCTTGTCGATGCCGGAAAACACGGCCACGCGATTGGAGATGCGTTCGGCCTGAAGCGGTGCGGTAAATCCGGCAAGGCCAGCGGCAATCACGATGAGGGATAGAAAAGTACGAACCATGATGGACGAATCAGACGAGGTTTCGGACCGTAGTTTGCGACAGGGCACGACCTGCAACAACAGGTAGCCGCGCCGCAGGGGCAAAATCAGTTGCTGTTCTACAAGGTCGCGGCAAATCGCAGTCGAACATAGTCAGCAATCCAATTGCCCTTATAGTCACGCAAGGAAGGTTCAAGCGCGCGGATCACGCGCTCATAGGCTTCTTCCTGTCGCGCACCAAACTGTTCAAAAAATGGCCGCCGCATGGTCTCAAGCCATCCGCGTATATCAGTGGGAAGCGGTGTGGGCCGATAAAATGTGGTGATCGCATCCACCCTAAAGCCGGCAGCTTCCAGCATTTCCTGATATTGCTCCACTGTGGGGAAAAACCAGGGACCAGCCAGCAGCGGATCGCCATCCATTGCTTCTCCAACGGCACGCAGCGCCGTGGTGATGGCCGCAACATTGCCATAACCGCCGAATTCACCAACAAACCGGCCACCCGGTTTGAGCGCACGCACCACGCCATCAATGACCTTGGTTGGTTCCAGCATCCAGTGCAGGGCCGCATTCGAGAAGACTGCGTCGAATTCGGTGTCAAAGTTTAGCGCATGGGCATCAATCAGATGCACATCGAGCCCTAGCGCCCGTGCGGCTTCTACAAAATTGTCGCTGGCATCCGCCCCGACCACATCAACACCAGCCTCTTTCAGCTTGATGGTCAGCGCGCCATCGCCACACCCGAGATCAAGAATGCGCTCACCGGCTTGTGGCGCCAGAAGCTCCACAACGCCTTCGCCATAGACGGACACAAAGCGCGTGTTTTTGTTATAGACCTCGGTATTCCAGGTCTGCTTGATGGTCTCGGTCATCTGAATGTCCTCAAGATGAGGTGGTCTGATTGGGACTGTTACGGCGTCCAGGCCTCATAGTCGCCAGTAACGGTAGGGCGCTGCTCCGGCGTCATGATTGAACCCTTTGGCCGATAGGCGGCAACGGTGCCCGTCATGTTGGCCTTGTGTTCAAGCTCCCATTCGCGGGGCGTATACTCTTCTTTCGCGGGCGGTGTGTCGACCCGATGGTGCATCCAGCCGTGCCAGCCGGGCCCAATCTGAGACGCTTCCGACTGATCGGCATAAATCACCCAGCGGCGATCATCTTTCGACTGATAGTAGATATTGCCATAGGCGTCTTCGCCCACGCGTTCGCCATGACGCCAGGTGTGAAACCGCGTGCCGATGGTCTGGCCGCTCCACCAGGTGAAAAACTGCAGCAGAAAGGTCTTCATTCAAGCCCTCGATCCAGGTTGGCCAAGTCAATCCAGCACAACAAACCACAGCGCGGTTCGGCTGGAACGGTGCGAAACCATCAGCCACTTCATGACGCGGAACAGGTGCGAAGTCCAGTGGAAACCCGATTGGCGCACAGCACGCGTTCAGCCTGCCGATGCACTTCTCGCCACCGAAATTGATCCGGGCCCAAAACAGGAGACCCGGGAACATTCACGTCCTCTGATGGGTGACGCTCTCCGTGGCCTCTCGCCTCCGTCACCCTGACGCAGGTCAGGGTCCAGGTGCGGTAGCGGTGCATGCGATGGTGAGGAGAAGCGTGAGGCTGCCACCAGCCAAAATTGCAATTGATCATGTAAACAATGAATGCCGCTCCCGGTTCATTCGCACTTGGATCCTGACCTGCGTCAGGATGACGATGGAAAGGATGGGCGTGGAACTGACAACCTCCGCCAACCACCATGGTAAAAAGTTGAGGTTACGCGTTGAGGTTAGGGGTTAAGATTAACTTAAGGCATTTGCTTCAATTGGGCCTAAGACATTCAAAGAACTCGAATATTATGAAAGTATAAGGAAGGACTTACTGCGGCGTGTGGAGCCGTGAACCCATGACGGAGGGGACAAATGGTCTCGCGTATTTCTTCCTTCATCGCGGCCAGCACCGTGGCTGGTGCCGTATTGGCGAGCGCACCCGCTTTCGCCTGGAAACAACAAACACATCATCAGCCGAGCTATCATCAGCCCGCGCAGAAATCATGCTACAAGAAGGTGCGCACCGCACCACAATATAAAACTGTGCACGAGCGTGTGCTGGTCAGCCATGGTCGCAAATATGCTGAACATGTTCCGGCCCAATATGCCTGGGTTGAAAAGCAGGTTCGCGTGCGTCGCCAGCGCGTGATCTGGCAGAAGAGCCCGGCGGTCTATGAAACACGTGCCCAGCGGGTTCAGGTTTCCGGTCCACGCACGATTGTACGCCAGTCAGCGCCGATCTGGCAGGTTCGCCAGCGCAAGGTGATGGTCTCGCAAAGCGGCTGGCGCTGGGAACCCAAGTGGATCAACGGCGAAGAAATCATGTGCAAAGTGGAAACCCCGCCCGTGTGGAAGACCGTGCGTGAGAAGGTCAAGATCCCCGGCAAGGTCTGGCACGAAACTGTTCCCGCTGTTTACAAAACCAAATATGTGAAGGTGAAGGTGCGCCACGCGCAAAAGCACAAGATCGTGGAACCTGCTGTTTACAAGACAGTGAAGAAAAAGGTTCTGGTGCGCCGCGCCCGCAAGATCTGGCACAAGTCACCACCGGTTTATAAAACCGTCGCCCGCCACGTGCAGGTGCATGGCGGTCATGAAAAGTGGGTTCGGGTCAACGGCTGCTGGTAAGCCCCTCGCCGACTGATTTATCAAAACCCCGGCCCTGCGCCGGGTTTTTTGTTGGGATCTGGAAAGCTATCATCAACTTGTCATTCTAGGGCTGTTCGAGCCCTGGCGAGAATGATACCCGAGGATGACTAGGAGAGGAGGCCGCGTATAGTGATTGGCGGCCCCGCGAAGTGCGGACTGCGCGGTTCAACTTTCACTCCTCACATTCCCCTTCCTCCGTCACCCTGTCGAAAGTCAGGGTCCAGTTGTGGTTGCGTCAGATGAGATAGCAGCAGCTGTGCTATTTATGGCCGCACGTTGGCTTTGTCGTTGGCGGCACCAAACAACTCACATTCCTCCCGCCGCAGTCGTACCTGGATCCCGGGCCAGGCCCGGAATGACGATGGAGAAAGTGTAGAATTCAAACAGAATTGATGGCAAACGATGTGGACCCTCACCTGCAACTTTGCCGCCACAACACACTCTCAAACGATAGAAGCTTCCATCTGAACCGGACTGGCTTTAGCCTTGAGCATCTGTCTCCTCGAGTCCCGATCCCGTGCTCCAGTCCGGCCCCTTCATCGAATTGTTCCAGCTCTACACGGGCGCCTTTATCGTCATCGCGGCGGTGTTTTTCCTTTCCGGTGTCGTCAAGGGCGGAATGAGTTTTGGACAGCCATTGGTCACCATTTCAATCCTGCCACTGCTGGTGCCAGCGGATCTCGTGCTCGCCATCAACGCCATGATTTTGCCCTTCACCAACATCTATCAGTTCTGGTTGGCGGGTGAGATGGGCAAATCTCTTAAGCGCTTTTGGCCGCTGATGCTGGGGCTCATCATCGCCACGCCGCTTGCCGCATGGTTTGCGGCCTCCATTGACGGACGCCTGCTTCTCGGCCTCATCGGCATTCTGGTCGTGGTGTTCATTCTGCTCACGATCTTCAACCCTGCCCTGCACATTCGAGAGACTGTGGAGAAACCCTGGGGATTTATCACAGGCATCGTGGGCGGCATTTCCGGCGCGCTCAGCACGGCCGCGGGACCGGTGTTTCTGGTCTATCTGCTGGGATTGCACGCAGATCGCCAGACCCTGATGTCCTCCAACGGCCTTTTCATGATCGTGATCGGCTTCACCATGTGGATTTCCTACTGGCAGGTCGGCTGGATCAATCAGCCAAGAATCCTGCTGGCAGTCCTGCTGCTCGGCTTCGTTTCACTGGGCATGTGGGTCGGCAACCGGCTCGCGGGACTGCTGAGCGCCAACGGCTTCCGCAATCTCGTGCTCGGCGTCGTGCTGCTGCTGGGTTGCAATATGGTGTACCGGGCGTTTGGGTGACGGAGACTTATATGAACGGCCAGGAACTGGAGCGTTGATCAAACAAAAGCAAACGCTGACAATGAGGACGAAACCGCGGTTCCATATCAAAGCGTGAAGTTCGACTTCAGCAATTTCACCTTCTGATCTACGCTTGTTCAGAATGGGTTCTGAAGGAATGAGATTATATACAGAGTCAATCAACTCGTGAAGGAATTTCTGTCCTGTTGGGAGGGTGCCGGGCCAGCTCAATGCCAAACTCTTCAAGATTGGACGCCACTAATGGATCACCATTGGATGCCTGTTGACAGTTAGGACGTGCGGCGCTGAAGTCGTTCGGATGTTCTGTATGATGTTTCATCCAAATCCTTCGGCATTTCCTATCCTGCTTATTGGCCGCCGCTGGCGGACAGAGACCGAGAACACGATTAAGCCGCAGACCATGCACGGCGGGAAACGGCTTCAGTTGGCTTTAATTTCGCAGAAGCTCGTCCGCTTAGAGAAGCTGGGCGAATGCTTGATAGGAGGTCACCATGTCTGAGAGATTTGTTTTCACGCAAAGGCTATTTGTTAGTCTATTTCTATTGCTGGCCGGGGCCACCACCGCAATCGCACAGCCAATTACGCTTACCGATTATCGCGGCAACGCCATCGAATTTCCTCAAGGAACACAGTCCTTTGCAGACAGTATCCTGTTCGCCCGTGTCGGATCGCCTTCGCCGGTTGAACTTAAGGTACCGTCCGCGGCGCTGGGGCTACCAGATTGGAACGTGCCCGATACACAGCGGAGCAATTTCCCCAATCTCGCATATAGCTTGGGATGCCGCGGCAAGCTTGCCCTTCAGTTCGAGGACAACGCCCTTATCGACGTCGAGGGTCCTGACTTGTTCGTGTTCGAGGTTGGGGCAAATGTCGAGCCGGCCATGATCTATGTCTCGAATGACGGAACCAAATGGGAGTCTGTAGGTCGGATCGGTGGCGCATTTTCGACGGTTGATCTAGCCGACCACAATCTGCAATCCAGAAGCTACAGATACGTAATGATCGAGGACGCTGGTGGTACCTGCACAGGGATTACTCCTGGTGCAGACATCGACGCTGTTGGTGCGATTGGTAGCGCCGCTCGGCTGACATTGGCCGGCGAAGTTCTTTTCGATGTTGGAAAGTCCGATCTGAAGCCTGCAACGGTAAATAGCCTTGCTGCGATCGCGGCGAAACTTGCATCAGAGAATGCAAAACTTGTCGAAGTTGTTGGGCATACCGATAGTGCTGGTTCAAACGAAGCCAACTTTGCGCTCGGGAGCCGCCGTGCCCAATCTGTCGCCGATTATCTGGTGGGGCAGGAAACAAGCCTGCGGAACATCCTTTCCGTCGCATCGCGCGGCGAAACCGAACCGACTGCGACCAATGGCACGCAGGCAGGTAGGGCGAGGAATCGAAGGGTAGAAATCACCGTCTACTTTGATCGGTGAGTCGCGGACAGCTGCAGTTCCATATCGTCAGCAAGCTCCACGAATGCACCTCGGTCATCGTCCCTCCAACATCCCCTTAGATGAATGGCTCAGCGACGTTGGCGATACCAAGATGACCACGCGGCGCCGAGCCTGCTCGGCGCCAAAATGTCAAAATTGGACGCAGATAAGGGACCACCATTGGGTGCCGATTGACATCCCGGTCTACCCGCTATCTTGCTAAAGGGTTGAGAGGAGACGACAGCGCGGCGCAACCAAAGCTGGCATTGGCTAATCTGCATGCCTAGGCAGAAAGTCGCTCAAAGTGGCTCTTTCCCTGTAACCGCCATCCATCATTTACTATACAATGTTCCCCCTCACCTCGCTCCAATCGCCATCAGTAACGTCACAATGCCAAGCACACTGCAGAGGCCTGCAACCACGATCACCCGATCGTAGCTTGAAATCTGCCAGATCACCGACGCAATAGCGGGCGCGATGAAGCCGAAATTGGCCCGGCCCAGCAGTTCCGCCGTGATCACGGGCCGGATGATGCTCGTCACCCCTATCCTGCACCATGCAGCGCCACGAAAATGGCGATGGAACCCAGCCCGGCGTCCGCGAAATAGAGCGTGACCTCGTCAAAGCTCATCCCTACGAAGCAGGCATAGAGCGTCGCCGCAGAGGTTGGACGCCTTTCGTTGTTGCGCGTGGCCCAGCCAGGAATGCGGCACGTCCCTCAAGACACAGCATCGGTCACTTTGGGCTCTGAAGTGATTTTAGCCTGATCACGTTTAAAGAACGGTACGAATGACTTCCAACACGACTTCAGGTTGCTCTTGCTGAACCCAATGTCCCGCGTTTTCGATAAGATGCGTCCCCCGGTAGTCCACCGATGCCTGTGTTTCCATTGCCTGCAAAGCGCCCGGCGCTTGCCACACACCCCAGTCTTTTTCTCCACCGACAAAAGTGAGCGGAGCCTGAATCTTTTGACCACTAAATACCGCGAGTGCCGCCTTTTCCTCTGCACTTGTTGATCGGCGATACCAGTTTAGCCCGCCCTGAAGACCGGTTGCCTCAAATTCCGCCGCGTACATCTCCAATTCGGCCTGGTCCAACCATTGACAGGCACCTGCCTGTTGTTTGCTGGGTGCCATCGACAAGGCCGTTTCTGCCATCCCCGCATCCTGATCCATGATGTAGTAGCGAGGCATTCGGGCAAGATCATCGGCAGACCATCTTGCCAGGAGATGGGGCCGGTTTCCGGACCAGTCGGCACTCTTGCAATGAAAATAGGCACGCATGAAGTTTGCAAACCCGCCGGGTGCATTGAGCATGTTGGCTTCGGCTGAGCGCTCGCCAAAATACCATTGGTAGTGTTTGCGTGGTGGCGATAGCTGGGCCAGGTCATAGTGAATGTCCAAGCTATCCGCCGCTTTCGCTTTGGGAGGACCTGCAAATGGTGCGCTCATCAAGATAACGTTCTGAAAGACCTCGCCGTGCAGGAGTGCGCTCCAGGCTGCTACGGGCGATCCGAAATCATGTCCGGCGATCAGGGCCGCGCCCTTGTGCCCCAGAGCATTGACCAGTCCCACAACATCGCTTGCAAGATTGATCATGCCAAACTCGGTAAGATCGACATCATAGCCGCTGCAATGACCTGTTGTTCCGCCGTATCCGCGCTGATCGGGTGCAACGACGTGAAATCCAAGCATTGCGATAGGGACGATCAGCCGCCGCCAACTGTAAGCCAGTTCTGGAAACCCGTGCAGAAGCAAGACCAATGGCGCATCATGCCGGCCTGCTTCGAGGCAATGCACATTGAGACCGTTGCCGTTGTCTAAAACACGAGAAGTTATTCCTTCCGGTAAGCCAATCATCTCAACATCCTCAAACGGACCAAGATAGCTCAATGTTAGTTCGCTTAACTGAACAGAAACCGCTGAAATCTCTCTTGAGGCAGTTCGACATCACATTTTTAGATTCGACTGGTGCAAGGGTGACCTTCTATGGCGCCCATCGGCACAAAACAGCCTTCTTCTGCACCCACCTTTCCCAATCAAAAAACACACCCCCTCACGTCTTCCCAATCGCCATCCTCAACGTCACGATCCCCAACACGCTGCACAGGCCGGCGACAACAATCACCAGATCGTAGCCTGAAAACTGCCAGATCACCGACGCGATGGTGGGTGCGATGGCAAAGCCCAGCATATAGGGCACGGCCAGTGCGCCCGCGATGACACCGAAGTTGGCGCGGCCCAGCAGTTCCGCCGTGATCACCGGTCGGATGATGCTCGTCACGCCATATCCTGCACCATGCAACGCCACGAATATGGCGATGGGAACCAGTCCGGCATCCGCGAAATAGAGCGTGATCGCGCCAACGATCATCCCCACAAAGCAGGCATAGAGCGTGACCGCTGAGCTCGCCCGCGCGCCAAAGGCTGCAACAACGATGCGCCCCAGCACCTGCATGGGACCAATCATCGAGGCTGCCAGCACCGCCAGCGAGGTGGCCACCCCTTTTTCAGCGAGCAGCGGCAGCAGATGGGTGATCAGCAGCCCGTGGTTGAAGGCCACACAGGTGAAGGAAATCGCAAGCAACCAGAACGCGCCTGAAGCAATGACCTCCCTTGCGTGAGCGCTGTGAGATTGCCCGTCCACTCCGCCAGCCGGTGCCCGTTGTTCCGCCCTTTGCCCGGCAAACCAGCTCAGCGGCACCTGGACGACAACCAGAACAGTGGCAAACACCAGCACTGTGTCGCGCCAGCCAATCGACCCGGCAAGCAGATTGCTCAGGGGAAAGGAGACTGTGCCGGCAAACCCTGCAACCAGTGCCACATGGGTGATCGAGCGCTTGTTGTCCTCCCCCATATGGCGGGTGAGAAAGGCGAAACAGGTTTCATAAAGACCGCAGGCCATTGCTGCCCCAAGCGCCAGCCATACGGCATAAAATTGCCAGACCGCCGTCACCTGCGACAACAGCGCGAGCAGCACGGCGGAGGCCAGCCCGCTTCCGACAAGCAGCTGCTTTCCCATGCCTTTGTCGATCAGCCTGCCCGAATAGGGCGCAAGCAGGGCTGACAGCAGCAGCGCCAGCGTGAAGGCGCCGGCCACGGTGGTGCGCCCCCAGCCGAGATCGCTTTCAAAATGCAGGATAAGCGCCGGGAAACTATAGTAGATGAACGCCCAGATGAGCGTTTGTGCCACCGCAAGCGGCCAGACAATCCCGTGATAGCCGGTGCTTTCGTGCCCCTCGATTGTGCTCATACCCGCGCCACAGTTGAATTTGTCCCAGATTTCTCAGACCATATCGCCCGACCGGCCAACAGGAAGACCCGTTTTGACCAACATCGTCAACGCCATTCTTGTGCAAAACGGGCTCGTGATGCTGGCCCGTCGCAGTGCTGAACGCCCAGCCTATGGCGGAAAATGGTCGTTTCCCGGTGGTCATGTGGAACCCGGTGAATCGCTGGAAGATGCGCTTGTGCGCGAACTTGATGAGGAACTGGCCGTTCGCCCCACCGCATTTTCACTGCTGGAGACCATCAACGACCCATTCGCGCCGCCTCACCTTCCGGTCACCTACCACATGTTTGTGGTACGGGCGTGGACGGGTGAACCCGAAATCCAGGATGATGAACACAGCGAGCTGATCTGGCTTCCCCCGCTACAGGCGGCGCAGTTGGACGATCTGGCGTTGGGGGAGTACCGGGCGCTGCTGGAGCGGCTTTGAACAACGCGAACGTTCGCCCGCTACTCCTCGTCGGCGTTCAGTTCACCCAGAATTTCCTCAAAATCGCGCGCTTCGCGGAACTCACGATAGACACTGGCGAACCGCACATAGGCCACGGCGTCAAGCGCCTTGAGTCCTTCCATGATCAGATGGCCAATGCGATCTGAATCAATTTCCGGTTCCCCGGCGCTTTCCAACTGCCGCACAATGCCGGACACCATGCGCTCAATGCGTTCCGGCTCAACCGGACGCTTGCGCAGGGCAACCTGAACCGACTTTGCCAGCTTGTCCCGGTCAAACGGCACCCGTTTGCCGGATTTTTTGATGACGGAGAGTTCGCGCAACTGTACGCGCTCAAACGTGGTGAAGCGCCCACCACAATCCGGACACGCCCGGCGTCGCCGAATGGCGGTGTTGTCCTCGGTCGGGCGCGAATCCTTCACCTGCGTATCATCGCTGCCGCAATAGGGGCATTTCATGCATTTAACTCTTTAGAATGACCGGCCAAAGTGCGCGGTTTGGTGGGTCCACCTGCCCTAATCACAGCGTTTTCGACAAACTTCAACCCTGCTAGCGATTTCATCCTCGGGTGAATTGAACGCAAACGCGAACGAAACTTTGCGCTTGTTCATTTCCATTTGTCATTGCCGCTGCAGCGACAATCTAGGGATCCAAGCTGCGCACGACAAACCAAGTGCGCAGCCTGTCGCCCTGGACACCCGCTGTGGCGGGCGTGACAAGGTGAGGTGGAATGGGCGTTCCCGCTTTGTCATCCTCGGACCGATTGAACTGCTTTGGCGGTGAAATCGTGATCCGAGGACCCACACCGTTCGCTTTCGACTCCGATGGGCCTTGCAGGGTCACGGAATGGACCCTCGGGTCAAGCACGAGGGTGGCATCGTTAAGGTGGGCTGCGTTGATCGCTCAGCCTTCCGCCGGCCCCTTTGTGATTGTCCGTCAATCAGGCGTAGAGCCCCTCATAGATCGGGAATCGGTTTGTCAGTTCAACAACCTTCTGCGCCACAGCGCCTTCAACAGCGCCATTGGCCTCTTCGCCATTGGCAGCCAGACCGTCAACAATCTCGTTGATGAAAAGGCCAACCTGGCGAAACTCGTCCGCGCCAAAACCGCGCGTGGTTGCAGCCGGAGTGCCAAGCCGCACGCCCGACGTGATTGTCGGCTTTTCCGGATCAAACGGCACGCCATTCTTGTTGCAGGTCATGTTGCCGCGTTTCAGCGCGGCTTCCGTCACCTTGCCGGTCAAGCCCTTGGGGCGCAGATCGACGAGCACAACATGCGTGTCGGTGCCACCGGAAACGATGTCCAGACCGCCCTCTCTCAGCGTGTCAGCGAGCACACGGGCATTTTCAGCTACCGCACGGACATAGGCCTTATATTCCGCCGTCAGCGCCTCGCCGAACGCAACCGCCTTGGCGGCAATCACATGCATCAGCGGGCCGCCCTGCAAGCCGGGGAACACGGCGGAATTGATTTTCTTTGCGATGTCCTCATCGTTCGTCAGCACCAGACCACCGCGCGGACCGCGCAGGGTCTTGTGGGTGGTGGAGGTCGCCACATGTGCATGCGGGAAGGGGCTTGGATGCACACCACCGGCCACAAGGCCAGCAAAATGCGCCATATCCACCCAGAAATAGGCGCCCACTTCATCGGCGATGCCACGGAATTTCGCAAAGTCGATTTCCCGCGGATAGGCCGAACCACCGGCAATGATGAGCTTGGGCTTGTGCTCGCGCGCGAGTGCTGCCACCTGATCGAAGTCAATGCGGTGATCATCTTCGCGAACACCGTACTGAACGGCGTTGAACCATTTGCCCGACATGTTTGGCCGAGCGCCATGGGTCAGGTGACCACCGGCATCAAGGCTCATGCCGAGGATCGTGTCACCCGGTTTCACCAGCGCCAGCATCACGGCCTGGTTGGCCTGACTGCCTGAATTGGGCTGCACGTTGGCAAAACCGCAGTCAAACAGTTTGGTCACACGATCAATGGCGAGGTTTTCCGCCACATCCACAAATTCGCAACCGCCATAATAGCGGCGACCGGGATAGCCTTCCGCATATTTATTGGTCATCACCGAGCCCTGCGCTTCCAGCACCGCACGAGACACGATGTTTTCGGACGCGATCAGCTCAACCTCATGCTGCTGGCGGCCAAGTTCGCCTGTAATGGCAGCAAAAAGCTCAGAATCCGCGCTCTTCAGATCGCGCTGGAAGAAGGTTTCCGCGTCGGTGTGAGCGGTGGCGGAGGATGAGGAAGTTGGTGTGGCAACAGTCATGGCAGGGTCCAGTTCAAGCATAGCGCCAGAATAAAACACGGGTCCAAAACGCGATTTCGTTCCGGACCCCTGAAGCAGATTTGATGCTCGCCGCGCATATCACATATGGTTTTGGAAAGCATCCACACCAATTGCGACAGATTGGTGCTGGAAAAAGGCGTGTTTCGCGAACGTCGCGTGTAGCCCAATAAAAGCGGCCCGGAGGTGGTCCCGAAATGCAAAGGCGCTCAGAGCCCTACCCCTCCACCTGCCGCCGAATGTATGGCGGCAGGGCAAAGGCTGCTTTATGCACATCCGGTGCGTAGTAGCGGGTGCCGTCGGTCAGACCTGCCGCTTCAAACCGCGCCTGAAGCGTTTCAAGCGACACATTGCACAACGCCGCATTGTCGCTCGCCCAGCCGAGCGTCATTTCACCACCCACATAGGTGGGGATGGTCGCCCGATAGGCCCAGGCATCGGCGAAAAGATCGCGAAAGTAGGAGCACGACTGCTTAAGCTCATCGCCCTGCACAAACGGCACCCCGTTCTGGGTGACGAGAACGCCGCCCGGCCTCAGCGCACCCTTGCAGGCAGCGTAGAATTTTTTGGTGAACAGCACAGCGCCCGGCCCGATCGGATCGGTGGAATCCACGATGATGACATCGAATCTGCCGGACCGCTCAGCCACATATTTCGCGCCATCCGCAATCACCAGTTCAAATCGGGGATCATCAAACGCACCGTTTGAAACCTGCGGCAGATATTGTTTGGAGAATTCAATCACGCCCGCGTCGATTTCCACCTGCGTCAGCGATTCCACACTGTCATGGCGCAGCACTTCGCGCGCCACGCCGCCATCGCCACCGCCAACAATCATCACGCGTCCCGCAGCGCCGTGGGCGAGAATGGGCACATGCGCCATCATCTCGTGATAGATGAACTCGTCTGACGTGGTGAGCTGCACCACGCCATCAAGCATCAACATCGTGCCGAACATCGGGTTTTCAAACAGCACCAGGTCCTGATGTTCCGTCTTTTCACGATGCAGGACCTTGCTGCAGCGATATTGGGACAGGAACGCGTCTTCGTGCAGGGTCTCCGCCTGCCACTCATGGTCTGACATGGGACAATGTCCTTGGGGTTTTAGGCCTGATCGCCGCGCTTGTGCTCGCCAACCGTCACCTTGCCGGCCTGAAACGCGTCACGCAGCACCTCAACGCACTCATGCGGGCTAGCATCACCACACATGAAAACGTCAAACGCGGCATAGTTGGCTTCAGGCCAGGTGTGAACGGAGATATGGCTTTCCGCCAGCACCGCCACACCGGAGATGCCGTCATTCGGCGTGAAGTGATGCAGATGCATGTGAAGCTTGGTGGCACCAGAGCGCTCAATGCACGTGTTCAGCGTGGTTTCCATCAGCGCCAGGTCATCAAGACCTTCAGCCTCATAAACATCGATGATGAGGTGCGTACCTGCGAACCGCACACCATCCTTGACGATGAAATGATCAAACCGGTCATCAGACGCACTTGACGTTGTCGGCGTGTTTTCATTCGCCGGAACGTAGTCGAAGTCGTTGTAATCGTATGTGAATTCTTCCGCTTGGGCGGTGCCTGGTCTCTGGTCGCTATGCTGAGCCCCCAAGTCCATCCCCAGTTGGAAGAGGGCGTGTGTCTCGGACATCGCGTCCTCCCCTACCAGTAGATTAGACCCGGATATTCGGGATGGCGCTCCCTATAAAATGCGCCATGCGCATGCAAGCGAAACTTTAGGCTGAAATGCAAATATATGTGATTGCGATCAGGCGTCTGGTTTTTGCGCGATGTAAATCACTTCGGTGTTGACGAGACCGTACTTCACCTCGTCCGCTGGTGACTTGCGATAGGTGGAGACGTTAAAGCCAATGTGCTCCAGCCGGTCGCCAAAATCCTGGCCATAAAGCCGCAGATGATCCCGCGCCGTAAAGGCCGCCGTGCGTTCGTTGTCAGCAGCAAATGACGCATCCTCAAATGTCTCTTCCCGAGAGAGGTTTTGCGGCACAGAAAGGATTGCCGTGCCACCCGGTTTCAGCACCCGGTAAAGTTCGCCCATGGCCTTCGCATCATCATCAATGTGCTCCAGCACGTGATGCGCGATTGTGAAATCGAACGTGCCATCGGCGAAGGTGAGATTCCGCATGTCTTCGCGATGCTCTACGCCCGGCATTTTGGGATCAACCGCGATGTAGCCTGGATCATCCTTCATGCGCTCATAGAGATAGGGTTCCGGCGCAAAATGCAGCACCTGCAGCCCCCTGCCCGGCTCAATCCCGTTTTCGCCATAGTAGAACCAGGCGAGCCTGTGCCGCTCGCGACTGTCGCAGGAAGGGCAGCGCGCATTCCAGCGCGGCGGCCGATTCACCGACGTGAACAGCCCCTTGTAGCCGCAGATCGGACACTCACGCGGCAGTTGGCGACGGTTGAACTGACGATAGTCCTGAAAAAACGCAATCGCATAGCGTTTCAGCACTTTGAAAGATGGCATGGAAATTGAGAACGGTGGCTGGGTCGATGCAAAGCCCGTCTTTGCCCTGAAATGTCAGTGCAAACAAGCAAAGAGTTGTGGCGTTTCGTTTAATACAGCGAGCGACGCCTGGTGTTCACGCTACAGCCGAGCTGGCGTTCGCGGCGCTTTATGCGTGCCACCCGGTTTTGCTCGCCACGGGTGAGCCGTGCGTTGCGTGTGTAGCAGTCAGAATTGTCAAACAGCGATTTGCCGAGATTGGACCGAAAGCAATAGCCATTATTGTTGAAAATCGCGTTCCGCTCGTACCAGAGGTCCTGGCACTCGCCTGCCGAAGCCGTTTGGCTGGCCGCCTGATAGCCAACGAAACTGAGAAAAACAGCAGCAAAAACAACCGGTTTATTCATGGTACAGTCCTGTTTGGCCTACCCGAGTTGAATTTAACATCGAATACCGCGTCAGAACAATTGTTGGCCCCGTGATTTCTCAACTAAAAACCGGATGTAACCCCAATCATTACAGCCATTGGAATTGGCATTGGCAGCATGACAAATCCGAAACTGCACTATTTGACTCTTGTTTCTGATTGACATCGCATTTTTAAAAATTGAGACTGTTCGTGTGATTGGCTCTGAGAGACGGTATCTGAACATGGCTCGCTCACACCATCCCGCTATCCCGTTGAAACGCGGCCACATGCCAAGCGGGTTCGACATCTCAATCGATGCCTACACCAACAACCACGCCGTCCGTATCCCTGCAGATTATGGACCAAAACAGGCTCTGAGCGGATTTGATCCCGACTATCGCAACATAATTGATTACATCGTTCGCATAACCCATCGCATCTGGGAGGATCGTGATGTGGAATATATTGCGGACTGCTATTCACCGGATAGCCGGGTGTTTGACGATTATGGTCTGCAAACCGGAAATGCAAAAATAATCTCCGATACCCACCACACCACAGGTGCTTTTTCCGATATTGTGCTCGACGCTGAAGAGGTTGTTTGGGCGGGCAATGACCAGGTGGGCTTTCGCTCTTCTCACCGGACCCGTATCTTGGGCACCAATGACGGCGACAGCAAATACGGCGTTGCGACGGGAAAACCGGTCGATCTGCTGGTCATCGCCAACTGTGTGTCCAAAGCCAACGATATATTCCTGGAGCATGTGCTGTACAACACCTCTGGCATGCTCATGCAGCTCGGCATAGATCCTCTGGAAGAAGCAAAAAGGCTGGCGGAAAACCCTCTGCCCGGCTGGCCGCGGAGCGTTGAAACCTGGGCTATGTTGAAGTCCGAGGGCGGGCCTTCCCAACCATTAAGCCAGGCGGAACCGGTCAACGGGTTCGATCCGGATCGGTTCGCCCGAAAAACCCATGCCAATCTGTATTTATATGAGGATTTTGAGGCGCTGAGAGCATGCTACGCAGAGGCACTGTCATTTGAAGGTACATCTTTACGAAAATCAGATGGGTTCGATGGCTGGAGCGATCAGGCCCATGCGTTACTCACAACACTCTCCGATCGGCGATTTCAGGTCGACGAAGTTTATTGGATGGGAAACGACAACGACGGCTATCTCATCTCCACACGCTGGAGCATGGATGCCACTTATTCCGGGGCCGGATTTGCGGGATCCGCCACTGATAAGCCCGTTCAGGTTTGGGGCATCACCCAGCAGGAAATCAAAGATGGCATCATCACGCGCGAATGGATGCTCTTCAACGAACTCGACGTCATGATCCAGTGCGCAGCAGCGCGGGAATAAGCCCTACAAGCTCCGTCGCAGCGCCAGCTGATCCACCCCGTCGCGCTGATAGATATCATCGCGGAACTGAACCACACTGTTCCCGGTCGACCAGGCTGTGATGTAGGTGAAATAGACCGGCACGGGCGCATTGAGCTTCAGATCAACCCGCTCGCCGCTTGTCATGGTCTGTTCAATTGCCCGGCGGTTCCAGCCCGGCGTGTCCTTGGCCAGCCAGACCACCAGATCGCGCACGTTCTGCACGCGTACACAGCCGGATGAATCAAAGCGCAGCAATTTGGAAAACAGCGACTGCTGCGGCGTATCATGCATGTAAACAGCATGTGGGTTGGGGAAGTTGATCTTCACCGAGCCCATGGCGTTGATGCGGGACGGGTCCTGCCGGAACCGATAATTGACGGCTTCGTCGGAGTTCCAGTCAATGGCTTCGGGCGGAATTTCCTGCCCGTCGCGACCGAACACGCGAATCTTATTTTCGGTCAGATAGTTCTGGTTCTTCTGCATCAGCGGAATGATGTCCTTGCGGACAATCGACACCGGTGCAGTCCAATATGGATTGATGTTCAACTCATAGATTTTTGAGTTGAGAATTGGGGTCTGACGCGTAATGCGGCCTACAATCGCCGTGTGACGCTGGGCCACCTTCGTGCCCGCCACGGCTTCAATTTGAGCAGCCGGAATGTTCACCATTACATAGCGGTCACCCAGAAAACCAGACATTGAACGCAGCCGCACCAAATTGGTTTCAAGCTGGCCGAGGCGAATGGACACCGGAATATTCATCGCTGCAAAGGTGTAGCGACCGACCACACCGTCAGGCGGCAGACCGTGGCGTTTCTGGAACCGGCGCACGGCCGCATCAACCTAGGAATCGAATTGATTGGAGATGCCTGCACGAGAGGACAGATCACCGGAAATGATCAACCGCTTGCGCATGGACGCAACGGCACCGGAACTGGCGCCCAGACGAAGCTTCTTGTTGGCGGGCACCACCGGCCAGCCACCATTCAGCGAGATGGTTTTGTAATCCTGGATTGCCGCTTCAATGTGGGTGATCGTTTGCGGAGAAAATATCGGTTGGGTGGAGGCAACACTGCCCTTCGCCGATCCACGCGCATCGAATTCGTCATCATAGCGGTCGCGGGTGCGCGACTTCAGGATGAGATCAATAACGTTCTCATTTGCGAGCGCAGGAGCAGCAAGTCCGCTTCCTGCTGCAAACGCGGCAGAGCCCGCAATGAAGGATCGGCGGCTCACGCCTGCATCTGAATTCGTGAGCACCGTTGGCAATTTACTGTCTTTGGTCATCTGGCTCTCATCAACATCCCGTCACGCCGACAGTGAGGCCAATCGCCCTGCCCTGTCGCCCACGTCTCGCCCCGCTTCACACAATCCGTGCCACAATTATCGTTAACAAAGTCGATATCGACAGCCGGATTTTCAAGTATAGGTGCTTGAATTCGCACCGAATTCGAATTGAATTCAAGACAACAACCCTTGTCGGTCCATCACAAGCGCGCGAGCACGCGCAGCATATGGCCAACCAGCAAGGCTTAACCCCTCTTCACAACGCTAAATGTGCCGAGATTAAGGCAAAGCGCCTCACGGCTTTGTCAGGTGGACCCGTTATCCGGCGATTTGGCGGATCCAATTACCATGCACCCAGCCCTTTTTGCCGGGATATCGCATGATGCGCTTCTTCTTGGGCGAGTGGCAATCCGGGAACGGACGGCCATAGAGAATGCCGTACCATTTGCCCTTCTGTTCAAACACATAGACATCGTCGCCATTGTGGATCTCGTCAATTTTGCGATAGTTCGATCCAGGTCCGGTACGCACGGCCAGAAATCCGTCGCCATCAGCTTTCAGTCCGGCCACCCTGCTGAGACCACATGTATCCAGACCATCCCCGCCATATTCATAAATCGGAACATCGAGCTCGGCGGCAGCAAGCGGCGAGGCAAGAAACAGGGCGAACAATCCAAAGAGTGGTGCGGTTTTCATTGGGCTTCTCGATGCTTGAAGAGAACGGAACCGGCCAACTATGCAAAACGAGATTTGCGGTGACAAGGCTTCCCCTACGGCGCCACTCGCACCAAACGGTATGGCGCAACCTCATCACTTTTTACCCCACCCGTTGCTCAAGCCTCTGAATTCGTTCACCTTGCGAGCGATTGTCATCGTCCGCCTGTGTGCCATTTTTTGGGCCACTACTTCTCAGGAATTCAAATGAACCCAATGCCGTTGTTTCGGTTCCGCTCGCCTGCATTCTTGCTGTTTGTCTTTTTCATCATCGGCCTTGCGGCGCTTGTTGGCGGCCAAGCTCAGGCCCAGTCAGCCAATCCCGGTGATCGCATCTGGCGCATGACCTACAAGGACCCGTCCGGCTTCCTGTTGATCGGTCAGGCAACCCAAAGCGGCGGCAAGACTGAACTTAGATGGCTGAAACGCAGGGACAACGGCTTCGATATGAACCTGGAGGCGGTGAAACGGTTCGTCCCCTTCTGGAAAGAGGCATCAACAGACCAGTCTTCGAAGCAGGCCGTCTCCTTCCGGCTGTCGCAGATGACAGCCAACATCAGCGCGGTGCCCGGCCAGTTCTGGATTGATGGCAAATCCGTCAGCCTTGAGGCGTGGCAAGACGCGACCGGGAAACAGGGCGAAGACGGTGCGCTCGCCCAACGTGTGGCGTTGATGGTCAGCGTCAGACTGCTGGGCGGGGTCAATCCGGCGGCTGGCGGACTGTTGTTCGATATCAATTCATTTTCCGGCCCAATCGTGCGCCTCAAAGGTCTGGAGCTGAAACTCTTCAATCCCGAAAACAAAGGCGACACGATCAGATGGGATTGGTTGGCCCGCGACGGTTTCGGTGGTGAGGCAGGCGAAGCGAAAAGCTATTCGGGATCAAAAGCACACGGAAATCCGATCATCTGGGGACCGCAGGCCGAGATCACCCATGTGCTTGTTGCCTCAAATCAAATCGGAATGGCCCAGGAAACCGGCGCACCGCTCTATCCCGAACCCGCAGAGAACGCCAAGCGTGATGAAAAAGACGAGCGGCAAAAACGCCGCCTCATCGTGCTGGGGCGTGATCTGAAATCGCTGGAAGACGCGAACATCACCACCTCAACGCTTGGGGTTTCCTATTCAAAACTGGTCCCGTTTGAACCGGACAAGATGCGCGCCGCCCTCAAGAAGCACCACGCGGAAGCCGTGAACGAAGAGGCCTTCAAACGCGCAACTGAACTCGCCAGCGCAGAATCGCTTGACATCTATCAGACCAACGCGACCATCGTGCCGACGGTGGAGCCGGAGCTTGTTCCCTTGAACGTGGATGGGCTGAGTCAGTCATGGCCCCTACAGTTTGCCGCAAGCGGTGGCTTAATCAAGATCGTGAGACCCGACAAGTCGCAATACCTCGCCGCCGGCACGCCGGGCGCCGAAACCCGTGCCAAGGAACGCGCGGCCCGAAAGCTCTATTTCCGCGACGAAATCGTCATCGAAGCCGAGCTTGATCAGGACGTTGAGGGCGGTGAACTGATGATCACGTTCGAAGATGGCCCCGTGGTTCTGGGGACACAAAAATCGGCCACCAGCTCGTCCAACATCACGCTGAAAAAGAAACCGGGTGCAACGCGCATCTACCGTTCTGACAATCTGGTTCTTGCCGAGCGCAGCAAGTACCGCAAGGCAAATGCCCGCCCGAAACGCACGGTTCGAGTGCAGCGCGATGATGGCACCAAGGAAACGGTCAGCGTACCAGCGGAAGACACCTACACCGACATCGCGCCGCAAAAGGTCCTGCTCGCCAAGCGCGAAAGCTGGCTGCGCCCACGTTTTCTGCCGAAGTCTGAAATCACGCTACACGGTGCAAAGCCCGATGCGGAAATCATCGATCCGGACAAGACTGTTTCTGGCGACTTCATCCAGGCGCTGAAAGTCGCCGCTAGATGCCAGGGCCGGTTCGCTGAAACCGACTGGGATCGCCTGAGCGTCAAAGAAGAAAAGTCCATTTCGCTCGGCAGCTTTTCCTCGCACGGCGTGCCCGTTCAGTTCGGCCATCATGCGGCCATGCTCATGGTGCGCGAGAGCTTCACCAAATCGCTGAGCAAGCATCTCGATGCGATCTACGTGCTGGCCAATCGCGAGCACCGGCACCCGACCTTTGCGGATGCCGCCAAAAGCGTGTGGGAAAACCGCCCCTCCCCGCTCTCTTACCTTGCGCGCGCTGGTCAGGGTGCGCTCGCCAAACAGGTGCAGGCGATCAAGGCAGCGGGCGGCACGTTCATTGATGCTGATGACGCGCTCAATCCTGAGCTCGTTGACGGCATTCATCAGCTTGCCACGCGCCAGCGGGAGTTCATGCGCGCCGCCCTTCGTCGTGCCGAAGGGATCGATGATTGTTATGTGGAAGGCCTCCTCAAACTCACCGGGCGCGGATTTGAACCCATCATTTCGGTGCTGAAAAGCCGGGTGACACGGGTCCAGTCGACCGGAGGCGGGCCAAAGGTGCGCCGCCCGGACATGGTGGTCCGCCGTGCGCTCGATTCACTTCAGGAAAAGATGACCGAATATGAGGGCGTCGAGGCCTTCGCCAGCGAGCAGATCGACACGCTGAAAATGGTGATTTCCGCCGCTGGCCTCGCCTCCGGCATTGGGGCGGCCTATTACGGTTCAGCGGGTCTTGCCACCGTGGCGCTGGCTGCCGACACCACCGATTTTCTGGTGACCTCGGCGGAAAACACAGCCGGTGCCATCAACGACCGCGACAACATCAAGGCCGCGCGGGGCTCGACCGGCGAACTGGGCGAAGCCTATCTGTCAGAGGCCGAGCGCCAGGCCACCAGCATTTACAAGCGCGGGTTTGATGTGGGCCTTTCCGGCCTTGGCGGGGTGAGTTCCGCGTCGGACGTCGCCAAACATGCCGACAAGGCGCAGGATGCGGTCAAGAGCATCAAGAACATCGGCAAAAGCCTTGGTGCAGGCACTCCCGCAGACGTGAACGATGCCAATCAGATCCGCGCAAAATCCAAAGCCACGCAGAACCAGGTGATCAAGGAGATCGAAGACGCGGCCAGAAAGCTTGGCAACATCGCACCCGGCCAGTGAACGGCTTGCCAAACCCTGATTGATATTCAAAACTCGATTCACGTTTGAATTGAGTGAATTGATAGATTGAAGTTTTCAAGGTCCATCGCCGCAGACCTCGCCCGCGACGGTCTGTTGTGCTGCATCGATCCCGTATCGGGCACCACGTCCGCAATCTCCGGAACCCTTTATAGCGCCGTCAAAAACCGCTGGATTGGTGAGGACAAGCAACTCAATTTTGAGGGCCTCGAAACCAGCATCGAAGCCACCGTCAAAGAACTCAATAGATCCCATGACCAAGCCCTTGTGCAACGGGCGCACGGTCTGTCGCTTGAAGTGTTTCAACGGCTTGGTCTCCGTGATCCGAGCCTGACACGGCTGATAACCGGCATGCTCGCCCCCTCTATGGGAGAGACCTTTGGCAGCCTGCTGTTCGCGGAAGCCGACAGGCCGAACGGAAAAAACGCCCTCTCCTACAATGCTGAGGAAAAAGGTCTCTCACAAAAGCTGCTGACTGCGACTGTGATCGCATTGCGGGAGAACCTGGCATTGAGGCTCGATCTGCAGGCTCTCATTTGCGCCGACTTCGAAGGTAAAATCAGCGCCTTGGAGGATATTTACAAGGAAAATGCCCACCGGCCTGAAGTGCTGCCTGAAATCCGACAGGCCAAACAGGCACTTGAAAAACTGGCGGCACTCGCCCCGCTCCACAGTCGGTTGCCGACACAGGAGCCGGTCTGGAACTCTGCCGAGATACTGGATGCCAGATTTCAGATCGTGCCATGGTTTGGCCGGGAAGATGAACTGACGGAGTTCAAGACCTGGTGCGAGAAAGGCAAAGATATCCTCATTCGCACTTATCATGGCGAAGGCGGCACGGGCAAAACCCGATTCATGATCGAAGCGGTCGAGCGCATGGCGCGCAACGAGGATTGGGTTTGTGGATTTCTCTCCGGCCATGCGGAACTTGGCAAAACTGAGCTCCGCCAACGTTTTGAAACCATGTTTCGGGCCGGGAGCCGCTTTCTCGTGGTCGTCGATTATGCAGACGAGAAGTCAGAACTGGTCGCGGCACTTCTTGATGCCGCCAGGGCTTCACCGCGAAGATCGCTGCACCTGCGCCTCGTGTTTCTTTCGCGCACCACCGGCCAGTGGCAACGAAACATCAAGGGAGATTTCACCGCGATACTCCGCGACCCCGAGCAATCTGCGGAACTTGCGCTTTCACCGCTTGGTGCAGAGCAGGACCAGCGGGATGCGTACTTCAAACAATGCGTCATTGCTTTCTTCAATGCGTTGGACAGCAACACGTCGAAGGAGTTGGTTCAGCCGGACGACATTCCTGAACCCGACCTTTCCGACACGGCCTACGAAAACACACTGCTGATCGCCATGGCGGCGTTGCTGGCGGTGGAAGGTGGCGCGCCGGAAACGGTGGAGCGGGTTTTTGACAATGTAATCGACCGCGAAGAAACCAACTGGCAGCGCGCGCTTGGCTCTGATGGCTGGCCCAACGAGGTGTTGTCATTGGTCGTGGTGCTGGCCGTTCTGCATGAGGGTTTTGCCGAACGCACCGAACTCAAACGCGCCTGCGTTTTGGCTTTGATCATGAACGACCGCGAACCAGAAAACCTCGATGCTCTCGCGGACACCATCGCCAAACTCTACCCGCCTCAAAGCGGGGGGTTGGCCTCCGGCTATCTCCTGCCGGACCGCTTGGGAGAATGGCTGATGCGGCAGGAACTCAAACATCTACCCATCTTGATGAAGTCGTTCCTCGATGCGCGAGAGGACGAGGGCGACAACCCGGATGCCCGGGAATTCAATGCCCGTACAAGACGGCAAAAGCCGCTTATGGTGTTTGATCGGGCAAGGCGTGCATTGCCGGAGTTATTGAGCGAAGAGGTTGCGACAGCGATCCACGACTATTTCGTGGAAACCAACACGGCCCTGACCGAACTTTCTGCTACTGTTTATCAAACGCGGCTGGACAACATTGAAGACGATGGTTTTCTTGATTCTTTGGCAGCACGCGCGCTGGAACTCAACAATCGGAGTGTCGACTATTCCGCTCTCGGTCGACACGAAGAAGCGTTGAACGGCAATGAAGAAGCAACGAGAATTTATCGGCAACTCGCCGAACAGCAGCCAAAGTCGTTCGACCCCAAACTAGCTGTGAGCCTCAACTATTTAAGTACTCGATATTCTAATGTTGGACTATACGAAGACGCGCTCAAAGCCAGTGAAGAATCTGTTAAAATCCTACGAGAGCTTGCAAAACAGCGACCGGAAGCGTTTAGGCCCGATCTTGCAACCAGCCTCATCAATCTAAGTAATCGATATTCCAATGTTGAACTGCACGAAGACGCGCTCAAAGCCAGTGAAAAATCTGTTGAAATCTTGCGAGAGCTTGCCAAACAGCGACCAGAGGCGTTCAACCCTCACCTGGCAATAAGCCTCAACAATCTCAGCGAGGATTATTCAAAGTTTGACCGGCACGATGACGCGCTCAAGGCAAGTGAAAAAGCGGTCGAATTTTATCGGGAACTTGCCAAACAGCGACCAGAGGCGTTCGGGCCCCGCTTGGCAAACTGCCTGAATGCTTTCAGCAAACGTTTAGCTGAGATTAATCGGATCCCAGAAAGTCATCAATCAGCAAAAGAAGCCGTTGAACTCTTGAAGGATCCTTTTCTCTCCCTGCCGCAAGCACACGAGCCGAGAATGGCAATGTTCGTTGATGACTATGTCAAAGCCTGCGAGGCTGCTGATATCGAACCGGACATGGTGCTCCTCGCGCCAATCAATGAGGTTTTGGACCAGCTCCGTGCAGACGAACCGGACGACTGATGCCTTCGGCAATTGCATTTCATTGTCATCTCTCCATCGTCATTCTGCCCTAAACGGGCGGAATCCATTGATTTGGCAGGGCTTTTGTGGATTCCGGCCGTGAAGGCCGGAATGACGACGAAGGGTCAGCTTCTTTCGTCATTTTTATGACATCTGCAGTCAGCAAAAAGCCCGGGATTGCTCCCGGGCTTCGCTGCTCAAGTGGAATGAGGGTTCGTCCCCACGGCCCCAATCCCTTGAAATTCTTCGCGCTTTGCGTGAGCGCCCTCGACGACACTCCACCCTCTCAGCCGTCATCCTGACGAAGGTCAGGATCCAGGTGCATTGCACCTTGCGCGGACTGTGTTGCGTGCGGATTGGTCGTCGCAACGTGTTGTTTTCTTAGTCTCTTCCTGCTTCCAGCCACCATCTCAATTTGTCATTGCCGCCACAGCGGCAATCCAGGGCTGCATCTGCTCCAGTGAGCGTCTGACTCCACGGCTCGTTACTCTGGACGCCCGTTGTAACGGGCGTGACAAAGTAACGAGGGTTGGGCCAATCGGTAAGCCCCCACCCTCAAAGGCGATAGAGGATCTGGTCCGTCCAGAAGCGCTCGAGGCGTTTGAGCGAGCGGTTCAGCACCGCGAACTCGGAGCCTGAAATGCCGCCAATCTGTTCAATGGAATTGGTGTGGCGCTCATACAAAGCCTCAACAATATCAGCAACTTCCCTGCCCTGATCGGTCAAGGACACACGAACCGAGCGGCGGTCTGTGCGCGAACGCTGATGATTGATGTAACCCTGTTCCACAAGCTTCTTCAGATTGTAGGACACGTTGGAACCAAGATAATAACCGCGTGTGCGCAATTCGCCCGCCGTCATTTCACTTTCGCCCAGATTGAAAAGAAGCAGAGCCTGCACCGGGTTGATGTCAGAGCGGCCCTCGCGGTCAAATTCATCCTTGATGACATCAAGAAGACGGCGATGCAGCCGTTCCACCAGTGTCAGTGCTTCCAGATAGGCCGGTTTTACATCCGCTTCCGGCTCATCCACCACCGGAACGCCGGCCATGGTTGGTGCGCTAATCATTGAGTTTGCCTCCAGTTATGCTGGTGGTGTTTTTCCCACCTTATTTGTGCACACTAACCGAAGCCTCTAAAATTTGAGTCAAAGCACAGTCTTAATTGATCCTTACAAAGTTTTTGATTGTTCTATTCAAAACAAGGGTTTCTGCGGAAAGTTGCCAGAAAGATTCATTCTTTCTTGACCCTGTAGAGACTGATCCCCCTAAAGATGAGGAAAACGGCGACACAGGAGAGGTGGAAAATCACCAGCCTGTCATTCTGTTCAAAATAGCCCTTGAACGCCACATGCATGGTCACTTCCAGCGCCACCACAAGCGACCAGACAACCTGGCCCCAGGGAAGCAGCGTCCAAAGTCCGACGGACACCACGGGAAGAAGAACCGCCATGATGACGGAGATGATCTTCCAGTGCACCGGCATGATGTCGAAGCGCCATTCGACGCCATCATAAAGCCCGACAATGCGGATCCAGGCAAAAACCGCGAACCCCAAAAACACGATCGAGAGAAGCCGCAGATAAACATGCTCGGCAATCTCGAGTTTTGACGGCGGTGCCGGTTTGAGCTCATCCGCATAGGTCACTGGAATGAAAGCTCCTGATCATCCAGCGAGGCAAAGTTCTCATCGATCTCGGCATCGGAAACATCATCCAGCGTTTCAGGCCGCCATTTGGGTGCATTGTCCTTGTCGATGATTGCGGCGCGAATGCCTTCATAAAATTGCGTGCCGGAAAGCACCCGACGCAGGATGCGATATTCCATGCGCATGCACTCTTCCATCGAGCGGCTCCCGCCATCGCGAATCTGTCGAAACGCGATTTTCACACTCAAGGGACATTTTTGCAAAATCGTGGATTTTGTGGCTTCCACCCATTCAGCAGCGGATTTATCCCCGCTTGCCGAAATTTCATCCAGTTTCGGGAAAATTTCGTCAAAAACCGACGGCGAAAATGCGGCTTTGATTGAATTGTGGTGGCGAACCAGCTGCCCTTGTGTGGCGGTTTTGTGAAATCCCCGCAAGCAGGCGTCTACATCGGTGATCTCACAAAGGGCCGCTTCGAGCGCCTCAAACTGGTCGGAAGGAACATAGTGAGTCGCCAATCCGCCCCACACCGCATCGCCCGCTTTGATGCGTTCCCCGGTGAGACCGAGATACATCCCTGCCCCTTCCGGCATGCGCGATAGGAAAAAACTTCCCCCCACATCGGGGAAAAAACCAATGCCCACTTCGGGCATGGCGAAGCTCATTCTATCCCCGACCACGCGGTGGCTGCCATGGAAGGAGACGCCCACACCGCCGCCCATGGCGATGCCGTCAATTAGCGCCACATAGGGTTTGGGATAGGCTTTTATATAGGCGTTGAGCCGGTACTCATCGTGGAAGAACTGAAAGTCAGGATCGCCCGCCACGCCGCGCTCGTAGAGATGGCGAATATCGCCACCGGCGCTGAAGGCCTTGCCGGGCACAGCCTTGATGATGACGTGCCTCACCTCAGCAACGTTGCGCCATCGATCGAGTTGTGCCTGTAGTTTCAGCACCATATCGTGGGTGACGGCATTAAGCGCCTGCGGACGATTGAGTGTGACAATGCCGGCATTGCCGATGTGCTCAAATCTGATTTCGTCCTGTTCCATCGCCCGCAACACTGATCCATCACGCTTTGTATCAGGCCATAAAAGATGGGTGTGCGCGGGTCAACGACGAGGCAGCGCATTGGGGGTATAGGTGGGGCCAGAGATGGGCTTTGAGATGGGCGGCGTGTCACATTGGATTTGCGCACCACACTCATTAGAGTGGTTCCAAACGGGAAAAGAGCGGGGACAAGATTATGTCTTCCAACAAACACACACTCATCACCAATGTGGATAACATCACCGGCCATCGTCGCTTGCGCCGCAACCGGCGGTTCGACTGGTCACGGCGGCTGGTGCAGGAAGCAACCCTCACCCGCAATGATCTGATCTGGCCGATTTTTGTGGTGGATGGCGAAAATCGGACCGAGACCATCTCCGCCATGCCGGGCGTTTATCGCAATTCGGTTGATCTTTGTGTCGAACAGGCGCGCAAAGCGGCAGATCTCGGCATTCCGGCAATTGCGATTTTTCCTAATGTTTCTATTACGTTACGGGACCAGACCGGGTCCGAAATCCTTAATCCGGACAATCTGATCTGCCGCGCAACCAGAGCCATCAAAAAGGCGGTTCCGGACATCGGTATCATCACCGATGCTGCCCTTGATCCCTTCACCGATCATGGTCAGGACGGCGTCTTGCGCGATGGGGTAATCGTCAACGATGAGAGCGTCGAGCAGATCACGAAGGCAGCCTTGTTGCAAGCGGAGTGTGGCGCCGATGTCATCGCGCCATCCGACATGATGGACGGGCGCATCGGCGCGATCCGACAAAGCCTTGATGCATCGGGCTTTTCCGACATCGCCATTATGTCGTACACGGCAAAATATGCCTCCTGTTTTTACGGCCCCTACCGGGAAGCGATTGGCACCGATGCCACACTCAAAGGCGACAAGCGCACCTATTACGTCGACCCCGCCAACACGGAAGACGCAATGCGCGAGGCCGAAACCGACATCGCAGAAGGCGCTGATATGCTGATGGTCAAACCCGGTATGCCCTATCTCGATATCATCTGGCGCATGAAGGAGACTTTCGGCATGCCCACTTTCGCCTATCAGGTTTCGGGCGAATATTCGATGATCATGGCCGCCGGAGAGCGCGGCTGGATTGATGCTGCCCGCGCGATCATGGAGAGCCTGCTTGCTTTCAAACGCGCTGGCGCAGACGGAATTCTCACCTACTTCGCTCCACAAATTGCTGAAAAGCTTGAGTGATTTCATCCGAACTCCGAAATGACCTGCCTCCCCTTACTGTGATCAAACCTGATCAACGTCACCCGCAAACAGTCGAATAGCGGGTTGACCTTGCGGGCAATACCGGCATTCTACAGCGTCGAATTGCAATCAATTGCGGCGACCGACTCAACGCCGTCGGCCTGAAGATTGCGAAACAAGGGTAAAAGTGGGACAGGAACGAAATGACGGTTCATCCACTAGATGCACCACAGTTTTATCTGACCTCCCCTGCCCCCTGCCCCTATCTGGAAGGCCGCAAGGAGCGCAAGGTGTTCACCCATCTGGTGGGTGAAAGAGCCCCTGCTCTCAATGATGCGCTCACCACCGGCGGTTTTCGTCGCAGCCAATCAATTGCCTATCGTCCGGCCTGCGAAGGTTGCCGCGCCTGCATTTCGGTGCGGGTGATCGCGGATGAATTTCAGCCTGCCCGCACGATGAAACGCATTGAGCGGAAGAACGCTGATCTGGTCGGCGAGGTTCTGCCATCTGAACCCACCAGCGAACAATATTCCCTGTTTCGCCGCTATCTCGACAGCCGCCACGCTGAAGGCGGAATGGCGGCAATGACCATGCTTGATTATGTGATGATGGTGGAAGATTCCCACATCAACACGAAAATCATCGAATATCGCTGGCGTGGGCCCGACACCTTCATCACTGGCAGGGGTGAAGGGCCTTTGGTCGCCGTGGCACTCACCGACATTCTGAACGACGGCTTGTCGATGGTCTATTCCTTCTTCGACCCCGCTTTCGACAGGAACTCGCTTGGCACCTTCATCGTGCTTGATCACATCCGGCGGGCGGTCAAATTTGGCCTTCCCTTCGTTTATCTGGGCTATTGGATCGAAGGGTCGCGCAAGATGAGCTACAAGGGTCGCTTCCGACCTCAGCAACGGCTTGAGCCCAATGGCTGGGCGCGATACGAGTGATCGCCCGTTCGTCCACTGACTTCACATCAAAGCAATGAAATCGTCACGCTCCGGATATGCGCTCGGCTTTGCAGGCGGGGTGTTGATTTCAGTCGACATCCCGCTCATCCGGTTGGCGGAGACACATGCGTTTACGGCAATCAGCGCCCGTGCACTCGCCATCGCCATTGTGTTTTTGTTGATTTATTTGACGCTCAAGAAGCGCATGGGCTGGACGCAGAACCCGCTGCGCAACCCGCGTCTGGTGATGATCGGCGCGCTGATTGGCACAACCAACATTCTGTTCACCGGGTCGATTTTCTACACATCGACCGCCAATCTTGTCTTCATACTGGCGTTCAACCCCATGGCAGCCGCGCTCCTGTCGTGGATCATGCTGGGCGAACGGCCATCCGTGGCCACCTGGACTGCAATTTTCGCCACCATTGGTGGCGTCTTCATCATCGTTCAGGATGGGCTGGGACAGGGCACCTGGATCGGCGATCTTATGGCGCTGTCCTGCGCGCTCATTCTGGCGCTGACGCTCACACTCATTCGCCAGTCTAAACAGGATATGTTCTTCGCACCGGGCTTTGGCGGACTGATGGTGTTTCTGTTCTCC
Organism: Pseudomonadota bacterium; assembly: GCA_039029195.1. Classification (GTDB taxonomy): domain Bacteria; phylum Pseudomonadota; class Alphaproteobacteria; order Rhizobiales; family Rhizobiaceae; genus JBCCGR01. The sequence continues at coordinate 30,460 of JBCCGR010000012.1, forward strand.
ATTCCGCTGGCTTTGTATCTTCCGGCACCAGCAGCGCCGCGCTGGCTGGCAATCGATGCAATCCTGTTCGTTCCACTTGCTGCCATGTGTTTTGCGATTGCCCCAAAGCTCATTCCGGCGCCTCACGTGGCATTGTTTTATCTGGTAGAAACCGTGCTTGCGCCGATCTGGGTCTGGATTGTGTTCACCGAAGTTCCGACAACGGCGACGCTCATCGGCGGCACAATCATTCTGATTGCTCTCACCGCGCATTCGGTTTTTGAAATCAGGCAGATATCGAACAGGAAAAACGAGAGCGGGGCAGAACGATTGGCCGTTGCAAGTTAGGGCTCGGCTCCGAATAACGGGAACCAGTGGCAGCACCGGATAATCGCGTATCGAATACGCCAGATGCCGGGCTCTCCGTTTCCCTCCCCTTTTTCAAAGGGGAGGGTGGCATGACGAAGTCATGACGGGTGGGGAGTTTGACTGAATTCTCCCCCACCCGCCGGCATTCGCCGACACCCTCCCCCGCTGGGGGAGGGAAACAGGAAATCTGCAGCATGCTGAATTTTCTCAGTCTGGATAGCCCTGGCGGTCGCCGGAGCTCACTTGGATTATATCGCGCAGAACCGAAGAGTTGGCGCAGCGACTTGAATCCAATCAAACGCGGAATGGACTAATGAAACCGCACGCCCTGTCGGGTCAGTTCGCTTTGAATGACACCAGCATCAAGCCGGTCCAGTTCACGGTTTGATTTCAGCGATAGAGCAGCGGCGATGCCTGCGCCCTGCCCCGTGACGGCGCAGCAGCTCATATTGCGTGTTGCGGCATGGCTGATCCTGTCACCGCCCGTTGCGCGACCCGCAACCAGCAGATTGTCGATCCCTTTGGGCACCAGATTGCGATAGGGAAGCTGAAAGTAGCGCCCCGTGGTTGGCAGGATCAAAATGCCATAGCCATCGATGAATTCGGGATAAATGCCGATGGAATCCTCAAACCGGCCTTGATGGCGCACATCGTCCTCGGTCATATTGTACTGCGCATCAATCTTGCGGGTATCGCGAATGCCAAGCGTCATTCCAAAATTCCTCAGGCGGGCCGTTTCGCAGCCCGGCATGTGACGCTTCAGCGCTTCAATCGCCAGCATCGCCTGTCGACGGCCTTCGATTTCAAATTTTGTGAGATCATCGGGGTCGGTCCCATCACAGCCATCCAGATGGATCAGGTTCATATAGGTCAGTTCACCACTGTCATGCAGCGCGCCCCAGGTGCCCGCAATCGTGTTGAGATGCGGTGGGATAAGCCCTTCCTCAATGGCCTTGTCGAACGGCTTCTTGATGAAGGGAGAGAACATCTCATCCTCCTTGCCGGAGGTTTCAATTGTCCACTCTCCACCGCCGCCCCAGTCGGCATAGGTCTGCGGATCGTCGGCAATGCCCTTCATGAAGGCCCTTTTGTCCACACCCGCCAGGTGGAACATGACCGATGCTGCCATCAGTTCTTCCTTGGGGGCTTTGATTGTGGGCGCGCCTGCCCAATGGGCAAGATCAGCGTCTCCAGTGGCATCAATCACCCGTTTCGCGATGATCGCCTCGCGGCCAGCCTTGGATTCGGTGATGATGCCGGTAATCGCATTGCCATCAAGAATTGGTGCGACGACCAAACGATGCAGCATGGCATGAATGCCAGCCTCTTCCACCAGACGATCCGCAACGATCTTGAAGCCTTCGGAATCGATTTCATAGGAGAGTGACTGGCTCTCCTGCACCGCCGCACCCATTTCGTATGCACGGTTTTCAAATTCTCGGCCAATGCCATTGGCTTCGATCGTGTCCTCATGGCGGTACCAGGCCATGCCTTCGACGCCCACGACGGTTAGATTGCCGCCGAAACAGCCGAAGCGTTCAACGAGTGTAACGTCAACGCCGGCACGCGCTGCCGCAAGTGCTGCAGCAAGGCCACCGGGGCCTGACCCGACCACCAGAACATCGGTCTGATGGATCACATCAATCTGACGCGCGGGTTCGGTGATTTTGGGAAGTAAGTGGGTCATTGTTTGCCTTATTGTCTGGGGAACTTCTTCCGATTCCGCTTTGAGAATTGCACGACATTTTCCATCGAAACAATCAGCAATCAGATGAAATTTGTCGGCGGAGGAATGATTGCAGTCGGTGGGAAAGCCGCCATAAAGTGTCAATGATGAACCAGAGCACAGAAACCCCATGCGATCGAACAGAACCATTCATATTGTAGGCTGCCACGCCGAGGGAGAAGTTGGCGATGTGATCGTTGGCGGTGTAGCCCCGCCTCCAGGTGACACGGTTTGGGCGCAACGCGACTTCATCGCGAAGGATCAGTCTTTGCGCAATTTCGTCCTCAACGAACCGCGCGGAGGTGTGTTTCGCCACGTGAACCTTTTGGTGCCTCCGAAGGACCCGCTGGCTGATGCAGCTTTCATCATCATGGAGCCAGAGGATACACCACCCATGTCAGGTTCCAACACCATGTGTGTTGCAACAGTGTTGCTCGACACAGGTATCGTGCCGATGCAGGAACCGCAAACCCGACTGAAGCTGGAGGTGCCCGGCGGCGTGGTCGACGTCACCGCACATTGCAAAGGTGGGAAGGCGGAGCGTATTCAAATCCGCAATCTACCCTCTTTTGTGGATCAGCTTGATGCAAAGCTGGAGGTTGCTGGGCTTGGCACACTGACAGTCGATACTGCGTATGGCGGTGACAGTTTTGTACTGGTCAACGCTGAAAGGCTGGGCTTTTCATTGGTCGAAGATGAAGCCTTTGAACTCGCAAGACTGGGTGCCAAAATCACCAATGCCGCCAACGAACAATTGGGATTTCATCATCCCGAAAATCCCGATTGGACGACAATTTCCTTCTGTCAGTTCACGGAACCTTTGGAGATCGTTGACGGGATCAAAACCGGCATGAGTGCCGTCTCGATCAAACCAGCCAAGCTTGATCGCTCGCCCTGCGGCACCGGGGTCTCAGCCCGCATGGCGACAATGGTCGCACGCGGTGAGCTTGCGCCCGGAGAGACCTATATTGGGCGCTCAATGACGGGTGGCCGGTTTGATGGCCGCGTGGTGGACGAGACGACGGTAGGCGAAAAAGACGCAATTGTCCCTGAGATCTCAGGCCGCGCCTGGATCACCGACACAAGACAATTGATGCTTGATCCTGACGACCCCTGGCCTGGTGGCTACCAGCTGAGTGATACTTGGCCGGTTGTGGGGTGAGTGATCCCCCTCACCCGAACTTCCCATTCCGCGGAAAGCCTTTGGGCACCATGCGACCGGCCTGAGCCCGGTCACCTTTGAATTCGGCCAACTCGGCGTCTGATCTGGTGTGCGTGCGACTGGCGGAGTCGCTCCACGTCAACCCATCAGCGAGCGCAAAGGTGCGCACATCCTTGATGCCGCCGTCGCGATAACGCTGCAGACGCACACCCTTGCCGCGACCCATTTCCGGAACCTGTTCCAACGGGAATATCAGCAATTTGCGGTTTTCGCCTACCACAGCGACCGTGTCGTGGTCGGTCGCAATGGGTGCGCAAAGCACGGCTTCGACCGGCAGTTTGACATTGAGCACCTGCTTGCCTTTGCGGGTGTTGGCGACCACATCCTTTTCTGCCACCACAAAGCCGTTGCCCAGCGTTGAGGCGATCAAGCGCTTGCGCTCGGCGTCATGAACAAAGGCCGAGATGATGTCGGCATCATTGTCCATATCGACCATAATGCGCACCGGCTCACCATGCCCCCGTCCGCCGGGAAGTTTATCCGCCCCAAGCGTGTAAAACTTGCCGGATGTCGTGAACAGGAGCACCCGGTCGGTGGTGACAGCGTGGAATGCGGTTTTGAGCTTGTCCCCTTCCTTGAACGAAAGGGTGTTGAAGTCGGCAAGATGCCCCTTCATGGCCCGTATCCAGCCTTTTTCCGACACCACGACCGTAACCGGCTCTTTCTCGATCATGGCCTGCTGGACGGCTTCCATGTCGATTTCCACCGCTTCGCCAAAGCGCGTACGGCGGCGGCCAAGCTCGGTGTCGGGGCCAAACGTCTTTTTGACCTCTCCGATCTCCCAGGCAATCGTTTTCCATTGCTTGTCCTCATCCGCAAGCAGGGCTTCGATGCCGGCCTTTTCTTCGGTCAGACCGTCAAACTCGGTGCGGATTTCCATCTCTTCCAGCTTGCGCAAGGCGCGCAGACGCATGTTGAGGATGGCTTCCGCCTGATTGTCGGTGAGATTGAAAGTCTTGATCAGCTCTTCCTTGGGATGATCTTCAAAGCGAATGATGCGGATCACCTCATCCAGATTGAGATAGGCAATCAGATAGCCGGAAAGCACTTCCAGCCGTTTTTCGATCTTTTCCAGCCGGTTGCGGGAGCGCCGCAACAACACATCGCGCCGGTGGTCGAGCCACTCCCGCAAACAGTCGCGCAACGAAAGCACCTTCGGCACCTTGCCACCCGAAAGCACATTGAGATTGAGCGAGATCCTGCTTTCCAGATCAGTGGCGCGGAACATCTGCTCCATCAGCAGGGTCGGGTCGACCGTGCGGCTCTTCGGCTCCAGAACAATGCGGATGTCTTCCGCCGATTCATCACGAATATCACCGAGGAGCGGCAGTTTGCGCGCGATCAGGAGTTCGGCAGTCTTTTCAATCAACCGCGACTTCTGAACCTGATACGGAATTTCCGTGATGACAATCTGGTAGCCCCCGCGACCGGTGTCCTCGCGCTCCCATTGCGCGCGAACCCGAAAGCCACCCTTACCGGTCCGATAGGCTTCGATGATGGATGCTGAATCATCAACAATCACACCGCCTGTGGGGAAATCCGGTCCTGGCACAAATTCGTGCAGCTTCTCGAATCCGGCATTGGGAAATTTGATGAGATGCAGCGCCGCATTGCAGAGTTCATAGGCATTGTGCGGCGGGATCGAGGTCGCCATGCCAACGGCGATGCCCGCCGCGCCATTGGCCAAGAGGTTCGGGAAAGCACCCGGAAGAACGATTGGTTCTTCCTGCTCACCATCATAGGTTTCGCGAAAATCAACCGCATCTTCGTCGATCCCTTGCAGAAGCAGGGTCGCGACCTCGGTCATGCGCGCTTCGGTGTAACGCATGGCGGCGGCATTATCGCCGTCCACATTGCCGAAATTGCCCTGCCCGTCCACAAGCGGATAACGCACAGCAAAGTCCTGTGCCAGTCGCACCAGAGCGTCGTAGACCGCCTGATCCCCGTGCGGGTGGAATTTACCAATCACATCCCCAACGATGCGGGCACACTTCTTGTATCCAGCATTGGGATCAAGCCGCAGAATGCGCATGGCGTGAAGAATGCGGCGATGGACCGGCTTCAGCCCGTCGCGCACATCCGGCAGCGCCCGCCCCATGATGGTGGAAAGCGCATAGGCCAGATAGCGCTCTTCCAGCGCTGATTTGAGGTCGATACCCTGAACGTCATCGCCGTCGCCGGAGCCGGGTGCGCCAGGTGGCGGAATCATCTCATTTCCCATGGATTCCGCACTATCAGGCCCACAGAATCTCAGCAAGTCCACGCGGGCTCAGGCCCATACTCATCCAGAACTTGCTCGAGCGCGCGGCGGTTCGCCGTTTACCCATTCGGGTAGTGCAAGAATAGGTTGTGGTGTTTTATCTTGTTATTGGTCTAGAATTTTGAATTGAAACCTTTTTGCCCCGTCGCGTGCATCTTGTCACAGTGAGTTCGCATTTGGATCATTAAGGTTGCGCGGGTCTGAAACGCTGAGGGATCGTTTCAAACCCGCTCAAGCATGACGGCCTGCCGGTGGCCGAAAAGAACGTAAAAACAGAAAGGCAGCAGCCCCATGCGTCTCATTAAAAAATCTTCGTCAATGATTGTCTCCGCATCCGTAGCAACATTGATGCTCACATCATCCGCCTTCGCCCTTGAGGGCATGGCGCTGGTCGACTTCTTCGTCAAAAAGGCCGCGGAAGAAGGCGGCACCATTTCGTGGACGAATGCGGAGGAGCTTTCCTCTGATTCCGTTGTATTGAACGAAGTCACTTTGTCCGATGGCGGCAAGGATCCGATCAACATCAAGTCCGTGCGTCTTGAGGGCTTCAAAATGGTCGGCGATGACCGGCTTGAAGTCCGCGTGTTCGACGTTCAGGGCGTGGCAACACCTGATGGTGCACGGGAGAGCATCAAGGTCGGATCGGTCCGCATCAATGATGGCAGCTTTCCGGCAGACCCGGAACAGGCCGCACGGCCTGAAAATGCTGCCAAGCACCGCGTGAGCTTTGGTCGGTTTGAAGTCAACGGCTTTGAGTTCATGGAGCGCGGAAACCGCGTTTCCGTAACATCCTCCAGCATTGAAGATGCGGACATCCCAATGAAATGGGACTATGACCGTCCCTCAGCCGATGCTGGTGACGTGCCGCCAATGAAAATTGGCCGCATAACGGTAAATGGTGTGGATGTTGATGCCGATGGCGGCCAGTTCGCCATGGGCTCGTTCCTGCTGAGCTCGCTGCAAGTGCCTTCAAAACTCTCAACCAATGTCTCCGATTGGCTGAAAGTGATGAAGGTGATGAAAGTATCGAACATCACCTTTGGAATGGGCGGAACGCGCATGTTCTCGCTCGGTTCCGGCGAAACCTCCCTGGACAGCGACACCAATCCGGACGAGGTCAGCCAGGAAACCAAGTTCGAGGACATCAATCTGGACCTCACCAAAATTCCAGATCGTCAGTTCCAGGCAGTGCGTGGTCAGCTTGGCTATGAAAAGCTCAACGGTCGTATGGTCGGCATTGGCAGCTGGAACATGAAAACGGGCCGCGCTGCGGTTTCGGAAATGAAGCTCGATTTCACCGATGTGGGCGCACTGGACCTCACCTATGCCATCACCGGCTATACGGTTGAGGTTGCCCAGCGCATTCAGCAAATTCAGCTTGAAGCCGCAGCCAATGGCGGTGGTGACCAGGCCATGATGGCGCTGATGCCGGAACTGACCAAGCTAAAGCTGGAGAGCTTTGCATTCAAGTTCACCGATGCCTCAATCACCAACAAACTGCTGACCTTGCAGGCAGGCCAGATGGGCCAGACGCCGGAAGCGCTGGCTGGTGCAGCACCCATGTTCGTTCAAATGGGCATGCAGGGCCTCAACATGCCGCAGCTTTCTGAAATGGTCGCCAAGGCGGTTGGCCAGTTCCTGTCATCGCCAAAGAACATCGAAGTTGCTGCGCGTCCGGCAGCCCCTGTTCCGGTTTCGGAAATTGTTGGCGCTGGAATGGCCGCTCCCCAGACCATTCCCGGCATGATCAACCTTCAGGTTGTCGCCAATCAGTAGCTGGCTGCGCCACGCCGTGATGTTCAACACTCGCGGTGTGGCGCAATCTGTGCCCGCTATTTCGGCCGCATTGTCAGTGGCCCACTTGCAAACCCGTTCGAACATCCCATCTTTGCCCTGGGTAGGGCCCGAAGGAGAGACTTATGAAACACCTTGTCACCGGCACTGCCTTTGTTGCCGTGCTTGCCTTTTCCCCATCAGCATTCGCACTCGACGCTCAAGGCTTTATTGATCGCTATGCGGCGTTCTCAAAAAGCGTCGGCCAGAAATTTTCCTATGGGGAAGTCACCCAGTCAGGCGACGGCTTCACAGTTACAAATCCAAGCTGGACCATCGCCGATGTGCCGGAAATCAAGGGTGAAAAGCTCGTGTTCAGCAACGTGACTGAAACCGCGAGCGGTGGCTTTTCGATCGGCAATATGACCGCTGAAGCGATCAGCCTGTCGGGTGAAGGTGTCACAGCCACCTTTGGCAACTTTTTGATGAATGACCTGCACATTCCGGGCGAGAACGAGACCGACCCCATCAAAAAGGTCATGTATTACAGTCGGGCCGAGATCAACAATGTGAACGTGACCTTCGCCGGCCAGAACGTGTTTTCGATGAACCAATTCGCAGCCGATGTTTCCGAATATTCCAAGGAAACACCCATGGACATGAAGTCTAGCGGCGACATGGCGTTCGATCTCTCTGTCATCCCCGACCCGCAATTCAAGCAGACGATGGCGGCACTCGGCTATGATGGAAAATTCACCGGCCAGATCATCCTGAACGCCACCTGGAACCTTTCCAATGGCGATATGGACATTACGCAGTACGACATGAAGGTCGACAATGTGGGAACCTTGTCGTTCCCCATTTCAATTGGCGGCTACACGATCGAAACCCTGCTGAAGATGCAGGAAGAATCGGCCAAGATGAACGAAATCGCCAGTGCTGCAGAGCGCGAAGCGGCGACGATGAAAATGTTCTCAGATTTGAAGTCAATCGCGTTCAAGGCGATGACCATTCGCTTCACGGACGATTCAATCACCAATCGCGGCCTAAAAATGGCGTCCACCATCATGGGTCAGCCTGCTGATCAGATCGCACAAGGCGCGCCGTTCATGATCGGAGCCGCAATGGGCCAGCTCAACATGCCGGAGCTCACACAGAAGGTCTCCGCAGCCGTCGGCGCCTTCCTGCAGAACCCGAAGAACATTGCGATCACCGTTCAGCCGAATGAGCCGATTTCCGCTGGAAACTTTGATCCGTCACTGGCCAACAACCCGCCAGCGCTGATCAAACTGTTGAATCTGGATGTGAAAGCAAACCAGTAAGCATCAGATCAAACTGAGCATTTTGACTTCGGGGCGTCCAATCGGCGCCCCGAATTGTTTTGGACAAGGTTCAGTACAGCTTTCTGTTCTGTTGAAAGAAAAGAACCACGGTGGATATCAGTCTCTGGGTTTTCAATTGTGTACCGTCACCCTGACGAAGGTCAGGGTCCAGGTGGGTCACCCATGTTTGAGGTGGTGACGAGGGCTTGTGGAGCTTGCCGCCGTTCAACACAGCCACCGGCAAACAAGCGCAGCAGACATCACTCCAGCAGCAATCGCACTTGGATCCCGACCTTCGTCGGGATGACGGTGGAGTGAGTGGAGACTGGTGTGCGGACAATCATACCATCAGGTTTGAATGTTCATCTTCCAGCTCTCTTTGGTCCTCTTCTACTGCTTGAATTTCCGTTCTCAGCCGCTTGAACGAACTGCGAGAAATAGACCGTCCAAATTGGCCGTCTCAAACTCCTCTCCGACGTGAACAACAGCCTCCGGTATTACCGAAACACGCGCCTTAAAAACTTGTCCACCACGCGGGTCACGTTCGCCTTGGTACCGATGCGCGACATGATGGCGCCGTGGGAATAGCCCCGCCCGCCATAGACCTGCACCCAGGTGCCATGGCGGCGCAGTTCTGAGGCATAGCCTTCAGAAAGCGTGCGGCGGCGGTCGTAAATGTTACCGCCCGAATGCAGAATGAGATGAGGCGGGAACCTGCCGCCTTTACGCACATAGGTGACCGGCGACCAGCGCATCCAGTTGCGTGGGTTGGCACCAAATGCGGCCGCATAAACATGCGGAAGGGAGCCCCGCATGCCGCCATAAGCAACCATGTCGTAGGCCTGCACATCATTGGGAATAACGCCCCGAAGCCCCTTTACCCGTTGCCGGGCTGCAACCAGCGCCACCAGATGGGATCCTGCCGAATGGCCCATAATTGCAACGCGTTTGGGGTCACCGCCATAGCGACCAATGTTGCGCTGCACCCATTTGATGCCTTTGACCACATCATTGAGTTGGCCATCGATATTGGTGCGGGGCACTGGGCGATAGTCGAGCGAAACAACCATCCAGCCACGTGCATTGGCAAACTGTGGCAGGCGGTAGACCTTGGCGCGGGTTCCGCGGATCCAGCCACCTCCATGCACGTAGACAATGACCGGCGCCCGTTTGCGGCCAAATCCCAAGAAACCGCCACCGCGCTTGTTGTCGGGTGCGTGAATATCGACCTTCAGCCCGCTTCCAATTGAAACACCGCGGGTCACGCCTGCCTGAGCTGGCAGGCTACCCAACGCAGCAGCAATCAACAAAATGGTCGCAATCAGATACAGTCTGAACGGCATATCACCCCCGAACATGGTCAATCATCAGCAGCCCCACCTGCAACAACCTGCACCCGTCAACGGTCACAAGCTGATGCTGGCCTTATTTTGTCCAAACAAGGCCATTTTTGGACGGTGATGTGAATTCCCGCTCCGCCTTGTTCCACTGAAATGATCGATAGTAGACTTACAGCGGATTCGTCCAATCAACAGTTTGGAGAATGGTAAATGCAAAGGCAGTTGACCGCCTGCCTGGCTGGCCTGATGGCGCTTGGCTTGTGTTTCAATCCGTCCGCCACGGCCCAAACCAATTCGAAAGCGCTGCTGCACGGCAAACAATTGGCCGAACGCGACTGCTCGGGCTGTCACGCGGTTGATCTCGACAGCCAGAGCCCGAATGAAAACGCACCACCATTCTGGGGCATCACCACCCATCGCTCGGTGGAGAGCATCGCCAAAATGCTAATTGATCAGGCCGGACCCAAGCATGAACTGATGCCAAAATTCAAGGTCACAGCAAAGCAGGCGAACGACATTGCGCTGTGGATCGCCTGGGTGCAGCCAGTCGCACGCGGTCGGCGCATTGTAGAAGCCAATTGCACGCGATGCCACGCCATTGAAAAAGGCGAGAAGGGAGCGCATCCCGACGCCCCTAATTTTGCCGAAATCGCCAACCGGTTCACCTATGACGCGCTCTCAGAAGCGTTTTCTGCCGACATTCGCTCCGGTCATCCGGATATGCCCGTGTTCGAGGCATCTCTCAATCAGCGACAGGATTTGATTGAGTTCATTCTGTCGCTCAATTCGGGATCAGGTCAGCCGTGATCACAGAACAACGCTCTCTCGGTGTTCCCTCGCCCTTCGGCATTCTTTCTATTGCCGAAGAAGATGGAGAAATCATCGCGCTGAACTGGGAAGAGCCGGAAACGCCCGGCTCGTCGCCCGTGCTTGAAGAGGCCGCACGGCAACTCGCCGCATATTTTGCGGGAGATCTTCGCGATTTTGATTTGCCGCTGAAACCAAAGGGAGACGCGTTCCAGCAGTCGGTGTGTCAGGCGATGCTGGCCATTCCTTATGGTGAAACCCGCACCTATGGCGACATTGCAAATGATCTGGACACTTATGGTCAGCCCGTGGGTCAAGCCTGTGGTGCCAATACGATCCCGATCATCATTCCATGCCACCGCGTGTTGTCAGTGAACGGTATCGGCGGCTATTCAGGCGAAGGCGGCATTGAACGCAAGATCGAGCTTTTAAAGCACGAAGGCGGCTACCCGTTTTTGATTTGAGTTTGCAATGCTCAGTCGGTCTAGGGAACCGAATAAATCATCGTTGTGGATTGGCTGAACCCATAGAGGTGTTTTAACGGGCCAATATCGGTTTCCTCGCCCGCAACAAATCCCTTTCGCTCATAAAGTGATCTCGCGCGTGGGTTCGACGAAATCACGTCAAGTCTCACCTCATCAAGACCAGTCTCGGCTGCATGTTCGCAAATGGCATCAAGCAATTTAGAGCCGATGCCCATGCCTCGCGCTTCCGGGACAACCGCAATACCGTCCATCAACAATCGGCTCGGTTCGATGTCCCGTTCCATGGGGGCCAAGGCCAGTGCGCGCCAAAGCGAACCAATCAGCCCGTAGTGTTGTTTCAAATCGCCGAACGATCCGCCAACAAGCGAACCTTCGCTGGTTTTGAAGCCAGCTATCCCCAGGAGGCGAGATTGGTCAGCAGACAATGCTGCGAACCCGAACGCGGGATCAATCACATCGGTCAGGAACCGAATTCCGCGACCATCCCGGCTCAAAATGCCGCCGATTTTTCGTTCAAAGGCGGCGAAGTAAAGCCGCGCTGCCTGTTCACGAACGGCCTCAGGGAACGGTCTGACGACAATGGGTGGTTCCATGACCCCGAACTGGGTTCACGTCCGCCCGAATTCAAGCAGGCGCTCAGGATTACTCCTTCGGCAGGTTCAACCGAATATGCAGATCGCGCAATTGCTGGTTCGAAACCTCACCGGGTGCGCCCATTTGCAGGTCAAACGCTTGCTGGTTCATCGGGAACATGGTGACTTCGCGGAGGTTCTGAGCGCCGCACAACAACATCACAATGCGATCGACACCGGCTGCCATGCCGCCATGCGGCGGAGCGCCATATTGGAAGGCCCGGTAGAGGCCGCCAAAGCGCTCCTCCACCACATCTTTTGACAGACCTGCGATTTCAAATGCCTTGACCATGGTGTCCGGCAAGTGGTTTCGAATGCCACCCGAACCGATCTCATAGCCGTTGCAAACCACATCATATTGCAGCGCGTTGATGTCGAGCGGATCCTCGCCTTCCAGCGCTTCCAGACCGCCCTGAGGCATGGAAAACGGGTTGTGCGAGAAATCGACCTTCTTCTCTTCCTCGTTCCATTCGTAGAACGGGAAGTCGACAATCCAGCAAAGAGCGTACTGATCTTCGTCGATAAGACCAAGTTCTTCGGCAGCGCGGGTCCGGGCATCGCCGGCAAATCCGGCAAACTTTTTGGGATCACCGGCAGTAAAGAAGACGGCATCGCCTTCACCAAGACCAAGCTGTGCACAGATTGCTTCGGTGCGCTCAGTGCCGATGTTCTTTGCAATCGGGCCGGCACCAGCCAGCACCTCACCTTCCTTGCGCCAGAAGATGTATCCGAGCCCCGGTTGCCCCTGCCCCTGTGCCCAGGAATTCATGCGGTCACAGAAAGCCCGGCTGCCGCCACCTTTCACCGGAATGGCCCAGACCTCTACGGACGGATCGCGCTCAATCATACCGGCGAACACTTTGAAGCCGGAGCCCCGGAAGTGTTCCGTGACGGCTTCCATGACAATCGGGTTGCGGAGGTCCGGCTTGTCCGAGCCATATTTCCGCATGGCTTCTGCGTACGGAATACGCGGAAACTTCTGTGTGACCCGCTTTCCCTCAGCAAAAGCTTCGAACGTCCCCCGGATCACCGGCTCCATGGCGGTCAGCACATCATCCTGTGTGACGAAGCTCATTTCCACATCAAGCTGATAGAATTCGCCCGGCAGACGATCAGCACGTGGATCTTCATCACGGAAACAGGGCGCGATCTGGAAGTAGCGATCAAAACCCGACATCATGATAAGCTGTTTGAACTGCTGCGGCGCCTGTGGCAGGGCGTAAAATTTGCCTGGATGAATGCGGCTTGGCACCAGAAAATCGCGCGCACCTTCCGGGCTGGAGGCGGTTAGAATCGGCGTCGAATATTCCGTAAAGCCCGCCTCGTTCATGCGCTGGCGCATATCTGTGATGATTGCCGAGCGTTTGATGATGTTGGCGTGCAGCGTTTCGCGGCGCAGGTCCAGAAAGCGGTATTTCAGGCGCACATCTTCCGGGTAGTCAGGCTCGTTGAACACCGGCAGCGGCAATTCAGAGGCCTTTGACAGAACTTCGATTTCGCGGGCAAAAACCTCGATCTCACCGGTGGGCAGATTGGGGTTGATGGCTTCCGCATCACGTTGTTTGACCTCGCCATCGATGCGGATCACCCACTCGGAACGAACGGTTTCTGCCAATGAAAATGCAGGCGAATCCGGATCGGCAACAACCTGTGTCACACCGTAATGGTCGCGCAGGTCGATGAACAAGACCCCGCCATGGTCGCGCACGCGGTGGACCCAGCCTGACAGACGAATTGTGGTCCCCACGTCTGAGGGGCGTGCATCGGCACAGGTGTGGCTGCGATAGGCGTGCATAGGGGAAATGTCCGGTTTTTGGCTGGTCTGAAAGTGGAATAGGTGGCCGACACTGATTTGACTGTCGGACGGCGCGGAACAGCGCACCAATTTCCCGGATTGTCAAGGTTTTCAATGGGGAATTTATCTCGATTCCGCCCGTCGGCGCCCCGTATCGCCGTCAGAGCGCCAGCCACAACACAAAGTCGATGTAACAAGTGATACTCGACCGTTACGGCAACCCGCCCATATGGGGAGGCAAGGCAACAAAATGGGAACCAGTCCGATGACTGACAATTTGAAAACACCAGCGCCGCTCAGAGTCATGGCGCTTGCGCTTGATCTGATCACCGTCACGGCGGTCAGCTTTTGGTGCCTCGCCTGCACAACCGGCAAACAAACCGACCATGGGATGGAGTTTCAAGGCATGCCAGTGCTGATGTTGGTGATCGCACTACTCGCCTACTTTGTCGTGGGCACCAAAATTGTTGGCGGAACCATCTGGCAACGAATTTTGCGCATCAAATAAGGGGCAATCCCCGCTCTCAGGCCGAAATCACCATCAAGTTCGCCGTTCAGTGGGGAATCTGGTAGGATTCATCACCATTGGCGTGTACCGGGTTTGGACGGATTCAAACCGCCGCGCCATCTGTTTGATTGTGCATGTCATCATCCGAATACCGGCATCCACTTTTCGGTGACATGCCCCAATGGTTCGGAGGGGGAACAAATGACCGATACCAAAAAGCCTTCATTTATGCGGCGCGCGGCAGCGGGCATCCTTGATTTTCTTACCGTCTTTGTTGGCGGCGGACTGATAATCGCCAATGTCACGGGTGACACGACCGAAGGCGGCTTCCAGCTGAATGGAATTCCGGCGTTGATCCTGTTCGCAATCATCATCGTCTATTTTGTTGTCGGATGGCGCTATGCGGGCGGCACAATCTGGCAGCGGATTTTGCGGGCGCGGTGACACGCTAAACGACGAATAATTGACAGTCCCAGCGTCGCATCCGCCATAGCGAACCCAGGCCTAACGCGCTAAGGGTGGTTTTACACCCTCCCTGCCTGACCGTCTCTTCATGAGCGCCCTGCTCCCCTTCATTCCGCTTTTGATCGCCGCCGGTATTCTGCTTGGTGGCAACGGCGTCATGGGCACGTTGATTGCGCTGCGCGGAGCAGAGGAAGGGTTTTCCGCCGCAGCCATTGGCATCATGGGCACCTCCTACTTTTTGGGATTTCTTGTGTCTTCAATGCTGGTCACTCGGTTGCTCCAGGCGGTCGGTCATATCCGCGCGTTCGCCACGCTGGCAGCGCTCGCCACCATCGCCACCATCATGATGTTGCTGGTGATCGACAACACAGCCTGGATTGCCCTGAGATTTGTTCACGGTGCCTGCTTTGCCGGCCTGTTTGCCACCATTGAAAGCTGGCTCAATTCCGGCATTTCCAATCAGGTGCGTGGCAAGGTTCTGGCGCTCTATCGCATTCTCGATGTGGCCGTGGTGACAGGATCGCAATTCCTGTTGCCCCTGTTTGGCACCGGCGGGTTCGTGCTCTTCTGCGTGGTCTCGATGATGCTGTGCCTGTCGCTCGTGCCGGTGTCATTGGCTGACAGATCAAACCCGGTTCGGCCCGAAAGCCACGAATTCAGCTTGAAACTGATGTGGGTGATCTCACCCATGGCCTGTATCGGCTGCGTATCCATCGGCATGACGAACGCGGCGTTCCGATTGATCGGCCCTCTCTATGCCCAGGAAATCGGGCTATCAATCACCAGCGTCGCAACCTTCATGACAGCAGGCATTGTGAGTGGTGCCGTGCTGCAATATCCACTTGGTCAACTCTCTGACCGGTATGATCGTCGTTGGGTGCTTGTCGCCGCGACGCTCGGTGCAACTCTTTCCGGCCTGTACCTGTCCTTCGGCGCCGGAACTGACCCTCTCCTCAATTATGTCGGCATCTTTGCTTTTGGCGCGTTCGCCCTGCCGCTCTATTCGCTTTCTGCCGCCCACGCGAATGACCGTGCCGACGCAAGTCAATATGTGCTGGTCGCCGCCGGACTGATGTTTTTCTATGGCGTTGGTGCGTCTATCGGACCGTTTGCAGCCGCCCTTCTGATCGAAACCTTTGGTCCACAGGCGCTGTTCAATTACACCAGCATCGTGCACGGCTCCCTAATCATTCTCACACTGGTTCGCATGCGTCAGCGCGAATCGGTGCCGGTTGGCGACCGCAAGGGCTTCCAGATGCTGCTGCGAACCTCTGCCAACATGACGAAAATGACACGCAGTGCCGACGAGAAAGCACAAAATAAGGATAGTTCGGGATAGGTATCCTTGACGGCTGTTTTTTGAGCGACACGTAAAATCAAATTCGCTACACAGCGAAAATGAAAATAATTACAAGTACCAAGGCCCTGGCTGAAGTCTGCGAGGCTTACGCAAAATCTGACTTCGTCACCGTCGACACCGAGTTTCTTCGCGAATCCACATTCTGGCCAATCCTGTGCCTAATTCAGATGGCCGTCGAGGATGATGAGGTCATTGTCGACGTGATGGCGCCCGGGCTCGACTTGCAGCCGTTTTTTGATCTGATGGCCGATGAAAGCACTGTGAAAGTGTTTCATGCAGCACGCCAGGATGTGGAAATTGTCCACCATTTGGGTGGTATCATTCCGCAGCCGCTGTTTGACACACAGATCGCGGCGATGGTGTGCGGGTTTGGCGACAGCATCGCCTATGATCAACTTGCGAACCGGGTAAATGGCGCGCGCATCGACAAATCCTCGCGCTTTACGGACTGGTCGAATCGCCCGCTCAGCCAGAAACAGCTGAAATACGCCCTTGCTGACGTCACCCACCTGCGCGACGTTTACCGGCATCTCACGGGGCTGCTGGAAGAAAAGAAGCGTGAGCACTGGGTTTCAGAGGAGATGAAGGTTCTCACCTCCACCGAAACCTATGATGTATCCCCGGCTGATGCATGGAAACGGCTGAAACTGCGGGTTCGCAAGTCACGCGATTTCGAGTTGATGAAGCGCCTTGCTGCCTGGCGTGAGGAACGTGCACAGGAGCGGGACCAACCGCGCAGGCGCGTTTTGAAGGATGATGCGATTTATGAAATTGCCCAGCAGCACCCCAAAGACGCCAAGGCGCTGGCACGATTGCGCAGCCTGCCCAACGGTTTTGAGCGATCCCGCTTCGCCGGCGAGCTGGTCAACATCGTACACGAAGTTGCCCGGCTTGACCCTGATGATCTGCCAAAGGTTCCAAGACCTCCACAAGCGCCGGAAGGCACGGGTGCTGCGACCGAAATGCTCAAAGTGCTTCTGAAGCTGGTGGGCGAACAGCATGGGGTTGCCACCAAGGTCATTGCCACGGTTGACGAGCTTGAAAAGATTGCTGCGAATGATGACGCCGATGTGCCCGCACTTCACGGCTGGCGGCGTGAGCTTTTTGGACAGGCCGCATTGCAACTGAAAAACGGTGAATTGGGGCTGGGCTTCAAAGATCGCAAGATTTCACTGGTCGAACTGGCCGAGTAGCGATCTCGCACTCAATCAACAACCTTGATGCCGATATCAACGCCGCACAGCTTGGCGAGACTATCGACCCGTCTTCGCAATCGTTCACCAATCAGATCGGCGTGAATGGCGGGAACCAGAAGCCAAACCGTTCCATCGTCGCTTTGCGAAATGGTGATGCTTGGAAGCACACCCGACATCGAAGCTGAAAACAGATAAGCCACCCTAAGGATCGCCCCGAGCAGCTTCGCCCGCTCAAATGCCCGTTCTCCAGCAAGCGAAAACACAGAGTTTTCCAGAGATGGATTGCTCAACCCCTCGTGTCGGAAATAATTTGCGAGCGCCAGGTAGGAGCGCCCGGGATGATCGACCCCCACAAAGGCGGCGTTCGATATGATATCCACGCTCTGACGACCACGATAATCGGGGTGCGCGCGCCAGCCAATGTCGGCCAACAGGCAACTCGCCTTCCGCAGCCGGGATTCGTATTTGGTTTCCTTCATGCCCAGCGCACGAAACAGCTCGCCGGACCATTTCACCAGTTCCTTGGCGTGCCGGTGCGAGCGCGCGCGCAGTAGGGACATCTCGTCCGCCGCGACAAGCAACGGGTCCTTCTTTTGCTGAGCCTCATCAAGCAGGGAATAAAGGAGGCCCTCTCGAACGCCGAGGGCCGATATCACCACGCGCTCCGGTTTCATTGCGCGCAAAACTTCGGAAAGAACGGCGGCACCATAGGGGATGAGAGCGCGGCGATTGACCGAAATCGCTTCGATGCCGCGCATCTTTTCCAGATCACCCTGAAGAATGCGTTTGCAGAACCGCTTTGCCTCATCAAGTTCGATTTCATAGTGATGCATGACCTGAAGCGGATAGGCGGTGCGTGCCACATGGAGCATGGCGAGCGCACGCCAGGTGCCGCCAATTGCATAAAAAGTCTGGCCTTTACCCTGCGCCAGAAACCCGGCTTTCTTTAGCTCTTCTTTGGCAATTTGACGCGCGGCTTCCGGGGTTGCCTCAGACTGATCCTGAAGCCTGAGGCCGCCGAGTGGCACGGTAATCCCCTCACCGATCTTGTGGTTCTCGATTTCCACCAGTTCCAGACTGCCACCGCCCATATCGCCCATGATGCCCTTGGGCTTCACAAATCCGCACAGAATGCCGAGAGCTGAATTGTGCGCCTCCTGCTTGCCGCTCAGAACATCCACACTCTGCTCAAAGATCGCTTCCACGTCGGCGATGAATGCCGGACCGTTGCTCGCCTCGCGGGCCGCTGCTGTGGCGAGAATATGGATGTCTGACGCTCCGGCCTGCGTGCTCAGTGCTCGAAATCGAACCAGAGCAGCCCGCGCACGCGCGACCGCCTCCTCGTCAAGCTTGCCAGTCTGGGCAAGCCCTTTGCCAAGGCCACACAGGACCTTTTCGTTGAACAGGATTGTCGGGGCTCTGGACAGTCCTTCATAGACCACAAGGCGAACGGAGTTCGAGCCAATATCGATGATGGAAACCGGCTTGCGCCGTTTCAGCCGCCCCTGAGACGTTAGCGTTCCGTTCCGCAGCACCCGAGCCGTCCGGATTGAAGAGTGTCCTTCGGTGCACCATTGACCGCCAGTGGTGGCACTGCCAAGCAATCATGTCGAGTTGCCCCCAGATTGCACCGCCTTTTCCACAAGCAGAGGGTTTCGGCACGTTAGCTGCTCGTTTGGGGCCGAACTCCGAACTACCCCTGCCCCAGCGCGGCCAGGGCCTCTGCGGCAAGCGCGCGGCTGGGTTTGCAATTTCGTGCCAGCGTTTCCCGATCAAGGAACTCAACAAGCCGGTTAGCACTCTCAACCGAGCGTTCCATGCGCGTTACAAGAAAGGCAATGAGGCTTGGATCAACCCGTAGCTGACGGTCACTGAAGAGTTTAACCAGCACCTGACGCAGCATGTCATCGTCTGGTGCAGCGAGTTCAAAAACGGTAAGGGCGCGCAGCCGGGAGCTCAGATCATCAAGCTCAACCTGCCAGGCATTGGGGTGAGTTCGCGATAAAAACAGCCCGGATCGTCCACTTTGCCTCAACGCATTCAGGAGGTGGAAGAGTTTCACCGGATCGAAAGCGTCGGGAGTGACATCATCCACCAAAACGTGGGTCCGCCCTAGTTCAGCGGGATCTGCATCTGAGAGCGCACCGGCGCTGATTTCGACCGCCTTTGCATCTGCCTTCCAGATCGCGCCCAGATGGCTTTTCCCGGAACCCGCAGGCCCGACCAGCACAATCGATTGCGCACGCCAGTCCGGCCACGACCATAAAAATCGGCAAGCGAGATCATTGCCGGGCGAATGGATAAAGTTGTCCCGGCTGACACTTGTTTCAACCGGCAATTCCATAGGGATCTGAGGGGAAGACACGAGAACGCAGGACCAGTTTGACGGATGGGAAAGCAGTGCTTGTCACACGAGCAAGCGTCGCCATTGGCACATTAGGCGATTTCGGATGGCTTTTCCATCGTATCGTGCAACCCGCATTGAAGACCACATCACCCCGCGGGGCCTGGAATCTCTAACCACGCTTGAAGGTTTTTGACTTCTTTTGCAGTTTCTTTGGCTGTTTTTTGCGCTTCTTGATGAACCGTTTGTCGATTTCAAGAATGAGCTCGCTCAGTTCCGGTTCACGCACCAGGGCCGCAGCCTCTTTGGCTGAAAACCAGCGACGTGTGCGCTCAGCCTTTTCTTTCCACTCATCCTTGAGGTCGGCGACCTTAAGCGGATAAACGGCCACTTCGCAGGAAATTTTCTTGTCGGGAAAAATCTTCTTGTACCGAAAACTACCTGCCGGGCGCTTTTGAATTTCGCCCACCACACCAGCTTCTTCGGCTGCTTCTATCTGCGCCACATCTTCGGCGGGACGCGACCCCATGGGCCAGCCCTTTGGCACCACCCAGCGTCGGGACTCCCGAGAGGTGATGAGCAAAAAGCGATTGCCACTCTTGCTGTGCTTGTAGGGCAAAGCGGCATACTGCTTTTTGAGTTTCATCTGCACCATTTCTTCGGGTCGATTCGCGTGTGAGAACTATAGGAGGTTGTAGGAACCTCACCAAATATGACGTCAAATAGGCCTATTTCCTGAAAAAACTGGCAACTTAGCGACGATTCATTGCACAAAATCGTGTTTCGTCTGCTGAAGACCGTCCAAGGCTGCCTGTCGCGCTTTGGCGTGATCGACAATTGGCAACGGATAATCCACTCCGAGTCTCACACCTGCGGCATTCAAAATCTCAGGCGGTGCGGTGTGCGGTTTGTAGATAAATTGGTCGGGCAACCGGGCAAGCTCCGGACACCATTTTCGCACATAGGCGCCATCGGGATCGAACTTTTCGCCCTGGGTGGTCGGGTTGAAAATACGGAAATAGGGCGCCGCGTCTGCACCGCTGCCGGCGACCCATTGCCAGCTTGCTGAATTGTTGGCGAGATCGGCATCAACGAGCGTGTCGCGGAACCAGCGTTCACCATGCTTCCAGTGATGGCGCAGATGTTTGATGAGAAAACTCGCAACCACCATACGGACCCGGTTGTGCATATAACCCGTCTGCCAGAGTTCGCGCATACCGGCATCCACCAGCGGATACCCGGTCTTCCCCTTCTGCCAGGCGGTCAATTGGGTCTCATCCTGAACCCACGGATAGGCATCGAAAGCGGGTTTCCAGTTTTCAGTTGGCAGTTTGGGGAAATGATAAAGCAGGTGATGGGAAAACTCGCGCCAGGCAAGCTCGGCTCTGAATTTCGACCCATCTTTTTCGAGGGACGGATTGCGAGCGGCGGCATCCATCGCCGCCCACCATACGGTCGCTGGTGAAACTTCCCCGAAATGAAGATGCGGTGACAGATGCGAAACGTTTTCAAGGTCAGGTCGATCCCGCAGGGTGGCATATCCTTCGATACCGCTGTCGAGAAATTGAGCGAGACGCTCTCTCGCGCCATCTTCTCCCGGGCTCCAAATGGTCTCCCACCCCGCTGTCCAGTTCGGTTTTGTGGGAAGCAGGTCGATATCGGACAAGGAAAGTCCGCCTGACGCCGACACAAGTGAAATGGTCTCTGGCTTCGGGTTGATAGCGGCAATCTCACGCGCCTGCAGCGCACGCCAGAACGGCGAATAGACTTTAAAAGGCTGTCCGGACCGATTTTTCACCGCCCAGGGCTCAGTAAGCAACGCGCCGGAAAAGCTCTTGGTCGCAAGCCCGACCTCCGACAGAGCTGCCTTTGTCTCCGTGTCGCGCGCGATGGCATCGGGCTCATAGCGGCGATTCCAGAAGATGGCGGTCGCGCCGGTCTTCTCCGCCAAATCAGCGATAATCGCCGCTGGCTCACCCTGCGCAATGTGGAGATCACCCAGAGACCTTTTCAGCGCGGCCAATGAATGGTGAAGCCACCAGCGCCCCGCCCCGCCAAGTGCAGCGGTCACATCTTCATCTTCCAGAATGAACAGCGGAAGCACCGCGCCGTGTCGCACAGCTGCACATAGGGCTGCGTTGTCATGAAGGCGCAGGTCCTGTCGGAACCAGAGAATGGATTTTTGTATGCTCAAAGTGTGTTTGGGGAATGGGTTTTGCGATGAATTGTGACTACGATCCGGATCGCACTTTGGATGAGAACACGCAAGCAACCGCTCATGACGCACCCTTTTGCATTGGACACTTCCCGTAGAGACGGCTTCGGTAATTTCCGCCGTCTGGCTCCGACCGTGGGACACGCAGCATGAGCGATCGACTTTATCTCGGTGTTGATGGCGGTGGAACAGGATGCCGGGCCGCGTTGGGTGATGGCCAGGGTCTGATTGTCGGTCGCGGCGAAGCCGGACCGGCCAACATCACAAGCAATCCCGCCGAAAGTGCAAAGAACATCGTGTCGGCCTGCGAACAGGCGGTTGCTGCCTCGGGATTGCCGGAACTCAAGCTGTCCCACCTGCCCGCTTGTCTGGGGCTGGCAGGCGCCAACATCGACAGCGCTTTGGGTGCCGTCCTCTCCTTCCTGCCATTCGAACGAACGCACATTGTGCAGGACACGCACACGGCCCTTCAGGGCGCATTGGGCGACGACGAGGGTTCCGTCTGCATCGTGGGAACAGGATCGGTTGTTATCACCCGCCGTGGTGGAGAAATATCAACGGTCGGAGGCTGGGGATTTCCGGTTGGCGATCTGTCGGGCGGTGCACAATTGGGCCTGGCGCTTCTGCAACAGACTTTGCTTGCCACCGAAATGGTGCGGCCAGCCAGTGATCTATCGGATCAGGTTCTTGCTGAATTTGATGGCAAGCCAGACCAACTTGCCGAACTTGCAAGGTTCGCAACCCCCGCTCAGTTCGGCAGGTTTGCCCCGATGATCGTTGAGGCTCATGCGGGCGGCGATCCAATTGCGAAGCACATTGTTGCGTTGGCAGTTCGCGATCTCAATGCCGCGCTCGAGTCAGCACGCAAAGATGAAGCAGCGCCCTTGAGCCTGATCGGCGGCCTTGCGCAATTCTATGGTGACAAAATTTCGGCCAAACACCAGTCTGTCCTTGTTGAACCCAGAGGCAAACCCCTCGACGGTGCGTTGGCTTTGGCAAGGCAGATTTTTGGAACATAAACCCGGGAGGAATAGGCATCCTATGAAGCACGTTTACATCCGAACTGTTCTGGCTGTTGCATTCACTCTCGTTTTTGCGCTGGTTTCCGCACCGATGGTCGCGCAAGAGAAGGTCGTGGTTGAATCAACCGGCAAGGCTCAGGTTTTTGCCGGACCATCAAGAAACACAGCCGTTGTCAGCCAGCTTCAACCAAATGTTCAACTGATCATCATCCCGCCAAAGAGCGTGTTCATCGGCAAGGGCGTGGTGATTGGCAAAGGCGTATTGATTGAAGGAAAGCCATGGCACCAGGTGCAGCTTCCCACGGGCGAAACAGGCTACGTGACCGGCTCAATGTTGTGCCTGCGCAACGGCTATGTGGAAGGAACGCTGGGGGCCTGTCTTGGCAATTAGCCGGTGTTTGGTTGCAACGGATAGACTGAGGAGAGAGATTTTGAAACGCATTCTGTTTCTGCTTTGCATTTTTGGGGCACTTGGCACCACACCGGCCCTGGCGAAACACCCCACCGAAGAGCAGTCCTGCGAGATGATGTCAGACATGCTGCTCAACCAGCGGGACGGCCTCGGCACTCTCAAATCGATATTTTCGCTGATGAAGGAGGATGAGATTGATGGCATCACCTCCAAAATCTACGACATCATCAAAAACTCGGACGTTAGAACCGGAGAACTTTTCGAGATTGGAAGGCTTGGAAACCACGCCATTGAGCATCTGGTCGCCTTCGGCACGCGGAGCCGCGGCAGCTTCTATTTTCGCATCATCTACGAACCCTATGGTGGGAATTGGCGCGGCGTTCGCATCTATTTCAACACGGCACTCGACGGAACATTGAAGCAATGGCCGATGATGCAGCAACCACGTGCGGTGGCGTGCTCAGAGTAAGTGAACACGCCTTTCATTTCCGCGTGATCAGATTTGAAGAATTCAACCGCTCTTTCGCCTGAGGACGCGTTGCGCTGTGTCCACGTTTGAGTGACACTCACAAACACTTCCCAACCAAACGAGACTATTCCATGTCATCCAACAAACCTGTTGCTGGTGCCCCCCTGCCCGCCATGAAAATTGCAAAGCTCGGCGGCGGTGAAATCGCTCTTGGCGGACCGCGCGAAAACTGGACCTTCCTTGTTGTATATCGCGGTAAGCACTGTCCCAAGTGCAAATCCTATCTCAACAAACTTGAGACCAAGAAATCCGCCTGGGAAGAGGCCGGATTTGACCTCGCCGTGGTGTCCGCGGATCCGGAAGAAAAAGCGGCAGCAGATGTGGCGGAATTCGGCTGGACGTTCGATCTCGGCTACGGGCTGAGCGAGGATCAGATGAAGGACCTTGGTGTGTATATCTCCGATCCTCTGTCTGCAGCGGAAACAGACCGGCGCTTTGCGGAACCCGGACACTTCATCGTTCGTCCGGACGGCAATTTGCAACTCGTGGATATCTCGAACGGCCCGGCGTCACGCCCCGATCTGGACGTCCTTCTCGACGGCATAATCTTCACGATTGAGAATAACCGCCCGCCGCGCGGAACGGCGGTTTAGAGCGCCTTGCCTGCTGTCGTCTCATCCAGATGTGTGTAAACTTGGCAGCGATCAACACGCCAAGCCAGATCAGCACATCATCTGGAAAGAAGTCGAACAGGTACCAGTGCAAAAAAATGAGCGCCGTGGCTGGATAAAGCGCTCGATGGAGCGTTTTCCAGCCGCGACCGAGCCAACGTCGGGACAAGCGGTTTGATGTCAGGGCAAGCAGCAACATGACCATCAGGCCCAGCCACCCGACGCCAAGGTCGAGCTCAGTGGCCTCATAGATCAGTTCTTCAACATCTCCAATGTAGCGGATGTGGAACGCCGCATGCAGCGCACCATAGTAAAATGAAAGCAGTCCAAGGGGCTGCCGTCGGGCAATGAGCCAGCGACCAATGGCGGGGTTCATGCCCGTTCGCTGAGCAACCAGCGAAAGTGGCGTGATGGCAAGGCAGACAACGAGCAACTGAACCGACCAGAACCCGGTCTCGTGCATCAGTTCAGGATAGTACCGCTCATGGCGCCAAAAATCCGCAACCATGGGCCAGGATGGCAGGAGCAATGCCGCATAGAACAGCGGCATTGAGTTGATGAGGCGCAGGATGAGATTGATAAGTTTGCTCAAGGCCTCAATCATCTTGCCCGAAGGTTCTTCCTGTCCTCATCCTGAGCCTTTCGAGGGATAGGACGCAGCCACCACTTGATTCGACAGGCTCACCATCAGGTGGAACCTCGCTCATCGATGTTCGACAGGAGTGCACGTCAGCTCAGTTGTTAGAAGCATCTGAGCGATGGGTGAAGCAAATGGAAATCACAAACCGGCGAGCACGGCTTGAGGAACGCCCCTACAGCCCCAACTTATCCTTCAAAAGCTGGTTGACCACCTTCGGATTGGCCTTGCCACCAGAGCTTTTCATCACCTGTCCGACAAACCAGCCAATCATATTTGGCTTGTCCTTGACCTTCTCAACTTGTGCCGGATTGTCAGCGATGATCTGGTCAACAACCGATTCAATTGCGCCCACGTCGGTCACCTGAGCCATGCCACGAGCGGTCACGACCTCTTTCGGGTCACCGCCCTCTTCCCAGATGATCTCAAACAGGTCCTTGGCAATCTTGCCGGAAATCGTGCCATCCTTGATGAGATCGACAATCGCACCAAGCTGAGCGGCGGAAATCGGTGTTTCGCCAATGGAAAGACCAGCCTTGTTGAGGGCGCCCAGAAGATCGTTGATCACCCAGTTCGCAGCCTGCTTGCCATCGCGGCCTTCAGCCACAATTTCAAAGAAGTCTGCAACATCCTTGTCGGCAACCAGAATGGAGGCGTCATAGGCGGTCAGACCGAGTTCTGACTTAAAGCGCTCTTTCTTGTCGTCCGGCAGTTCCGGCAGATCGCTGGCAAGCTCTTCCACCAGCGCATCGTCAAACTCCAAAGGCAGAAGATCAGGATCGGGGAAGTAGCGATAATCATGCGCCTCTTCCTTGGAACGCATGGAGCGCGTTTCACCCTTGCCGGGATCAAACAGGCGGGTTTCCTGATCAATCTCGCCGCCATCCTCCAGAATGGCAATCTGGCGCCGCGCTTCATACTCAATGGCCTGGCCAACAAAACGGATTGAGTTCACGTTCTTGATTTCGCATCGCGTGCCGAATTCACCTCCCGGTGCACGCACCGATACGTTTACATCGGCCCGCATAGACCCCTGCTCCATGTTCCCGTCACAGGTGCCCAGATAGCGCAGGATCGTACGCAGCTTCGTGAGATAGGCGCGTGCCTCTTCCGATGATCGAAGGTCGGGTTTCGACACGATCTCCATCAGCGCCACGCCGGAACGGTTGAGATCCACATAGCTCATGGACGGGTGCTGGTCGTGCATCGATTTTCCCGCATCCTGTTCCAGATGCAGGCGCTCAATGCCGATCTCCACATCATCAAACTGCCCCTTCTTGTCAGGGCCAATGCTGATCGTGATGGTACCCTCACCGACAATCGGCTGCTTGAACTGGGAAATCTGATAGCCCTGCGGCAAGTCAGGATAGAAGTAGTTCTTGCGGTCGAACACCGAGCGTTTGTTGATCTGGGCTTTCAATCCAAGACCGGTGCGCACAGCCTGCCGCACGCACTCTTCGTTGATCACCGGCAACATGCCCGGCATGGCCGCATCCACGAGCGACACATTGGCGTTCTGATCATTGCCAAACTCGGTCGACGCACCGGAAAACAGCTTTGACTGGCTGGTGACCTGGGCATGGACTTCCATGCCAATCACCATTTCCCAGTCCTGCTCAGCGCCTGGAATGAAGTTCTTCGGATCAGGGGTGCGTGTGTCGACGAGATCAGTCATGAATGTACAAGAGCGGGAGGAAATCAGCCCCGCTCTTGCCAGATGTTGAAGTGCTTGTCAGCCCTTCAAATGTGGTATCAGCCTTGGAGTACGATCTGCATATTCTTCCCAGCTATCACCGAACTGGTCCTTCATCATCAGTTCTTCAGCATCAATCCGCATCAGATAGAGGATCAAAAACGCCACAAGTCCAAGCGGGCCGGCAATCCAATTGTTCAAAACCAAAAGTTGACCGAACACGATCAGAAAAATTGCGCTGTACATCGGATGGCGAATGAATCGATAAACGCCGCTAACAACCAGCTCATGCTCCCGCCGCAACTCCAATTCCGCTGACCAGTTTTTTCCCAGATCGGCATGAGACCGCCAAAATAGAAATAGCCCGGCAACTCCGACAACGATTCCCGCAGTCAACTGCAAAGGTGAGGCGATATAGGCTGCAAAGTCGAAAATTGGTGTGCCAATCGTGACTATGGGAACGAGCGCCATACCAAGAAACACGAGGAATACCATCACTGATTCTCGCGACTTGTGCCTTTGCTCTGCAACCTCCTTATCGGGTCCCGATGTCAACCAAAGTCGAATCGCAAAACAAGCCGCCAATAAAGCCAGAAACACCAGTGCAGGATAAGGGGCACCCCGCCACATGGCCGCGGCGCCTGCCGCGATCATAATTCCAAAAGGGATTAGATTATTGATCAACGCACCAACCTCCAAAAAGACGGCACGATGAGGGCTTGATTTCGTCCGCATTGTACCGGTTCAAACCGGCGCTAAGGCCAGTTTCTCAAGGATGCGGTCCAGTGGAAGTATAAGACAGATTGGATTGTCGTAACAGTCTGCAGACGCGCTCGCGTCTCCTTTTCACGCAGGGGTGCCTGCCAAGCGTTTGTTCCAAAGTTAACTTTTATTTTTGGAGGTTCCTCAAACGGGAACCTCCGCTGATAAAAATGCAACGTGAGACAATCACTTGACTTCCGTTTCTGTGCGTTCTCCGGCGGCCACATTCACAGTGACAGACTTTTTCTCACCCTTTGTGTCCTTGCCGATGATGGCGACGACATTGTACTCGCCTGCAGGCATGGTGACCTGATATTTCGGGCCGTACTTGCCGGGGTACTTCTTCACCTTTCCCTGAATGTTCTTTTTCGTGCCGAATATGTCGATCCGGTAAGCGCCGGGTGCGCTGATTGCCAATACACCGGCGTTCAAGTCCACCAGAACTTCAGTGGCTTCATTTGGCGTGATCTCAAACGGCTCTGAGAATACAGTTGCCAGTCCCATGCGGGCTTCCACCACATATTTGCCCGGAGCCAGCAGGAACTGGCCAAGCTTTCCATATTTGGTTTCAAACCGCTTGCGCTTGCCCTGCAGGTTTTTCTTGGCACCAAACACCTGCAGGCGCAGATTGCCGCTTTCCACCCGGGGGCCTTCACCGGAATACGCAGCGCCAGCTTTCAGCAGACCTGCCGCAACCACGATGGTTTTCCTGATTGTTTCGCCGGCTTTGACCTCAATTGTCTCTTCTGCGGTGGCCTTGCCAATGCGGGCCCAAAGCCTCGCTTCTCCGGCAGGGATGAACGCAACATTTTGCCCGTAACCTGTAATGCGCTGCTTCTTACCCCAATTGATGTCGATCCGGGCATTCTTGTTGATGTCCGCGCCTTCTGCCGGAGCTGCAGACAGTCTCAGCAGACCGACATTCATATTGATGCCACGCTTCAGGGCTTCGGTATCGGAGAGTGTGAAAACACTCTCAACCGACACCTTGTTGACGCGGGTGATCACCGTGTACTCACCGGCGGGAAGCTTGATGTTCAGCGCATCGCCGTAAGAAACGTGGGCGCGTTTCTTGGCACGAACCCCATCCTCAGATGGATAAACGTCCCAACGAACAGAACCGGAGTCCAATTCAACAGTGTCACTCATCATCGCCTGTAGCTGCAGGTTATGCTTGAAGGCCGGCTTTGGCTTCGGGGCGGGTTTGGGTTCAGGCTTCGGTGCAGGTGCTGCTGCAACCGTTTCCACCAGTGCGCTGGAAAGATCAGCCGCATCAGAGGCCTGACGATAGATGCCACCTGTGCGTTCCGCGATGCACGAAACCTTCTTTCCCTGTTCTGCAGTCAGACCAAATCCGATCACATGGGCGGTGAAATCGACGCCGGCTTTCTCAAGCTCAGTCGCAAGAGCACATGGATCTGCATTGCAGGTTTCGATACCATCGGTGATGAGGATCACGGTCGCCTTGTCTTCGGTGTAGCGCAGGCTTTCCGCGGCCAGACGCACAGAATCAGAAAGCGGGGTTTTACCTTTTGGGCTCAACCCGTTGACGGCGGATGCAATCGACCCCTTGGTTCCCGCTGCCGGTTTGACCATCTCTTCGATGTCCTTGCAGACACCTTTTTCCCGGTGACCATAGGCGATAAGTCCAAGTTCCAGATCGTTGGGCAGCCCTTGAAGGACGGTTCCAAGCGTTTCCTTCGCGATTTCAATCTTGGCTTTGCCGCCAATCTGACCCCACATTGAGCCGGACGCGTCCAGAACGATCATGGCCTTGTCGGCGGCGTGTGCCGCAGGCGCCACGGACAGTATGGACGCACCGAGCATCAACGATGCCGCGGTTGAAACCAGTCGGGAAATCATAAATCACCTCTCCAATCATCAAGTCTTTGAACTGTAGACAATATTTCACACAGTATGGCGTGACCATAGTCACACCATATTCGTGACGGGAATGTGATCAATTGGGGTGGTCAGGTCAACACGCGGTCAAGATCGGCGATCAGATCTTCGGCATCTTCCAGCCCGACTGACAGGCGGAAGATACCGTCACCTGCATAGTCGCGATAGGATTGAAGCTGTTTTCCTTTCAGGCGGAACGAGCTTTCCATAAGGCCATCCGTAGGCATCCAAAAGATCAGACTGCGATGATGGCCAAGAGAAACGGCATAGTGGATCACCTGCAGCTCATCGACCATTTTTGCGGCAAGCGCTTCACCATCTGCTTCACCGCCCACCTGAAAGGCGAGCATGCCTGACGTGTTGACCATCTGCCTTTTTGCAAGGTCGTGTTGGGGATGGCTTTCAAGTCCGGGATAAATGACCTGCGTCACCTTTGAGTGATCTTCAAGAAACCGCGCAACCGCAAGCGCACCATCCCGATGTGCCCTCATGCGCAACGGCAGGGTCGACGCTCCACGAGCAATCAACCAGGCGTTGAACGGAGAAAGAATGCCGCCATGATGGATTGAGGATTCAAGATTAAGTGCCTTGATATCCTTGGCTGAACCACAAACTGCCCCACCGATAGCATCCCCATGACCGCCAATATATTTGGTGATCGAATGCATGATGTAGTCAACGCCAAGAGCTTGTGCATCCTGTCCCAGCGGTGAAGCAAATGTGGCATCGCATGACAGTTTTGCCCCGGCAGAATGTGCGATTTTCGCAATCGCTGCGATGTCCGTCAGCCGACAGATCGGGTTCACCGGCGTTTCAATATGCACGAGCTTTGTGTTGGGTCGCATGGCGTCCGCAACAGCCCCAACATCACTCATGTCAACGAAGCTAACCTCAATGCCGAAGCGCGGCAGCGTATCGCGGGCCAGTTCCGCAACACCGGCATAGGAGACATCGGAAACCACGGCGTGATCACCGGACGAAAGAACAGTCAGGAAAATTGCTGTTGCTGCTGCCATGCCCGATGCAAAGCAGGCGCAAGCTTCGGTGCCTTCCAGCGCAGCAAGTTTGTTTTCCAACGCGCGGACCGAAGGATTGGCCCACCTCCCATAAAGAAACGGGCTTTCGTCCGTCAGATCATGCGCGGAAAAACCGGCAGGTTCATCAACCACATAGGTTGATGACATGACGATATTAGGCGCCGATGCTCCGGTGACGGGATCAGGCGCCTCGCCCGCATGAATGGCCGTTGTGCTCTTACCCGTGTAGGCGTTTGATTTGGCCAAGACCTACCACCAGCGTTCTGCTTTGAACTGACCTGCAGCCCGTTCAATCACATGGCCGGTCTGGAACAGCGTTTCCTCGTCGAACGGACGGCCAATGAGCTGAAGTCCGAGCGGAAGTCCATCGTTTGATAGCCCCGCCGGAACTGCGATGCCTGGCAATCCGGCCATGTTCACCGTCACGGTGAATACGTCATTCAGATACATCTGAACCGGGTCGGCTTTCTTTTCCTCATCACCAATCTCAAACGCCGCCGACGGTGTCGCGGGCGTGAGGATTGCATCAATCCCGTCCGCATAGACTGTTTCAAAATCCTGCTTGATGAGCGTGCGCACTTTCTGCGCCCGCAGATAATAGGCGTCATAGTAACCAGCAGAAAGCACATAGGTGCCAATGAGCACCCGGCGAACGACTTCATCGCCAAACCCGGCTGCGCGTGTGTTCTCATACATGCCGGTGATGTCGTCGCCGTCCACCCGAAGCCCGTATTTCACGCCGTCATAGCGTGCGAGATTGGATGAAGCCTCAGCCGGGGCCACAATGTAGTAGGCGGGAAGCGCATATTTCGTGTGCGGCAACGAGATATCAACAATCTCCGCGCCGGCATCCCGCATCATCTCAATACCCGTCTGCCAAAGGGTCTCGATTTCATCCGGCATGCCATCCATGCGATATTCTTTCGGAATGCCAATTTTCTTGCCCTTGATCGACTGCCCGATCGCGGCTTCATAATCTGGCACCGCACGATCCACGGACGTGGTGTCTTTTTGGTCCACTGACGCCATGGACTGGAGCATGATCGCAGCATCCCGAACGTCTTTGGTGATGGGTCCCGCCTGATCGAGTGATGAGGCAAATGCCACCATGCCCCATCGGGAGCAGCGGCCATAGGTCGGTTTGATGCCAACAGTGCCCGTGAATGCGGCTGGCTGGCGAATGGAACCACCGGTGTCAGACGCCGTCGCTGCAAGGCAGAGGTCCGCTGCGACTGCCGATGCGGACCCACCGGACGAACCACCGGGAACCAGACCGGCATTGCTTTCGGTCTTACCCTTCCACGGGTTGGTGACTGCACCGTAGTGGGAGGTTTCA
Source organism: Pseudomonadota bacterium (assembly GCA_039029195.1). Lineage (GTDB taxonomy): Bacteria > Pseudomonadota > Alphaproteobacteria > Rhizobiales > Rhizobiaceae > JBCCGR01. The sequence continues at coordinate 62,199 of JBCCGR010000012.1, forward strand.
TTGGAAGAACCCATGGCAAACTCGTCCATGTTGAGTTTGCCAAGCATCACCGCGCCATCGTCCCACAGATTCTGCGTGACGGTCGATTCATATTCCGGCTTGAATCCATCCAGAATGTGGCTGCATGCCTGAGTGTGAACGCCCTTGGTGGCGTAAAGATCCTTCACACCGATCGGCAGGCCTTCAAGCGCTCGTCCTTCTCCGCTCGCGAGTTTTTCATCACTCGCTTTGGCCATGTCGCGGGCCTTGTCTGCGCATACGGCGACATAGGCATTGAGTGATGGATTTGCAGCCTCAATCGCATCCAGACACGCATTGGTGAGTTCCAGCGCAGAAACCGACTTTTCGCGCAGTTTGTCGCGCGCATCGGCAAGGGTCAGGCGGGTCAGTTCAGACATGAATTCGGGTCTCGTCTAAGAAGTTCGATTTAGTTTTGTTGATCCGTGGCGGCAGCTGTCAGCGGCTTTCGATAGAAAATCGAATAGCCGGTGTCTTCATAGTCGAGCACCGCGCCGCAACGTTCAAAACCGGCACGCTCATAAACCCGCCATGCGGCGGGATGTTTATCGCCGGTTTCAAGAACCAATTCCTGATAGTTCTCTTTGGCGGCCAAAGCCTCGATCCTTTCAAGAATTTTCCCGCCGATGCCGTTTCCCTGCGCTTCCGGTCGCGTGTACATGCGCTTGACCTCAGCCGCAGGGCCAGAATGACGTTTGAAGGCTCCAATCGCCACCGCATCACCATCGATCCGACCCACAAACAGCGTTGTTTCGGGCTCCGCCATTTCTTCAACAGTCATGTGATAACAATATTCTGCCGGCGTTAGTTCAAGCAACGCTTCATTTAGCTCGCCAATTAGTCTCCGCACGTCGTCCTGCAGCGGGGTCTCTTCGGCAATGTCAGCGGTTGCTGCCATTATTCCACCACTTTGGGGACCGCAAAGAAGTGATCCTCGCTCACCGGCGCGTTGGATACGATGTCGTCGGCCTTGTTCCCGTCGGTAACGGCATCGACGCGCTTTTTCATGTCCGTTTCCACGACCGCGGTCATTGGTTCGACATTGTCCACGTTCACTTCAGACAATTGTTCGACAAAACCCAAGATCGTGTTGAGTTCTCCACGAAGGGTTTCCGCCTGATCGTCGGAGACGGCAATGCGCGCGAGTTTTGCCACGCGCTTTACGGTTTGTGTGTCAACGGACATGAGAACTTCCCGGAAGTGCCACCCATCGGTGGCCAAGCGATATCGTCAGCAGCAGCCTATAACCGGACCACCGGAAATCAGCAATGGCGCAATTGGTTCGATGCCCCGGATTTAAAGGCTGATGTCACCGCCGGGATCGAGCACCTTCACCTTCTTTTGGGTTTCGACTTCCAACGCCGCAACAAACGTTGAAGCGTCGGGATCAATCAGGCCAAAGGTGCCGTAGTGACACGGGATGATCGTCTCAAACTCGAAATAGCGCTGACAGGCCAATGCTGCCACAGCCCCACCCATGGTGAAACGATCGCCGATGGGCACAATTCCCACCTGAGGACGGTGCAATTCCTGGATGAGCGCCATGTCGGAGAAAATGTCCGTATCACCCATATGAAGCACGGATTTTCCGTCTTCAAAGTGGAACACGAGCCCGTTCGAATGGCCAAGATCATGGCTCACACCGTTTTCGTCGATCATCGCCGACGAGTGATGCGCCTGCACGAATGTGATTGAAAAACCATCATGATGCAGCGTGCCGCCAGTGTTTGCCGGGTCAAGGTTTTCCACGCCCTTGCCGCCGATGTAGCCGCACAGATCGGCATTTGCCGTCACGGTTGCACCTGTCTCTTTGGCTATCGCCACCGTGTCACCCAGATGATCAGCATGGCCGTGGGTCAATGCAACGTTGGTAAGTCCATTCAGGGCGTCAGCGCGCCAGCTTTCATCAAACTTCGGATTGCCCGTGAAAAACGGATCAATCAAAATTTTTGCGTTGCCGCTTTCAATCGAAAAGGCGGAATGCCCGTACCAAACCAATTTCATTGTCTCACTCCCGGCCGAAATCTGAGATTTGTTCTACTCCCGCGAACAATTGCGTACTATTGACGCGATAATTGTGGGTTGCGTCAAGAATCCATCAAACTCAACAGTGCGTGACAGGAAATTCTGATTTGGCAGTGGACACAGATCTTACCCCGGAGACTTTTCTTGATCAGTTGCCGGAGCGCTCCTGCCTGCTTGGTCTCGATCTGGGTTCAAAAACCATCGGCATGGCGATCTCTGACCCGGATTTCATCGCGGCGAGCCCAGTCGGCACAATTCGAAAGAAAAAGTTCTCCATCGACGCGCAAAACCTGATCAACGTGATCATGGAGCGCAGTGTAGGCGGTCTGGTGCTGGGTCTTCCCGTCAATATGGACGGTTCGGAAGGCCCTCGAGTGCAATCAACCCGCGCCTTTGCCAGGAATTTTCTGGCCTTGCAGCCCATGCCATTGCTCTATTGGGACGAGCGGCTATCTACCGTTGCCGCGGAACGCGCCATGATTGATGCTGACTTGTCGCGGCGGAAACGCGCTGAAAATGTGGACCAGATTGCCGCCAGTCTGATTCTCCAGGGATGTCTGGAAAGGCTTTCCGTAATCCGGGCCCAGCGCGGTGCCACATAAGGCGTCAACGGTGCGAAGAGCCTGGCTGCATATGGTGCCACATAGGGCCACCAGCGTTTGCGCATGCGAAGCGCAATCAGACCGAAAACAATGAGCGTATCGGTAATCAGCGCAGAAACGATCAGACCGGGCAGTGCTTCTTTCGGAATGCCCAGCATATTCGCATAGATCTGGAAAAACAGATCGTTCATATCGCGGGAAAGGAAAAAATAGCCAAAATGCCAGTTGTTGATGGAAAGGCCATACCACGTGCCGAACACCAGGATCGGCAAAGCCCACAATATCAACAAAAGCCGCATAAAACGGACCCCGAACACGCATCTTGATGGCCTCAAGATGCGCCGGTTCGCGCAAGCTCGCAACGTAAACCATTTGTTAAGGTTAACCGCCGAAGCGAAGCGTCCCCTCACCGGGCAAGCTGATCCGGGAAGCAGAAGTCGACGATCTGACGGGCATTGTAGCGCTGGTCTAGCATGCCATATGTTGCCCGCCATGGGCGGCCCAGTCGACTTTCAAGATAAGCATCGGCTAGCGGACCGGGATACAGCCGGTGAATCTCCGCCGCAGCGGCGGTTAGAGCGAGCTGCTCGGTCAGGATGCGGGCCGAACCTTCGTCCATTTGTGCAGCAGTGGCCGCAGCCCGCAAAACATCCGCAATCTGACGGGTGGCGGGCTTGAGATCTTCGACAAGCAGATCAAGCCCATGATCGAGGATTTTCGGGTTGCGGCCGATCACGCGCAAAACATCAAGACACATAACATTGCCAGACCCCTCCCAGATCGCATTGACCGGGGCCTCGCGGTATAGCCGGGGCAAATTGCCATCTTCGATGTAGCCATTGCCTCCAAGGCACTCCATCGCTTCATAGATTGAAGGTGGCGCGGTTTTACAAACGAGATATTTAACGGCCGGGGTCATGAGACGGACAAATGCCCCTTCCCGCTGATCAAGGCTTGCGCGATCAAACGAGCGGGCCAAACGCATGGTGAGAACCGATGTTCCAAGCGCTTCCAGCGAAAGATCCGCCAAGACCCGAACCATCAAAGGCTGATCAATCAAACGCTTGCCGAACGCTTTGCGATGCCGGGCATGGAATACGGCTTCTGCCACAGCGGCCCGGATCAGCCCGGCTGAACCCGAAGCGCAATCGAGGCGCGTCAGCGTCACCATCTCCAAAATGGTGGCAATTCCCTTCCCTTCCTCGCCCACCAACTGGCCGAGCGCATTGACGAAATGCACCTCGGAAGATGCATTTGAGCGATTACCGAGCTTGTCCTTAAGACGTTGAAGCTGCAATCCGTTCAGCGATCCATCGGGAAGTATACGCGGCAGTAGAAAGCACGAAAGGCCTGAAGCTGTCTGCGCCAGCACCAGAAACGCATCACACATGGGGGCGGAAAAGAACCATTTCTGACCGTTGATGCGCCACAGACCATCGCTCAGTCGTTCTGCCTTCGTTGTGTTGGTTCGAACATCAGTGCCGCCCTGACGTTCAGTCATGCCCATGCCCAGCGTGACGCTTTTCTTGCCCTGCGCAGGGCGATTGGAGGAATCATATTGCCGCGCGCGCACCCGCGGCAGCCATTCTTTCAGGTGGTTGGGCGATGCCATGAGCGCGGCAATCGATGCATTGGTCATCGTGATTGGACAAAGATGCCCCGCCTCCGTGCCCGACGACATCATAAATCGGGCTGCGCGAAGCAAGTTCCGGTTTCCCCGCTCTTTCTCGCCTTCATCCCAGATCGAGCAGTGCAGTCCGATATCCACCGAATGCCGCATCAATGCGTGATAGGCGGGGTGAAACTCGACCCGGTCCACCCGCTCACCCTTTGGGTCGTAGGTGACAAGCCTTGGCGCATCGCGATTGGCAAGACGGGCAAGCTCATAAGCTTCTACTGAACCGACCCATTGGCCATGGGCTGCAAGCGCATTGACAGCCCCCTGCCCCGCACCTTGGGTGAGGTTCACAAGCACAGGATCGCTTGTGTAGGCGTTGTGCCCGACAAAGTAGGGAGACTGGTTGGCTCCCGCTGATGGCCGCATCATCGAAGTCATGGTTGCACAATAGCGCAATTCGCGGAATTGGCTCCAATTAAATGATAATGGCCTCTATTTCTGTGCACATTGGAGGCTGGTTAAGCAAATCCCTGATTGGCCGCTTGCAGCCATTCGATCCGCCGCCTATAGCGGACTTTTAATGACCTATTCAGACCCGCAATTGAGCGGCTATTCCCACGATCACCTATTGGGCATAGCGCCGCTGTCGCCGCACGAAATCACGCACCTACTGGACGCTTCGGAAAGAGCCATCGGCATTTCCAGACAGACCAGCAAGAAAAAGTCCGTTCTGAAAGGACGGACGCAGATCAATTTGTTCTTCGAGGCGTCCACCCGCACCCAGTCTTCATTTGAGCTTGCCGGCAAGCGGCTGGGCGCCGATGTGATGAACATGTCGGTCAGTTCGTCCTCGGTGAAAAAGGGCGAAACCCTGATCGACACCGCAATGACGCTCAACGCCATGCAGCCGGATCTGCTGGTGGTACGGCATTCAGCCGCCGGTGCGTCGGAGCTTTTGGCGCAAAAGGTCGGATGCGCGGTGATCAATGCCGGGGATGGTTCGCACGAACACCCCACACAGGCGCTGCTTGATGCGCTGACGATCCGCCGCCACAAAGGCCGTATCGCGCGGCTTACTGTGGCGATCTGTGGTGACATCCTTCATTCGCGAGTGGCGCGCTCCAACATCATTTTGCTCAACGCCATGGGTGCGCGCGTGCGGGTGATTGCACCATCGACGCTGCTTCCCACCGGCATTGCGGACCTTGGTGTAGAAGTCTTCACCCGCATGGAAGACGGGCTTCCGGGCTGCGATGTGATCATGATGTTGCGGCTCCAGACCGAACGCATGGCCGGGTCCTTTGTACCTTCCGTGCGCGAGTATTTCCGCTTCTTCGGCCTGAACGAAACCCGCGCCGCGCTTGCAAATAGTGATGCCATCATCATGCACCCTGGTCCCATGAACCGGGGCGTCGAAATCGCCTCCAACATTGCCGACGGCTCGCGCAGCGTCATTCAGGAGCAGGTTGAAATGGGGGTCGCGGTGCGAATTGCGGTCATCGAGACGCTGCTTGGCGTTACGCAGGAGGGGAATGCGTGATGGCCAGACGTCAAAAACACTATGTAAATGCCCGCATCATCGATCCATCCGCCGGTTATGATGGCCCCGGTGGCCTGCTGGTGGCCGGCAAGAAGATCGTTGCCAGTGGCAGGGCAATTGACGCAACGCTCGTGGACCCGGACGCAAGAGTGATCGACTGCAGAGGTCGAGCGCTCATGCCGGGCCTGGTGGATGCCAGGGTTTTCGTGGGCGAACCGGGTGCTGAACACCGCGAAACCATTGCTTCTGTCAGCGAAGCCGCCGCTGCTGGAGGCGTCACCAGCCTCATCATGATGCCACACACGGACCCGGTGATCGACGATATGGCACTGGTGGAATTCGTACAGCGCACCGCGCGGGGAAAAGCTGCGGTCAACATCTATCCCGCCGCCGCGCTAACCCGGGATCTCGCAGACAAGGAAATGGCTGAAATTGGTCTGCTCAAGCAAGCCGGAGCGGTGGCGTTCAGCAATGGGCATCATTCCATGACCTCCAGCCTGCTGATGCGCCGGTTGATGACCTATGCAAAGGACTTTGATGCCACGCTCATGTGTCTGGCAAGCGATCGCGATCTGGTGGCCTCTGGCGTCATGAATGAAGGGGCGACGGCAACGATGCTGGGCCTGCCCGGCATACCCAAAGAGGCGGAGATCATCCCGCTGGAGCGTGATATCCGCCTCGTCGGACTGACAGGCGCTGATTATCACGCCGTCACGATTTCAACAGCCGAGTCGGCAGAAATCGTCCGTCAGGCAAAGGCAAATGGTTTGCCTGTCACAGCGAGCGTGTCGATCAATCATCTTTCGCTCAACGAAAACGATATCGGCCCGTACAGAACCTTCTTCCGCATGGCCCCGCCTTTGCGGACCGAGGAAGATCGCATGGCGATGGTTGAAGCCGTTGCCGACGGCACCGTTGATATCATTGTGTCGAACCACGATCCGCAGGACGTCGACACAAAGCGTTTTCCATTCGCCAATGCCGCCGATGGGGCAATTGGCCTTGAAACACTGCTTTCTGCCGCCTTGCGTCTCCATCATGGGGAACAGATTCCATTGTTGAGATTGATTGAATCCATGACGAGCGGACCGGCATCAATATTCGACCTGCCGGGAGGCACGCTATCTGCGGGAGCGCAGGCCGACTTCATTCTGGTTGATCTCGATGAGCCCTGGGTGCTGACAGAGGAAGACATTCGCTCGCGCTCCAAAAACACTCCGTTCGAACAGGCCCGCTTTCAGGGCCGCGTGTTGAAAACCTATGTTGCAGGAAAGTGCGTTTTCGACCAGAATTCGAACAACGACTGAGTTTCGCCAAAAACGGGCATTTCATCGATGACGGTTGAAACCTATACGCTGATTGCGGCCTGCCTTGGCTATCTGTGCGGGTCGATCCCCTTCGGGCTACTGCTCACCCGATTTGCCGGGCTTGGCGACGTACGAGCCATCGGCTCGGGCAATATCGGCGCCACCAATGTGCTGCGCACCGGCAACAAGGCCCTTGCGGCTGGGACTTTGCTTGGCGACGCGCTGAAGGGAACTGTTCCGGTCCTCATCGCACTCAACTGGGGCGAATGGCCGGCAATTGTCGCGGGCTTCTGCGCCTTTCTTGGTCATCTCTTTCCGGTTTGGCTCGGCTTCAAGGGTGGCAAAGGAGTTGCCACCTATCTCGGCGTCCTGCTCGCATTCAGTTGGAAAGCGCTCCTCGTCTTCGCTGTGGTGTGGCTCTCAATGGCCGCTATCTTCCGCATTTCATCGCTGGCAGCACTGACCGCCTCCATCATTGTACCGCTTGCACTGTTCTGGCTGGGTCACACAAATCTGGCTATCCTTTTTGCGATCATGGGCGTCATATTGTGGGTCAAGCACCACCAGAATATCTCCCGTCTGCTCGCCGGCACTGAAAGCCGAATTGGCAACAAGCGATGATGGTTCGCCAACAGTGCCCTCGGTTGGTCTCAACGAGAGGCTTAATCCGTGAGGCTGAGTGACCAGCAACGACTCGATTGGCTTAGGCTCATTCGAAGCGAAAATGTGGGTCCGGCAACCTTTCGCGATCTCATCAACCACTTCGGGACAGCAGCGCGAGCCCTGGAAGAACTGCCGGAATTTGCCATCCGCGCCCGGCACGGCAAGCAAATTCGCATCGCAACGCAAGCGGCCGCCGAACGGGAGCTTGACGCCCTCCATCGATTTGGCGGGCGAATTGTTGCGCTGGGGGAGCCGGATTATCCGGCGGCACTCCGCACCATTGATGCCGCCCCTCCCCTGATTTCGGTGATCGGAAATGTGGCTGCGTTTCAGCGCAATTTTGTTGCCATTGTTGGTTCACGAAACGCTTCAATTGCCGGCATCAAATTCACGCACCTGCTGGCACGGGGCCTTGCAGAAGCGGATTTCGCAACCGTCTCCGGTCTTGCTCGGGGGATCGACACGGCCGCTCATAAGGCAACCGTCGAAACCGGCACTGTGGCAGTGCTTGCCGGTGGCATTGACCAGACCTATCCGCCGGAAAATGCGGACCTCTTGAAACAAATCTGGTCAGGCCCCGGTGCGGCAATATCCGAAATGCCCTTTGGATGGTCGCCACAGGCAAGGGATTTTCCAAAGCGAAACCGACTGATTGCCGGAATGAGCCTGGGACTGGCTGTTGTGGAAGCAAGTCAAAGATCAGGCTCGCTCATTTCTGCACGACTGGCCAATGAAATGGGTCGGCTGGTCTTTGCGGTTCCCGGCTCCCCCCTTGATCCAAGATCGGCTGGAACCAACCAGCTCATTCGTGATGGGGCAACCCTGATCACAGGTGCACCGGATGTTGTGGAAGCCATCCGGCCATTGATCGATATGCCAATGTATCAGGAGGAGTTTCGGCTGGAAGAGAACGACAGATTTGATCCCGAGCAGGATGAGCCGCCAATTGAAGACGAGCGGGCAACAATCATCAACGCGCTCGGGCCAACGCCAACAGACGTTGACGACATCATTCGTCTGACCGGCATTTCGCCCGCACGGGTACAAGTCATTCTGCTTGAACTCGATATTGCCGGTCGGCTGGAGCGGCACGGACGAAATCTGGTCTCTCTGATTGGCTGATCAGACGAACGACTACCCGCTTTGCGCTTGAGAAGCGTCCTCCCGCTCGACGTCGGTAGTCGATGGCATGTTGATGCCATGCGCCAGATCAGTCGCTTCGATCAGTGCCATCTCAATGAGATAAGTCAGCACGCCAAAGTTTTCTTTTTCACTCATAGTTCGCAACTCACCCAGCATGGCAGTGATGTAGCTGGCCGTGCCGCGCGGAGAGGGATGGGCTTCGGTTATCATGGGGCGTTACCTTTGGTGCATGCGCTCGATGCCTTCCATGCCGGATCGATTCGAACAATCGGCAAGGTAGTATAAGAATGGCAAATGCGATTTTTAATTGCAAGTTGTATGTTGCTCCCACATCGGTTGCATTGTTCAACAATTGATCGGCATCATAATTGTGTCCAACTTGACGTGTGATGGATTCCGTACCATTTGGGATCGCGATGACGGCTGCATTTTCGTCGATCCTCCCAATCGTCCACTTGGTTCCGGCGGCCAAACTCACTGATTTGGAATAGAATTTATGACCGTAGTTATTGTCGAGTCCCCGGCGAAAGCCAAAACAATCAACAAATATCTGGGGTCCGACTTTCACGTTCTGGCGTCCTACGGTCATGTGCGCGATCTGCCGCCAAAGGATGGCTCGGTTCTTCCGGACGAAGATTTCTCCATGTCCTGGAGCGTCGATGGCAAATCCAAAACTCGGCTCAGCGAAATCACCAAAGCTGTTAAGTCCGCTGACAAACTCATTCTCGCTACCGACCCCGACCGCGAAGGCGAAGCCATCTCCTGGCACGTATTGCAGGTTTTGCAGGACAAGAAAGTTTTGAAAGACAAACCCGTTGAGCGGGTTGTCTTCAACGCGATTACCAAGCGTTCCGTGCTGGAAGCCATGGAAAACCCCCGGCTGATCGATCAGCCTTTGGTTGAGGCCTATCTCGCCCGCCGTGCGCTAGACTATCTTGTGGGGTTCACCCTGTCCCCGGTTCTTTGGCGCAAGCTGCCTGGTGCCCGCTCTGCCGGACGCGTACAATCTGTCGCTTTGCGGCTCGTTTGCGAACGCGAAAACGAGATTGAGCGGTTCAAGCCACAGGAATATTGGTCGATCATCGCCGAACTATCGAATCAGGCAGGGTCAGCCTTCGAGGCGCGGATCACCGGATTCGAGGGTGAAAAGCTGCAGCGTCTCGACATCGGCACGGAAGAACAGGCCAAGACCATCAAATCGATGCTCATGAAGGCAGACTTCAATGTTGCCAAGGTTGAGGCAAAGCCGGTCAAGCGCAACCCATACGCCCCGTTCACCACGTCCACCTTGCAGCAGGATGCATCCGGAAAACTGGGTTTCTCTGCGTCTCGCACCATGCAGGTGGCACAACGGCTCTACGAAGGCATTGATATTGGTGGCGAAACTGTGGGTCTCATTACCTATATGCGAACTGACGGTGTGCAGATGGCGCCTGAGGCCATTGATCAGGCCCGCGCCCAGATTTCCGAGCAGTTCGGCGCGATTTATCTGCCCGATAAACCACGACTTTATTCAAGCAAGGCCAAGAATGCGCAGGAAGCCCACGAAGCCGTGCGCCCAACCAGCCTTGCCCGCACTCCGCAGGAAGTTGCCAAATATCTCGATCAGGATCAGGCCAAACTCTACGAACTGATCTGGAAGCGCACCATGGCGTCCCAGATGGCCTCGGCTGTGATTGAGCGCACCACAGTTGAAATTCTGGCAACAGGCGACGGCAAGAACGCCAACCTGCGGGCCAACGGGTCCGTGGTGAAATTCGACGGGTTTCTGAGCCTCTACCAGTCCGGCAAGTCTGACGATGAGGATGGCGACGGAAAGCGCGTGCCGCCAATTTCTGACGGGGAGACACTGCGTCGCGAAAAGATTGACGCCAATCAGCACTTTACCGAACCACCGCCGCGCTATTCAGAAGCCTCTCTCATCAAGAAAATGGAAGAGCTCGGCATTGGCCGTCCATCCACCTATGCCTCGACGCTCTCGACCCTGCAGGATCGCGACTATGTGACGATCGAGAAGCGCCGATTGATGCCCCAAGCCAAGGGGCGGCTGGTGACTTCGTTCCTAGAGAGCTTCTTCAATCGCTATGTGGAGTATGACTTCACCGCGAGCCTCGAAGAAAAGCTCGACCGCATCTCCGCCGGCGACCTCGCCTGGAAAGATGTGCTGCGGGAGTTCTGGACCGAGTTTTCAGAAGCTGTGGACGAAACCAAGGATCTTCGTGTCACGCAGGTGCTCGACACGCTCAATGAAGCGCTTGGTCCGCTGGCCTTTCCTGAAAAGGAAGATGGCGGAGATCCCCGACTTTGCCCGGCCTGTAGTGAAGGTCAATTGAGCCTGAAAGTTGGTCGTTTTGGTGCGTTTATCGGCTGTTCGAACTATCCTGAGTGCAAGTTTACCCGTCAGCTGGGTGGAGATGGCTCAGATGGAGACCAGGCCGCAAACGATGAACCCAAGGTTCTGGGGCTTGATCCTGAAACCGAGGAAGAGGTGAGCCTGCGCTCTGGTCGTTTCGGCCCCTACGTCCAGCGCGGTGAAGGCAAAGGCGCCAAGCGGGCAAGCCTGCCCAAGGGCTGGACGCCGGACACGATTGATTATGAACGTGCCCTGCAACTGCTGACGCTGCCCCGCCCCGTTGGCAAGCACCCGGAATCAGGCAAGGAAATTTCCGCCGGCATTGGCCGCTATGGGCCTTTTGTTCTGCACAATGGCATGTATGCCAACCTCGAGGAGGTGGAAGACGTCTTCACCATCGGCCTCAATCGCGCTGTTGATTTGATTGCTGAAAAAGCCGCAAAGGGTGGCGGACGGCGAGGCACTGCCGCGTTGAAGGAACTGGGCGATCATCCCGAACTTGGCGGCCCGGTGACCGTGAAAAGCGGGCGCTACGGTCCCTATGTCAATCACGCCAAGATCAATGCAACATTGCCGCGCGACACTGATCCGATGAGTGTGGAGTTGCCACAGGCGCTTGAACTCATCGCCGCCAAAGTCGCAAAGGGCGGCAAGAAACCGGCTGCAAAGAAAACAGCAGCCAAAAAGACCACGGCAAAGAAGAAAACCGCTGCCAAAAAACCAGCTGCAAAAAAGGCGACCGCAAAAACCAAAAGCGCGGCTGAATGACTGTCCTGACGGACAGATTTGCTTTCTGCGGTTGGAAAACCAATGGACTTCGGGTCCTCAATCCACCTCATGGTGAGCTTGTCGAACCACGAGGTGGCCGCAGGCTTTCATTAGAGTTTTGTCCAACGCTCGACGTGAAGAGTGGCCACACCCTCGTCCTTCGACAGGCTCAGGATGAGGGGGCGGGGCAGGCTTTTGGACTGCACGGTTCAGGTTCCTAATGCCGAAGCAAAAAAAGGCGCCCGCGCCTCCAACCTCCCCCCTGCCCGATCAGGAAACACTTCTGAAATTCATTCAGGAGAATCCGGATCGTGCGGGCAAGAGAGAACTCGCGCGCGCCTTTGGTCTTAAAGGTGGAGATCGCATCTGGCTGAAGCAGATGCTCAAGGATCTTGAAAATGACGGGCTGGTTGAAAAGCGTGGCCGACGCTTTCAGGAACCGGGCAGTCTCCCCCCGGTCACCGTGCTAAACATCACCACCCGCGACCGGGACGGTGATCTCCTTGCCAAGCCAATTGAATGGGAAGAAGCCATTCACGGAAAACCGCCCACAATCACGGTGCTGCGCTCAAAGAAAGGACCAGTCGCGGGCATTGGCGACCGGGTGCTCGCCAGAACCAACCGGGTGGGTGGCGCCAAATCTGCTCGTTACACTGCTCGGGTAATGAAAATCATCGGCAAGAGCGAACGAACCATTCTGGGCGTGTTTCGTGCCGACAAATCCGGCGATGGTGGCCGGCTGGAACCCGTGGACCGCCGTCAGGACGAATTGACCATCGCGTCCGCTGATGCGGGGGAGGCAAAAGACGGCGATCTGGTGGAAGTGGAGGCGCGGACATCCGGGCGATACGGCTTGAAACGGGCTGCGGTTTCCAACGTTCTTGGATCCATGAACTCGGAAAAAGCCGTGTCGATGATCGCCATTCATGCGCACGGCATTCCCCACATCTTTCCCGAAGAAGCTCTGCGAGAAGCAGAGGCCGCGAAGGAAGCAGACTTTTCCAATCGGGAAGATTGGCGCGACCTGCCGCTCATCACCATCGACCCCGCGACGGCCAAGGATCATGACGATGCGGTCTGCGCCGTGCCGGATGATGATCCGAAAAACGAAAGCGGATTTGTGGTGACTGTCGCTATCGCCGACGTCAGCCATTATGTGCGCCCCGGATCCGCCCTCGACCGCGAAGCTTTGAAACGCGGCAATTCGGTTTATTTTCCCGATCGCGTTGTGCCGATGTTGCCGGAACGCATTTCAAACGAGCTCTGCTCTTTGAAAGAGGGCGTTGATCGACCTGCCCTTGCGGTTGTCATGCGCTTTTCGGCCAAGGGTCAGAAAATTTCGCACAGTTTCCACCGCATCATGATGCGCAATCCGGTGCGCTTGGCCTATGAAGAGGCTCAGGCGGCCTTTGACGGTCAACCCAACGAGCGGGCAGCGCCATTCGTCGAACAGGTTCTGGAACCGCTGCTCGCGGCCTATCACTGTCTCAACAAGGGTCGTGCGGCGCGTTCTCCGTTGGAACTGGAACTCCCCGAACGGCGCATTGTTCTCAATGATAATGACGAAGTTGACCGGGTCATCGTTCCGCCCCGGCTTGCTGCCCATCGGCTCATTGAAGACTTCATGATTCAGGCGAATGTGGCAGCCGCCGAAACGCTTGAACGCAAAAAGCAGGATCTCATCTACCGCATCCACGATGCGCCATCGCTGCAGAAACTCGAAAGCCTGCGCGATTTCCTGAAAACGCTCGATCTTTCGCTGGTGCGGCCAGGCAATCTTCGACCCGAGCATTTCAACGGAATTTTGCGCGGCGTCGACGGCACCCCACATGAAGAACTCGTCAATCAGGTGATTTTGCGCTCCCAGTCACAGGCAGAATATTCGCCTGAGAACATTGGCCATTTCGGGCTTCACCTGGCGCGATATGCCCATTTCACCTCCCCCATTCGGCGCTATGCCGACCTGATCGTACATAGGGCGCTGGTTTCGGCACTAGGGCTTGGCCCGGGCGGGCTTGGCAAGATGGACCGGGACACGCTCGATGGCATTTCGCAGGAGATTTCCGACAGCGAACGCCGGGCGGCATCTGCCGAGCGAGACACCGTCGACAGGCTGATCGCACAACATTTGGCCGACAAGGTGGGTGCCGAGTTTGCCGCCCGCATCAACGGGGTTTCCAAGTCCGGCGTCTTTGTCACATTGCATGATACCGGAGCAGATGGCTTTATTCCGATCTCGCAGCTCGGCGAGGAATATTTCATCTTCGACGAGGCCACTCGCTCTGTTGTTGGAGAGCAAACCCGCACCGCGCATCGCGTGGGCGATGATGTGGTTGTCAAGCTGGTGGAAGCACTACCGCTTGCGGGAGCGTTGAGATTTGAACTGATTTCGGGTGGAAAAACGGTCGCAAAACTCCCAGATCGTTCCCGACGCGGAAAATCGTTCCGGGACCGGCGCAACAGTCGGTCAGGACCACCGCGCGGCACCCGCAAATCACGCAAGAAAAAGCGTTAGGAACAACCCTGATGACAACAGATGCCCAAACCTATCCCAATGCTCAACCGGTCCGGAATGATCGCAACGTCAAACAGGCGATGGCGCGTGGTTCGCGCAGCCGGTGCCCCAATTGCGGAGAGCCTGGTCTGTTCAGTTCCTATTTGAAGGTCAAAGATCAGTGCGGCAATTGCGGCGAAGAACTGCACCATCAGCGTGCTGATGATTTTCCACCCTACCTCACGATTTTTATCGTCGGCCATATTGTTGTTGCGCTGGTGCTGATCGTGGAACGGTCGGTGGATATTTCCTTCTGGGCGCACATGGCCATGTGGATTCCGCTGACAATTGTGCTTTCGCTTCTCTTGCTGCCGCCACTGAAAGGCGCAACCGTCGGCCTGCAATGGGCCTTGCGTATGCATGGGTTCGGTGGTGAAAGTGACGACCGATGAGCCTGAAAAACATCCCCATTGAGAAACTCGACAAGATGGCAGCCAAGGATGGTTCCCAGGGCGGCAAGAACATGCGCCCAAAGGATTCTTCCACTCTGATCATTCTCGATGGAGAACCTGGCGACTTCAAAGTTCTGATGGGTCGCCGCCACATGAACCACAAGTTCATGCCCGGCAAGTTCGTATTTCCCGGTGGCCGGGTGGACCGCTTCGACGGTTCCGCGCCAAGCCTCGATGAGCTTGATCCGAATGTTGAGGCGCATCTTTTGAGGGAGATGCGTGGTCGCCCCACCAATCGACGCGCGCGTGCGCTCGCAATGGCTTCGATTCGTGAAACATTTGAGGAAGCCGGACTGTTTATCGGCAAGAAGGGTGATATCAAAACCAGTCATCAGGACTGGTGCGCCTTCAGGGATCTGGGCCTGGGGCCCACGCTTTCGCACCTTCGCTACATCGCTCGGGCGATCACGCCTCCTGGTCGACCTCGACGCTTTGACGCCCGGTTCTTTGTCACCTTTGCCGATCAGATCGGGCACCGGTTTGAAGGCGAGCTCGGACCATCAAACGAGTTGCAGGAACTTCACTGGATCGGATTTGACGACGCTCGCAATCTGGAACTGCCCGTTATCACCAAGACCATCATTGATGATCTCGAAAAGCGGCTGCAGGATGATCCGGATCTGGATCCGTCCATTCCGGTGCCGTTTTACCATCTGGTGGGCAAAACGTTTCGCCGCGATCTGATTTGAGGTGAAAGCCCCTCTCACTGCCACCAACCAACACTCAGACAATTGACAATCCTGTCGCCTGCGCGCGGCCACTTGACATTTGTGCAGCAAGCCTTAGGACAGCGCGCAACGAGATGATCTCTCCTGCTTTATGGGCAGGATGCTCCCTTTCAAGGAATCACGATGGCCAAGGCAACCACAATCAAGGTGAAGCTCGTCAGCACGGCTGATACCGGCTTCTACTATGTCACCAAAAAGAACAGCCGCACCATGACCGAAAAAATGGTGAAGCGGAAATACGATCCCGTTGCGAAAAAGCACGTGGATTTCAAGGAAGCCAAGATCAAGTAGTCACGCTTCCAGAACTACGAAATTATAAGACCGGCCGATGAGCATCATCTGCCGGTTTTTTGTTGGGTTGACCCGGCTTAAAAAAGAGAGAGCCGCCAGATGATGCCCACCCGACGGCTCCCTGCCCCCAATCGCAAAGCCCTGTTTGCCCCTTATCTGGTCGCCCCAAATTCTTTTGGGCTTGCGTATGTCGTTGGTCGGCGGCGTTGGACTTCGTACAAGGAGGCACTCAGACCGCGCCAGCCGACCATCCTCGCGGACCCGGGAGATGCGGCGGACCCGGGCACCCCGTGAGGCTGATCATTCCATGGCGGGTTTTGAGATGAAGCTCAATTGAAACCGTCAACACGGCGCAAGCTTCTCATTTTGTTAGTAAAACATTAACCTAAAGAAAAATGATGAACGGCGTGAGCCCCCGCCGAAACGCAAATAATGAGACTCTCAATTTGGAGTAGCGCCGCTCAGGCAGCTTTCGCGACAACCTTGTTGCGGCCCGTTTTCTTGGCTTCGTAAAGCGCATCGTCGGCACGCTTCATCATGCGGTCGATGGTGTCATCTTCGCCTTCCATCGTAGCGATCCCCGCACTCACGGTGACGGCAATCTGCTTCGAACCGCCCTCCACGATAAAGGGATGCGCGGCCATTTCCCGGCGCATGCGCTCAGCAACAACCTGTGCCAGCCGAACATCGGTTTTCGGCATGATGACGACAAATTCCTCACCGCCAATACGGCAGGCCATGTCTACATGAGTGCGTACGTTTTTCGAAAGCCGACGCGCAAACTCTCGCAGCACATCATCGCCCACGGCATGGCCATGAACGTCATTGACCGACTTGAAGTGATCAATGTCGAGCATCAGCAGCGACAAGGGCTGATTGTTGATCTGAGCCTTGGAAAAATTCGCTTCCATGTGGCTTTCGAAATAGCGGCGATTGTTGAGGCCGGTCAGCCCGTCGCGTACGGCCATCCGCATGGTCTGCTGAACATTGTCGCGAAGCTGATCATTATAGCGTTTGCGTCGTAGCTGGGTTTTCACCCGCGCTTTCAATTCGTTCGGATCGATGGGTCGGATGATGTAGTCATTGATGCCCAGATCCACCGCCCGGGTGAGCGTGGCTTCATCCTGCGGATTGGTGACCAGCAGAATTGGCACCGACCGCGTGCGCTCCACCGCGCGCAATTGCGAGCACAGGCGCAGCGCATCAAAACCCTGAAGTGCAAGCGAAATGATGAGAAGTTCATATTCATCATCCGTTGCATCCAGCAAAGCTGAATGGGGATCAATGCTGACGGCCACTTCGTGATCGGGTGATAGCGTGCGCACCATGCGTTCGTAAGAAGCTGCTAAATCGTCCACCACCAGGATTTTGCCGCGCTTTTGGTCGACATCTTCCAGATCAGGTTCGACGATTTCCTCAACTCCGAGGTCTTTGCTGGTGCTAGCGCGCATACGCAACTCATCAGTGATGTTCTTCAAACGCACGAGGCTGCGCACCCGCGTCATGAGCGCGACATCGTTGATGGGTTTGGTCAGAAAATCATCGGCGCCGGCATCAAGCCCGGTAACCCGGTCAGAAGGCTGGTCAAGCGCTGTCACCATAATGACCGGCAGATAGCGCGTGCGGACATCCGACTTGAGCACACGACAGACCTCAAATCCGTCCATGCCGGGCATCATAACGTCCAGAAGAACAATATCGCACAGACCACGCTGGCAAATATCGATTGCATCGGGCCCATTCGAGGCCGTCAAAACCTCAAAATACTCGCTCATCAGCCGCGCTTCGAGCAGCTTCAGATTGGCGGCAATGTCATCAACAACAAGAACCCTTGCAGTCATTTGAGGTTACTCCGAACACGTCCCTCAGATTCTTTATCCGCAGCAACCTGCGGTCTTTCCAGCCGGTGATGGCGTCAGCCGTTGAGGTAGGACTTCACCGTTTCCAGAAATTTTGCGACTTCGATTGGCTTTGAGATGTAGGCTTCGCACCCTCCCTGGCGAATGCGTTCCTCATCTCCTTTCATGGCAAAAGCGGTAACGGCGATCACCGGGATTGGCGCCAGTTCCTCGTCCTCTTTCAGCCACTTTGTCACCTGCAGACCGGAAACTTCCGGCAGCTGGATATCCATTAAAATCAGATCGGGGCGGTGTTGGCGTGCAAGATCAAGCGCTTCCAGACCGTTGCGGGTTTTCACCGTTTCAAACCCGTTGGCTTCCAGAAGATCGTTGAACAGTTTCATGTTGAGTTCATTGTCCTCAACAATCATCACCTTTTTCGACATTGTTTCTCCCGTCCCCAGCGTAGGCATGTGTGTCGATTCACGTTAGTATCGGCCTGCCTCATTTCACCGGCTGCCGCACTCAATGCCATGGTATCCGCTTAACCTGATAACCTTTCGAAATGGCAAACGAAGCGATTCGATTTTGACCGATTACCCATCCTATCCCGCCGCCCGCAAAGGCGCACCTTTAAGCGTCTCGGAAGCGGAAACCATCGCAATCAAGGGGCTAACCTTTGTCGCCGCCAATGAGGAACTGATGACCCGGTTCCTCGCTCTTTCCGGCCTTGATATTGCCGACGTTAAACAACTTGCCGGTGAGCGCAGCTTCCTTGCGGGAGTAATCTCATTTCTGGCCGGAAATGAGAAAGACCTCATCGCGTTTTGCGAGGATCAATCGATCCCGCCGGAACAAATGGCGATGGTCGACCACGTACTGAACCATGGCTCTGGAGATCCGCTGAATGAGTTTTGATGTTATTGATCCCGAAACGCTAAAACAGCTGGAAACCCTGCCAGCTTTCGACCGACCGTTGCTGATCTGCGATGTGGATGAAGTGATGCTGCATCTCGTCGATCCATTCGCAAAGATTATGGAAGAGCGCGGATTTGAGCTGAAGTTTCACGGCTTCAAGCTGAATGGCAACGTGTTTCACAAGGAAACCGGGCGTGAAGCCGAGCGTTCAGAAGTTCGCGATGCGCTTTTTGCGCTGTTCACCGAACAGGAGGAACGACAGGCATTTGTTGCCGGTGCGGTTGACGCGATCAATGGCCTGTCGGACGAGATCGACATCCTGTTTCTGACCAACATGCCGCACGAATACGGTGATGTTCGACGGCGGCACTTTGCCAGCAACGGGCTCGAATTCCCGCTGGTCACAAACTCAGGCACCAAAGGTCCGGTGGTTTTGGAAATCCGTGGCAGTGCATCGCCAAAGACGGGCTTCATTGATGACACACCTTACAACCTGAAGTCGGTTCGCGAGCATGTACCCCACGCTGAACTTTATCATTTCATGGCGACGGAAGCCTTCCGAACCCAGGTGGAGACGCCCGAAGGAACGCGCATTTCGTCTGGCGACTGGGCGGAAACGGTACACGTGATTAAGGAAACGTTGCTGAACTAGGCCCGAATTGTGGATTATGAGCAGTGGCAGAAGAACACCCCATGGACGGGAGGCCGGAACGAGCCTTTTGCAGGGATTGCCTGACTGATCTCTCCTCCGATCAGGCCCGGCTCTCCGCACCGCGCCCCCGTTGCCCGAATTGTGGCAGCCCCCGACTGGCCCGACACCCGGAACTGTTCGACCTTTCCCTGGCTCACATTGATTGCGATGCGTTTTACGCGGCGGTCGAAAAGCGCGACAATCCCGAGCTGCGCGATCAGCCGGTGATCGTAGGTGGTGGACGGCGCGGCGTGGTCTCAACCTGTTGCTATATCGCCCGCATTAACGGTGTGCGTTCCGCAATGCCCATGTTCAAGGCACTGGCAGCCTGCCCCGACGCGGTGGTGGTGAAGCCCCGCATGGAAAAATATGTCGAGGTGGGAAAGGAAATCCGCGAACTGATGCGCTCCCTCACCCCGGCAGTGGAACCCATCAGCATTGATGAGGCGTTTCTCGACCTTTCCGGCACCGAACTGCTGCACGGTGACCCGCCCGCCAAGGTGCTTGCGACATTTGCACGCCGCATTGAGGAGGAGATTGGCATCACCGTCTCTGTCGGTCTTTCCTACAACAAGTTCCTGGCGAAAGTTGCATCAGACTTTGAAAAGCCCCGTGGCTTTGCCATCATTGGCCGCGCGGAAGCCGTTGAATTCCTTAAGGAACAGCCGGTCTCACTCATCTGGGGCGTGGGCAAGGCCATGCAGAAGCGGCTTCAAAAGGATGGTATCTTCAAAATCGGAACCCTCCAGACCATGGAGGAAAATGAACTGGCCAAGCGCTACGGGGTGCTTGGCATTCGTCTTTCAAAACTCTCGCGCGGGCTCGATTCCCGTCGCCTGGATACGCGAGCCAAATCCAAAAGCGTAAGTTCAGAGACCACATTCAACACCGACATTGGGTCTTCCGACGAACTTGTGCCGATATTGCGTCGATTGTCGGAAAGGGTCTCGGCGCGCATGAAGAAGAGCCACCTGGCGGGCAAAACCATCGTTTTGAAACTGAAGACCAAGGATTTCAAAACCCGCACACGCAACCGATCCATTCCCGATGCGACCCAGTTGGCGGACAAAATATTCCGCAACGGTCGCGAGTTGCTTCTGCCGGAGCTTGATGGCACGAAATTCCGCCTAATTGGCATCGGGGTGGCGGACGTGACGAGCGACGAGTTCGCCGACCCAGACGATCTGATTGACGAGATTTCCACCAAGAACGCTGCCGTGGAACGCGCCATGGACAGGGTTCGCGACAAGTTCGGCAAGGACGCTGTAGGGCTTGGCCTCACCTTTGGGCTCAATCGCCGAGCGGAACCGCAACGGGATCAAGGCACTGGAGGCGATGGTGAGTGACTTTTGCCATTGCGGCACTTAGACGACGTTTCACTGGTAGGAATCGCACGAAAACTCCGATTGCATTAGGAACAATGCACACAGAGGAGTTTCGGCGTGAAAATCGGTTTCATCGGACTTGGCAATGTCGGCGGCAAACTTGCCGGTTCCATCCTTCGCAACGGCTACGACCTAACCGTTCGCGATCTCGACAGTTCACTTGAGCAGCCCTTTGTTGATCAGGGAGCCGCTCGCGCCAACAATCCCAGGGAGATGACCGAGGCGTGCGACATGGTGATCACGTGCCTGCCCTCCCCGGCTGCTTGTTCCGCGGTGATGGAGAGTGAGGATGGCATCCTTGCCGGTCTCACTCCGGGCAAAATCTGGGCTGAAATGTCCACCACCGACGAGACCGAGGTGAAACGCATTGCGGCGCTGGTGCGCGCCAAAGGCGCTGAACCGATCGACTGTCCCGTATCAGGGGGTTGTCATCGGGCCGCCACAGGAAACATCGCGATCTTTGCAGGTTGTTCCCGAGAAACCTTTGAGCGCGCCCTGCCCATCCTAAAATCGATGGGTCGCCGCATACTGCACACCGGTGAAATTGGCAGCGCATCTATTCTCAAGGTCGTCACCAACTATCTGGCCACGGCCAATCTGGTGACGCTGTGCGAAGCACTGGTGACCTCAAAGGCCGCAGGCATGGACCTCAACACCGCCTTTGAAGCGATCCGCATCTCATCCGGCAACTCTTTCGTGCACGAAACGGAAAGTCAGGTGATCCTCAACGGATCACGGGACATCAACTTCACCATGGATCTGGTGGTGAAGGATATCTCCCTGTTTCAGGACGTTGCCGATCGCGCGAATATTCCACTCGAGGTCTCACCGCTTCTGAAACAGATATTCATGGACGGCGAGCAGCGTTACGGATCGCGCGAATTCTCGCCAAACATCATCAAACGGCTCGAAGAAGCAACCGGTCTCGACATTCGCGCACCGGGTTTTCCAGCCGAAATGGTTGATGATGAACCGGAAGAGCCCGGTTACGAGGTCATACCGACCGGGTCAACACGGGCTTGCGCGCAGCCAAGACTTGTGTATGGCCCACACCTTCATCCTGAGCCTGTCGAAGGACGAAGGTATGGCCACTATTCAAATCGCACGTTGAGCGGAGCGAAGCGCAAGATTTGAACAGAAAACCCGTGCCACCTCGTGGTTCGACAGGCTCACAATGAGGTGGAGCATATAAACATTGCGCCGGCTCCCCAGCCTCACTCGCAGGTTTCTACCGGCAGCAGTTCAAGCTGATTCAGCGTCCCTTTGAGCGTGTAGTCGTCGTAGACCATACGCAAAGAGCGGGAGATACCGCTCTCATAGAGCATGAACGTGACCTGATAGGAGGGAAGCTGCTCACCTGTCTGATCAGGTTTTTCATCAAAATAGGAAACGGAAACCGGCCAGAACGGCAGATCTTTCAGATCAGCGCCAGCCGCTTCGAACTCCGCATGGCTTTCACCAAACTTGGTGCTCTTGTTGCCGATGAACGTGTTGGTGGAAATCAACGCATCACCCTTGTCGGACCCGTCAAACACATCGGTTGAATAGACGGTTTCCCCGGCCTTTGCGGCATCGATGAGCCGCACCATGTGATCATTGGCAAACACCGCCGGTCCCAGAGGCAGGGTCTTTTCATCGGGCTTGGCCAGACTCACGGTCACAGCGCCATCTTTGTCGCGGATTGCCACGCCCTGAATCTCGCTTTCCTTCCGCCCGTCTACTGTGTTCACAGTCTTGAAGCGAAACAGATTTCCCTTGGCGTCTTCAAACGTGGTCGTAAGTTGATTGGAAGCGAACTCCTTGCGGGAGGTTCGGATTTTCGTGGCATATTGAAACGACACGCTGAATCCCTTGCAGGCTGAACCGGTCAGTTCATATCCGATCCAGCCGCCAATAGCCCGAATACCGGACCGGTCGCTCGCTTCATCCAGCGTGACTTCGTAAAGCGCACGATGGGGCAAAATTCCCTGGAGGGTTCCCGCCGTTGCAATTGTCGATGGCACCGCCACCAGCGAAGTAAGCAGAACCGTTGCTGCCAAAGATTTCATTGAAGCGCCACTCCCAAGGAACAATCCGACTCTGGCTTTGCCAGATTTCCCCGCATTATGACCAAACAAAACAATTTGACGAGGGCCAATTGCCGCTTTCCCCGGTCCGGCAAAAACGGTAGCAAAAGGGAAAACAATATTCCCTGTGGAGGTCATCATGTCGGCAACAATTGAATCAAAGCTCGCAGATTTGGGCGTCACCCTGCCCACGCCAGCAGCACCGGCGGCCAACTATGTGCCGTTCGTCATCACCGGCAATCTTGTGTCGATCTCAGGTCAGGTTCCCATGGGGCCAAATGGTCTGGAATTTATCGGCAAACTTGGCGACGACATGGATGTTGCGACCGGTCAGCAGGCAGCGCGTTTGTGCGCAATCAACATCCTGGCACAGGCGAAAGCTGCCCTTGGCGATCTGGAGCGCATTGTGCGGGTGGTCAAAATCACCGGTTTTGTGAACGCCACACCTGATTTCGGCGAGCAACCTGCTGTGATCAATGGTGCATCAGACTTTCTCGTCGACGTGCTGGGTGAAGCCGGAACCCACTCCCGCGCTGCGGTCGGCATGGGCTCCCTCCCCTTCGGCGTCGCTGTGGAAGTGGATGCACTGATTGAGTTCAAATAGAGCCCGCCACGGAATTCATCGCCAATGAGTCTGGATTTTCTGACTGAGCGTCCCATTGCGCATCGCGGTCTGCATGACCGCGATCGGGGCATCATCGAAAACTCAATGTCTGCCTTCAAGGCCGCACTTGATGGCGGGTTTGCCATTGAATGCGATGTGCAGGTGACCCGGGAAGGCAAAGCAGTCGTTTTTCACGACGAGTTGCTTGATCGGGTGACAGATCACACCGGGAAGGTGCGCGACAGGACAGCGGCGGAACTTTCCGCAATCAAACTCAGCGATGGATCGGACACCATCCGAACGCTGGAGGAGCATCTCGATCTGGTTTCCGGACGAGTGCCAATGGTGGTTGAACTCAAAGGCATTGAGGGGGCCGATGCGGCGCTCGTTCCCGCCGTTGCAAAGGCTCTTGAAAACTATGGCGGCCCCGTGGCCATCATGTCGTTCGATCACTGGCTGACCCATCAATTTCAGCATGCGATGCCTGATCTGCCGCGCGGGCTGACCGCTGAAGGCAATGATTCCAAAACCGGACACCACATGAACGCATGGCAGACAGGAAATTTGCAGTTTGTTTCCTACCATGTGCACGATCTGCCATCGCAATTCGTTCGTATCGTTCGCGAAGAAGACAATGCTCCCATCATCACGTGGACCGTTCGGACGCCTGATGAAGTGAAGCTGACCAACGAGTTTGCCGATCAGATGACATTTGAGGGGTTCGTACCAGACCTGAACGGAGCCAGCGCCGCCAGCAATGACTGATCGCGACGAAACCGCCTCCATTCAGATCCTGTCTTCCCTTGGTGAAATCGATGCGGCCGATTGGGATGCGCTGGCCAATCCACCGGGTGCAATTTACAATCCGTTTCTGTCGCACGCCTTTCTGAACGCGCTGGAAGAATCAGGTTCTGCTGTTGCGGAAGCAGGTTGGCTGCCGCAACACCTGATACTGGAGCGACCGGGCAAGGGACTAAGCGGTGTTTTGCCTTGCTATCTCAAATCCCATAGCCAGGGCGAATATGTCTTCGATCATGGCTGGGCGGATGCGTTTGAGCGCGCAGGTGGGCGGTATTACCCCAAATTGCAATGTTCCATTCCATTCACGCCAGCTTCCGGACGCCGACTTCTAGTGCGCGAAGACGCGGACGCCGATACAAACCGACAGTTGCTAGCAAATGGGCTGATGCAGCTCTGCGACCAACGCCACGCGTCGTCCGCACACATCACTTTTATGCCTAAGTCTGAGTGGGACTTTCTGGGTGAAAATGGTTTCCTGCTGCGCGAAGACCAGCAATTTCATTGGCAGAATGACGAGTACGAGACTTTCGATGCGTTCCTGGAAACCCTTGCCTCCCGTAAGCGCAAGGCGATCAAGAAGGAACGTCGCAATGCACTCAGCAACGGCATCGAAATCGACTGGCTGACGGGAAGTGATCTCACTGAAGATATCTGGGATATCTTCTTCGAATTCTACATCGACACCGGGTCGCGCAAATGGGGCAGTCCTTATCTGACACGTGAGTTCTTCTCATTCGTTGGCGAACGAATGGCGGATCAGACATTGCTCGTCATGGCCCGCCGCGAAGGTCAATATGTGGCAGGTGCGATCAACTTCATTGGCGGAGACGCGCTCTATGGTCGCCATTGGGGTTGCATCGAAGATCACCCCTTCCTGCACTTCGAAGTCTGCTATTATCAGGCGATCGACTACGCGATTGCCCACAAAAAGAAGTTCGTTGAAGCGGGCGCGCAAGGTGCCCACAAGCTGGCACGCGGATACATGCCGCAACTCACATACTCCGCGCATCACATCCCCCATCGCGGCTTCCGCGAGGCGGTGGAGGATTATCTTGAGCGTGAACGCAAGATGGTTGAAAGTGAGAACGCAATGATTGCCCACCACGGGCCCTTCAGGAAAAGCAATCAGGACACGCAATGAGTACGCCTGCTTACGACGATCAGAACATTTTCGCCAAGATTTTGCGCGGTGAACTGCCGGGCGAGCGGGTTTATGAGGACGATCAGACGGTGGTGATCATGGACATCATGCCTCGCGCTGATGGACATTGTCTTGTTTTGCCAAAAGAGCCCTGCCGCAACGTGCTGGATGCGAGTGAAACTGCGCTTGCTGCCGTTTCCGCCACCACAAAACGTATGGCCGCCGCCGTCATGAAGGCATTTTCAGCCGACGGGGTCACCATTCAGCAATTCAATGAAAGTGCTGGCGGTCAAATGGTGTTTCATCTTCACGTCCACATCGTGCCTCGTATGGAAGGGGTGAAAATGAAACCCCACACGGGTGAGATGGCGGACAAGGACGTGATCAACAAGAACGCAGACGCAATTCGAGCAGTCCTTGCATCGTAGTCTCGTCGACTGTTCCGTTTCTTTGTGAACCTTGTCTAAAGCCTGAAATTGGGTCACGCTGCCCCGTCAGCAGGAGCGAGGCAGGGTTTGGCAACGGTTCCCATAATCGATGAAGACAATTGTGACCCTCGGGTTGCTGCCGTTTTTGCCGACATTCGCGAGACCCGTGGCTCCGAGTTCATCAACAATCTTTGGTACTATCTGGCGTTCGACCCGGCTCTGCTTGAAGAGACTTGGGAGAATGTGAAATCGGTAATGGCAGTGCCAAGCGCGCTCGATCCTGTAACCAAAGAGATGATCTACATCGCGGTTTCAATCGCCAATTCCTGCTCCTACTGCGTTCATTCACATACGGCCGCCGCACGCGCCAAAGGCATGACCGACGCTCAATATGCCGATCTTTTGCGCATCGTCTCGACGGCCGCAAAAACCAATCACCTTCTCAATGGCCTTCAAGTTCCGATCGACGACGTGTTCGTTCAAAACTCCACCGAAACCTGACGAAAGGAAACAGCATGTGTGATCTGTGCATAATTGAATCAGTGAAGGAGCGCATGCTCTCGCGTCGAAACCTGTTTAAAGCAGGTGCAGTCGGTGCTGCGGCACTTGCTGTCAGCGGCTCGTTCAATGCGCCTGCTCTGGCAGACGGTCACTCCTCGGTGGAAGACCTAACCCACGAGCTTCACGCAGAGTTTCCAACCTATTTTGGTGCGCCTGGATATTCTTCCGAACAGAAGTTCAACTACAATGAGCACAAGTTCAACCTGTTCGAGCTCAACATCAATGAGCACACCGGCACCCACATGGATGCCCCGCTTCACTTCAGCGAGAATGGACAGGCGGTGAACGAAATCCCTGTTGGCAACCTTGTTGTGCCGATCTGCGTGGTGGACATCCGGCAAAAGGCTGAAAACGACCCGGATGCACAGGTCACACCGGACGATCTCAAAGCCTGGACATCTGCGAATGGCGATATTCCCGTTAATGCCTGCGTGGCGATGCTTTCAGGCTGGGACAAGCACGTGAACTCCAAAAAGTTCCGCAATGTCGGTTCCGACGAAAAGATGCACTTTCCCGGCTTCCACGTGGAAGCTGCGAACATGCTGATGGAGAATACAAAGGCCATCGGCATGGCAGTCGATACCCTGTCGCTTGATCACGGCCCGTCAGGAGACTTTGCAACGCACTACGCCTGGTTGCCCACCAATCGGTGGGGCCTCGAGAATGTCGCAAACCTCGATAAGCTCCCGGCCAAGGGCGCGACGCTGGTTGTGGGTGCACCGAAGCATCGCGGCGGATCCGGCGGACCAACCCGCCTGATCGCAATGGTCTAACCAGTTTTAGGGGTGGTCAGTACGGACCGCCCCTAAAACGGCTATATTTTAACCAATCTGCCCAATTATTGGTCATTTTTTACCGGTTGATAGATGTTCGAACCGCAACGGCCGTCAATTTTATCTCGAAATCCGCAACGAATTCCCATCCGGTCCGCCTACATTTTGGCCACCCAGATGCCTACCCTGCTTGAATCCGTGCAAATGCACCCGCCGCGCGAGACGACAACGCAACAATCAGTCGATTTCAGACTAACTTTCACCTGAAAATCCAAACTGGCACAGTTCATGCTTTTCGCGATGTGAAGATGCGGAGTGCGGCCTCACTGAGGTCTCACAGCAGTCTCAAAAACAAGAATATCGCCCAGGCGTCGACCACCAATCAGGATTCGAAAAAGCCCATGAAGAAAATTGAAGCGATCATCAAGCCATTCAAACTCGATGAAGTGAAGGAAGCTCTGCAGGAAGTTGGCCTTCAAGGGATCACCGTTACCGAAGCCAAAGGCTTCGGCCGTCAAAAAGGCCACACCGAGCTTTATCGCGGTGCAGAATATGTCGTGGACTTTCTGCCCAAGGTGAAAGTCGAAGTTGTGCTCAACGATGATGCGGTGGATTCCGCAATCGAAGCCATTCGCAAAGCCGCAGAAACCGGTCGCATTGGTGACGGTAAAATTTTCGTCTCAAGCGTAGAAGAAGTCATCCGCATCCGTACCGGCGAGCGCGGCCCGGACGCCATCTAGACCGCCGACATTCAAGTTCATTGCGCATTTCTGCGCACCCGCAACAAGTACCCATTTGAAATTCGAACAAGCGAATTTTTGTCATAAGGAAGGACAATCATGACAACTGCAGCTGATATTCTGAAAAAGATTAGCGACGAGGACATCAAGTTCATCGATCTGCGCTTCACCGACCCGCGCGGTAAGATGCAGCACGTGACGATGGATTGCGCCGTCGTGGATGAAGACATGTTCGCTGATGGCGTCATGTTTGATGGTTCTTCCATCGCTGGCTGGAAGGCGATCAACGAATCCGACATGACCCTGATGCCCGACCCGGCGACCGCTCATGTTGACCCGTTTTTCGCCCACTCCACGATGTCGATCTTCTGCGACATTCTCGATCCGGTCTCCGGTGAAGGCTACAACCGCGACCCGCGTATGACGGCCAAGCGCGCTGAAGCCTATGTTCAGTCCGAAGGTTTTGGCGACACCGTATTTGTTGGACCAGAAGCCGAGTTCTTCATGTTCGACGATGTTCGTTTTGCGTCCGACCCGTACAACACTGGCTTCAAGCTTGATCACTCCGAGCTGCCATCCAATATGGATACCGAATATGAAGCCGGCAACATGGGTCACCGCCCACGCACCAAAGGTGGCTATTTCCCGGTTCCTCCAATCGATTCCGCCCAGGACATCCGAGCAGAAATGCTCACCGTTCTGGCTGAAATGGGTGTTGCCGTTGAAAAGCATCACCACGAAGTGGGCGCTGCTCAGCACGAACTCGGCATGAAATTTGATGCGCTGACCCGTAACGCCGACAAGATGCAGATCTACAAATATGCTGTGCACCAGGTTGCTCACGCCTATGGCAAAACCGCAACCTTCATGCCGAAGCCGATCTATGGTGACAACGGCACCGGAATGCACGTTCATATGTCGATCTGGAAAGACGGCAAGCCTCAGTTCGCCGGTAACGAATATGCCGGTCTTTCTGAGATGTGCCTCTATTATATCGGCGGCATCATCAAGCACGCTCGGGCGATCAACGCTTTCACCAACGCTTCAACAAATTCCTATAAGCGCTTGGTTCCAGGCTTTGAAGCACCGGTTCTGCTTGCCTATTCTGCTCGCAACCGCTCGGCTTCCTGCCGCATTCCGTTCGGGTCTTCGCCAAATGCGAAGCGCGTTGAAATCCGCTTCCCCGATCCAACCCAGAACCCGTACCTCGGCTTCTCTGCAATGCTGATGGCTGGTCTTGACGGCATCAAGAACAAGCTTCACCCGGGCGATGCAATGGATAAGGACCTCTACGATCTTCCACCGGAAGAGCTGAAGGAAATCCCGACCGTTTGCGGTTCACTGCGTGAAGCACTCGAAGCACTCGATGCAGACCGTGACTTCCTGAAAGCCGGCGGTGTGATGGATGACGATCAGATCGATGCTTACATCGAACTGAAGATGGAAGAAGTCATCCGCTACGAGCACACCCCGCATCCGGTTGAATTCGACATGTACTACTCTGTCTGATCACTCAGACAGTTGGGCGAGGTCCCCTCGCCCCACGCAAACATTGGGCCGTCTGAGTTTCAGGCGGCCCTTTTTGTTGGAAAGCTCCCGCAGCCAGGCTCCATTTGCGTTTCGAAGAAATTCATCGCGGCCTCAACGCATCTTCGAGCATCCGCGAAAACAGGGGCCTGAGTTCTTCCGCTCCCTCTTTGGAAACGTGCCGACCATCAAAATAGAGCGGTTTTCCACCTTTTACGTATCGGCACGCGGTCTCCGGGCAGAATATGGGTTGCAGTGAGTAAAGCCGGATCCGCTCCGGATATTTCTGTTGGAGCCTTTCAAGAAGCTGCCGCTCATCTCCAATGCGTTCCAGGTAGGTTGTTTGGCGAATGCCCGTCGCGTCCAAAGCTCCGCCGTTAAGTGCAGTTTTCGCACGTTGGCGTGGATCGTAGGACGGGTCGGTCGGAACTTTCTCCATCACGTGAACAGTCATACCGGCTGCAATGAACGCACCAAAGTCGCGTTGCGCACGGTCCCTGGTGATTTCACCGGTGTTCCAGGACGCAATTGCGAAAACATCCTTGATGCCCATCGCTCTGGCCTGCTCTACGACGGCGTCCCGTACGCTGTGGCTGCAAAACCGGGTGGTCCCATATTCGCCCAACATACAATTGCGCGCCGTCAGTTGAGCGGACACTCCTGCACTGTTTGCCAGCTCGCCTATCACTTCCTTCACCACATTTGCGTGCGAGTCACCATGAACCAACACACCTCCCTTGGCGGTGAGCGTGCCAATCGGGCAGATTTCCGCACCGGGATTGAGCGCTGTAAAAACCTTGCCGCACCGAAACTGCGAGCTATGTGGTCCAGCGCTGAGATACGCCCGAATGTCATCCGGAAAGGTGTTAAGCAGGCCGCCTGTGGCAAATATTGACAGTGCCGCGACAACAATCAAGCCCGAGGACAAGCCACCAGCAAGGAGCAACCCTCTTGTGGTCGGAAACCATTGCCGCTGCCGGATGGGCTGCTCAATCCAGTGATAGGTCGCAACAGCTCCGACAAAAGCGACAAGGACCAAGATGCCGGCTTCCAGCGAGGTCGCTGCTCTCCCTGCATAAAGAAAGAACAGCGAAATCGGCGGCCAGTGCCACAGGTAAAATCCGTAGGAAATCCGCCCCACATAGGTGAGTGGTGCGAGACCCAAACCGGGTGAGGACAAACGCGAACGGTCGAACAGAAACAAGGCAATTGCAGTGGCAAAACACGTCAGAACTGACTGAATTCCGGGAAAAACAGCCGCGCGGTCGAAGGCAATCCCGCAATAAACAACGACGGCAATGCAGACATACGGCACGAACTGAAGCAGGCGGGCCTGCAATTCGCCAACACGCTGCGAAAGCAAATGCGCGCCAATGCCGAGCGCAAATTCCCATGCGCGAAAGGGAAAGTGAAAGAACGCCGTTTTGGGACTTCGGGTTTCGACAATTGCACCAGCCGCAATTGAAACGAGAATCATCAGAGTGATTGCAGGAACGAGAAGCCACCGGAGGCGCCGGAACATCAGGATGGCGATCGCAAACCCGATGTAAAATTGCTCTTCAACAGCGAGGCTCCATGTGTGGAGCAGCGGTTTGTTCAGCGCCGTACTGAAATATCCGCCCTCGTTCCAGAAAACGAGGTTTTGCAGGAACTGTGGCTGAACAAGGAGCGACCAGCCAAAGGCAATCACTCGATCCGGCAACATGATCATCATTGCGGAGGCTGCCGTGAGACCAAGACAAACAATCAGCGCAGGCGCCAATCGTCGAACACGCGCCAGATAAAACTCGGTCAGGGTCCGCTCCCCATGGATAAGGGGAAACAGATACGACCGGCTAATCACGAAGCCTGAGACAACGAAGAACATATCGACGCCCACAAAACCGCCCGAAAAGGTGCGCGGCGCTGCATGGAACAACACGACGAGCATCACGGCGACAGCGCGAAGCGTGTCGATTTCGTCGATGTAGTGGGAGGGATTCGTGTGCCTCATCGAACGGTTATGGCACTATTTGAACGCGGATTTGCTACTCAATTTGACCCGATTGCCTGTCGCTCTATGAGCTTGGACTGGTTTCGGCTGAGAACCGCACGCGCCGCTCCGCTTTTTTGGTCAGACGGGAAGACCGCAACTCTCCGGCGCGTTCCAGCACCGGATAGGCGACCGAAATCAGGTGCGAGTTGATCCGCTTCAGATCGCGAATGATGTCGAGATGGATGGAGCTGGTGTTCAGACTGTGTTGAACACCGTCGCTCAAGCGGTCGAGATGGCGCTCGGTTCCAAAACGTTCGAGATTTCGAAACTCTGTCTTGCGAACAATCAACTCCCGTGCACTGTCGATATGGCCGGTCATGAAAGTGTTGAGCGAGAGTTCGAACGTGGATTCCACCATCTCGAAAATCTGGTCGAGATCCTTTTGACCTTCCGCCGAGAATAACAGCTTTGCGCGCTGTTTCTTCTCCGCCATTTCCAACAAATTATTGTCGATGATGTCGCCCACATGCTCCAGATTGGTGGCGTAGTTGATGATGTCGACTGCGCGCAGGCTCAGTTCTTCCCCAATCTCCTGCGCCATCAGGCTCGCCAGATAGCGTTTTACCGAATCATTGAGCTCATCGACGATATCGTCGTCCTCGGCAATGTGACTGGAGAGCGCCGAACTCTGTCCATTTAGTGAAAGTCGGGCATCCGTCAGCATGCCACGCACCACGTCACCCATGCGCAAGGTCTCACGCGCAGCCGCTCCGATTGCCGCTGCCGGAGTTTGCCGCAGACCGCTGTCCAGAAACTGTGGTTGAACGCGAACGGCGTCCTCCTCGTCACCTTCCGGCAACATCACGGCGCACAGGCCAGAGATCACACTCGTGCCGCCAAAAAGCAGGACCACCAGCACTGCGTTGAAGAGAAGGTGGAACAATATGATCTGCTGAACCGGGTCCTGGCTGAACTGCGATAACCATGCGTGGACCGGAGCAACAGACAACAATGCTGCAAACGCAGCCAGTCCGCGGCACATCATATTGCCCAGCGGCAGGCGTCGAACGGATGCGGTCTCGCCGAATGTGGCGGAGAAGGCCGGAAGCGCCGCACCAATGTTGATGCCGATCAACACATACAACAGTTGCTCAACCGGGATATTGCCGCTGGTGGCCAGTGTCGCAACGAACAAGACCATCGTCAGGCTGGAATGGGCAAGCCACGTCATGAAGAGACCGACGAGCACTGCAATCAGGATTTCTGAAGAGGCAGCGCGAATCAGCTCGCTCATCAATGGACTGTCAGTGAGGGCACGAGCTCCCTCGCCCAGAACCTTGAGGCCCAGCAGAACCAGCCCCAGTCCAATCAGCAGGCGTCCTGCTGACTTGAGCACATTGTTTCGCCCATCAAATGCCGCATGCAACACGCAGCCGGTGAACAATGGTAGTGGCCAGAATGCCTGTACGCCGAGCGAAAACAGGAAGACCGCGACCGCTGACCCAAGGTCCGCACCGAGAACCAGTGCCAGCGCCACGCCAGCCACCATGGTGCCCTGCGCAAGAAAGGAAGTCACAAGCAAGGTTGTCGCTGTCGCGCTTTGCAGCACGACACCAGCAAACAGTCCGGCAAGGTAGCTTTGGAAACGATTTTGGGCCCAACGGCCAAGGAAAACCGGCAGCCGGTCGCCTGCCGCACGAATGATCCCTGTGCGCATCATTCGGCTGCCCCAAAGCAGCAGCCCGATGCCGCCGAGAATCAAAAATAGTGTCTGTGTTCCACTCACAGCGCGGACATTAGGTCAGATGGGGCTCGAAATGCAAATCCACTAATTGTATAAACCTAGTGGTTTTTCATATGGATAGTGGCCAATTATGACAGTTTGATGTCTCAAGCCTGACTGCCGGACATCCCTTCGCCATCACGCTCGGTCGAGGTTGAAATCCTCTCTCAGCCGCAAATTGCCCATGAAGCCGAGACGGTCGCCATCCTGCAAAACCAGCTCGCCATCTTCCCGGCGCCGTGTCGGAAAAGCGTTGCGATCAATCGCGCCCTCAAGCGTCATGGCAAAATCACGCATGAAGATTTCATTCTCAAAATACCACGAATGACCAAGGCGCGCGGAGGCCTCAGCGTTGTTCGTCATGGATTGTTTGAAAACTTCGCCGCAATTAACGTTGACCGATTTGGGATGCGGATCTCCGGGCAATCCGGAACGCCCGGCGCGGGGCGAAACGCCCAACCGCTTCGCATTCGATGCACCCAAAACAGCGTCGTAAGGGTTTGAATAGTTGGTCAGACGCATCAGCCGGTCGAACATCGCTCGCGATCCACGCGATGTCCGGCTGAGACTAGATGCGGAGAGATCGGCAGAAACAAACGCCACCTGCCCGACCCTCCAATGACTTCGGAAAAGATTGCCCTCGCTGACAGACTGGCGAAACGCTTCGCGGATCACATAAGCCCCGGTTGAGTGTCCCAGCAGATGAACGTTGGTCTGGCAGCCCGCGTCTTGTCCCTCTGAAAGGCGGCGAATTCCGCCCTCCACCAGATAGCGAGCGGTCGCCTTGGCGTCACTCCGATCCTCCAGATAGTTGAGCACGCTCTTTTCACTCGGCCAGTCAAAGCCGATCACAACGCCGACCCAGCCCTCATCGCTAAGGTTCCGGGCGATAGTGCGCTGGCGCGCCATGGCGTCGTCGATGCCGGTGTTGTAGCCGTGCACATAGACGAGCACATCACCGCAAATGCTGATGGAAGCCGGTCCCGGTTGACCATCGGCCAGATCGCGCACCTCGGAAATCCAGCGTGCAACGCCACGCCGCCCACGCAATTCATGGTCTGGTGCCGGCACGCCAGCACCGTCGGGAACCTTCAGATAGCGGGTGGGACCGGGTTCTCCATCAAAACGACCTCGGCGAACTCGGCGTGTGGTGATCATATAATCATGCGGCATGACTGATATCCTCTCGCTTGAAATGGACATCGCCATGTTATGTGACCCTGGATCGGACTTCTGTGCAGAATGCCAACCTGCCCGCCACAACGGTTTTGCGGTCCTCGCAATCCCGCTAATCTGCGGCTACATTGAGAGGAGCGATTCGAAGTTTGATATCGCGCCCGTCACACCGTAATCGAGACCCTATGGACGAAAACGCCGACCTCTTTGGAACCATGGCGCAGCAGAAGCAGGCGCCACCGGCTCCAGCCCCTGCAAAGCGAAAAAAATCAGCCGCAAAAGTTGCGCCAACGGCTGCCAACGGCGACTATTCAGCGTCCGACATTGAGGTTCTGGAAGGGCTCGAACCCGTTCGGCGTCGGCCAGGCATGTATATTGGTGGCACCGACAACAAGGCGTTGCACCACCTCTTTGCCGAGGTCATCGACAACTCGATGGACGAGGCCGTCGCGGGCCACGCGAGCTGGATCGAAGTGGAGCTGGATGCAGAAGGCTATCTGTCGATCAGCGACAACGGGCGCGGAATTCCAGTCGACCCGCACCCCAAGTTTCGCGACAAGTCGGCACTTGAAGTCATTATGACCACGCTCCACGCGGGCGGGAAATTCGATTCCAAAGTTTACGAAACCTCAGGCGGACTGCACGGTGTGGGCGTATCGGTGGTGAACGCGCTTTCCGACGAGCTGATCGTGGAGGTCGCCCGCAACCGCCAGCTTTTCGTCCAAACCTATTCCAAGGGCCATCCAACCTCGGCGCTGGAAAAACGCGGCGAAGTGCACAATCGACGCGGCACAAAGGTTCGGTTTCATCCTGATCCGGAAATTTTTGGCAAAGGCGCAAAGTTCGAACCCGCCCGCCTGCACAAAATGGCGCGGTCGAAAGCCTATCTGTTCGGCGGTGTGGAAATTCGCTGGAGTTGCGATCATTCCCGAATTTCGGAAAAGGATGAAACGCCGGAAAAGGCAGTCTTTCATTTTCCCGGTGGCCTGAAAGACTATCTGGAAGCCTCTCTCACAAATCAGAATCAGGTAACGCCCGAACCGTTCTTCGGCAAATCCGAGAAGACCGGCGGCCATGGTTCCCTCGAATGGGCGGTGAGCTGGTACGGTGGTGATGGCTTCATCAACTCCTACTGCAATACAGTTCCCACGCCGGAAGGTGGCACCCACGAAGCCGGCCTTCGGATCGCCCTCACCCGAAGCCTGAAGGCCTATGCGGAGCTTGTGGGAAACAAGAAAGCCTCCATCATCACCACCGACGATGTGATGACCTCGGCAGCGGCGATGCTCTCGGTGTTCATTCGCGAACCAGAATTTGTGGGCCAGACCAAGGACAAGCTCGCGACTGTCGAAGCCCAGCGAATCGTGGAAAATGCGATCCGCGATCCCTTTGATCATTGGCTTGCAGCCTCACCTCAGGAAGCGGGAAAGCTGCTCGATTGGGTTATCGACCGTGCCGACGAACGCCTGCGGCGGCGACAGGAAAAAGAAGTCAACCGCAAGACGGCAGCGCGCAAGCTGCGACTTCCCGGCAAACTAGCCGACTGCTCATCGTCAGCAAAAGGCGGCACAGAACTCTTTATTGTTGAGGGTGATTCCGCCGGCGGCTCAGCCAAACAAGCCCGCAATCGCAAGAGCCAGGCCATTCTGCCGCTGCGTGGTAAAATTCTGAATGTGGCGAGCGCCAGCCGCGACAAGCTTGCTGCAAACCAGCAGATCGCTGACCTCATTCAGGCGCTAGGCTGCGGCACACGCAACAAATATCGCACCACCGATTTGCGCTACGACCGCATTATCATCATGACCGATGCGGACGTGGATGGCGCCCACATTGCGTCACTGCTCATCACGTTTTTCTATCAGGAGATGCCGGATCTCATCCGCGATGGTCATCTCTATCTTGCGGTGCCGCCGCTCTATCGCATCTCCCAAGGCGGCAAGACGGCTTACGCTCGCGATGATGCGCACAAAGACGAACTGCTTGAGACCGAATTCACGGGACGTGGCAAAATCGAAATTGGTCGCTTCAAAGGGCTGGGCGAGATGATGCCCAAGCAGTTGAAAGAAACCACTATGGATCCTGAACGCCGCACATTGTTGAAAGTGGCGGTGAGCGAAGAGGAAGACACGAAGCGTTCGGTTGATCACCTTATGGGCAACAAGCCGGAATCGCGTTTTCGCTTCATTCAGGAAAACGCAGCGTTTGCCGAAGATGAACTCATTGATGTCTGACCGGGCGCCTGTTTGAAACCGTCCCGTGATATATCCCGCTTGATTGAAATCATGGCGGCCTTGCGCACGCCCGAGACCGGCTGTCCATGGGATGTGGAGCAGGATTTCAAATCAATCGCCCCCTACACGCTCGAAGAGGCCTATGAGGTTGCCGACGCGATCGACCGTGAAGATCTTGACGATCTGCGCGAGGAACTCGGCGATCTGCTCCTCCAGGTCGTCTATCACGCCCGCATGGCCGAAGAAGAAGACGCCTTCGACTTCGCCGAC
This sequence comes from Pseudomonadota bacterium, assembly GCA_039029195.1. Lineage (GTDB taxonomy): Bacteria > Pseudomonadota > Alphaproteobacteria > Rhizobiales > Rhizobiaceae > JBCCGR01. The sequence continues at coordinate 99,169 of JBCCGR010000012.1, forward strand.
GTGGTGGAAGCCATCACCACAAAGATGATCCGCCGGCATCCGCACGTTTTTGGCAGCGAAGAGGTCCGATCTGCCGGTATGGCCAAGGGCATGTGGGAGAAAATCAAGGCGCAGGAACGTGCTGAACAGGCGGAAAGGCGAGCCACTGCGGGACTACCGCCAAAAACCCGCGATGGCCTACTCGACACCATTCCCACCGGTCATCCCGCTGTCGCGCAATCGCTAAAGCTGCAGCAAAAGGCTGCAAAAGTCGGGTTTGATTGGGGAGACTACGCCCCCGTCCGTGACAAGGTCGGTGAGGAACTTGCCGAACTCGATCAGGCGGTTCAAGGCGGCGATGCGGAGAAAATCGAGGACGAATTGGGCGATGTTCTGTTCGCTCTTGTGAACCTGGCCCGCCACAAAAATATTGATCCCGAAACAGCGCTGCGCAAATCCAATCTGAAGTTTCGCACTCGCTTCGGCTATATCGAACAGCAGTTGAAAGCTCAGAATCGGACGCTGGACGAAGCCGATCTCGATGAGATGGAAGGCCTTTGGCAGGCCGCAAAATCGGCAAAGTTGCGCTGATACGACCGTCGGAATGGGGTCTGAATCCGAACCTTAAGAATTTTTCATAATTTAATTTCAAAGCCGATTTGCTCGGGAAACCCATATTTCGCCAGTGTCAGGCACACTTTATAAGACATTGTTTTTTAGGTGCTTTTCAGAGACCGGATCGGCCGAAAATCAGCCACTCCGAATCGGTTCACCCAATGTTCTTCACAAATCAGTGTCTCCGATTTGTGCTGATTCACACTTTAAGCGCCGAATTCATCTCCTACATCATGGGTGTTCGAAACACACAAAGGAAAGTCAAAACGATGTTTGCATGGATCGCAATTGGCATGAGCACCGCGCTCTTCCTTGCGACTGCGGTGCAATTGGAAGATGAGCGCAAGTCTCCATCGCCGAAGCCGGATGAATTACGCAATTGGCTGGAGCTCGGTGCCTGAGTTTTCAACCTGAACCGAAACTGAATACCCCCATCAGCTTCAGTTCACGGCGCAAAGCTTAGGGTCATCTCACCAACGGGATCGGAAGATCGGATACCAATAAGATCTTCCATCGGACAGACAAGGAGAACCGACATGTTGATGATTTTGGTCGCATTCGCAATGGCTCTCGCCATGATGATCGCCACGATGGTGACGTTGATGAATGAAGCGCAATCCAAATCACATTTCGCCGGAGAACCGGTGATGCTCGGTGAGCACTACCAAGCCGCCAAAGGCCGGGCTTCGTAGAAATTCAGTTTATAACCGGGAGATTGCCAGTCTCTCCCGGCCAGTGAAAGGCGCAGGGCTTCCTCCCACCCTGCGCCTTTTTTCTGTCTGGCATTCCCCCAATTCAAACAGAAATAGCCGCCATGTAACATCTGTTACAGAGCCCGCTCGCGTTCTCATTCATTGTCGCGTGGAAAGCAGACAACGGCTTCCATCTGATTTGAAGGAGAACGGACATGTTGATGATTTTGGTCGCATTCGCAATGGCTCTCGCAATGATGATCGCCACCATGGTGACCCTGGTGAACGAAGCGCAAGCCAAATCAGACAATCGCGTCGAACCTGCCGACATTAACAAGCACTACCAGAAGGCCGCGAACCGGACTTTTTGATCACCCGATTTCAACACTGGGAGGATCTCCAGTCACTCCCGGCCACTAAAAGGCGCAGGGCTTTCACGCCCCGCGCCTTTGTTGTTTTTGGCGATAGCAAGGCAGATTGATATCCGACTTTGCACAAAGTGGTTCACCAGGTGATATGACATGGCGCCACAGAGATTGCGTTGTCACGCGGGATGACGGCGGAGAGGAGTGGCAGGCGTATTGAGTTTCTTGGTTGCCAGTCTCTCCCTTAACTCCATCATCCTGACGAAGGTCAGGATCGAGGTGGGGTGGCTTCGGATGAGATGGGGATTGGTGTGTGAGAAATCGCTGCGCGCTGGCTTTGCTTCGGATGTGATTAAACAGCAAATTAGAAATGCGACCTGAATCAGCCCAATCCATTGATTTGTCACACCCGCAACAGCGGGTGGCTAGGGCGACAGGCTCCCAACCTCTCCCTCAACCACACTCCTGCAGCACTAGATTGCCGCCGTAGCGGCAATGACAAAGTGTGCTTGCAATGATGCCGGTGAATTCTTGTGCGGCATTCGTCTCCTGCTTCGGTGCCGCTCAACGTGCGATTTGGACTGCCCCCACAAGGCGGCGCAGAGCCGCCCGGCGCCACTGCGCCGCCCACGCGGAGGCATTTGGCCCACAGCCAAATTGCTGTGAGCGACTGCTTCTTTGATGGTC
>JBCCGR010000013.1:0-96163 GCA_039029195.1 Pseudomonadota bacterium
ACCCAAAAATGATTAAATGATCCTTCAATTTCCTTTGATTATTATTGACACGCGACTTCAAATTTTTCGATTAGAACCGTCTGGGATATTGGAGTAGGAGTCTGGGCCGTGTCTCAGTCCCAGTGTGGCTGATCATCCTCTCAGACCAGCTATTGATCGTCGCCTTGGTGAGCCATTACCTCACCAACTAGCTAATCAAACGCGGGCCCATCTATCGGCGATAAATCTTTCTCCCGAAGGACGTATACGGTATTAGCACGAATTTCTCCGTGTTGTTCCGTACCGATAGGTAGGTTCCCACGCGTTACTCACCCGTCTGCCACTCTCCCCGAAGGGAGCGTTCGACTTGCATGTGTTAAGCCTGCCGCCAGCGTTCGTTCTGAGCCAGGATCAAACTCTCAGGTTTGATCTGAGATTTGTTCCGGCTTTAATAAATCGATGCGAACCTTAAAGAAGGCACTCAATGCATCGATCTGGTCACGCATTGCATCGATCTGGAAAAATCGATGCGAATTGACGAGAACATTTTAAACACACCTGAGAACTTAACGTTCTCTGGTATTTGTAACATTCTCGAAACGTGTCCGCCGAAGTCTCGTATCGGACCAGTAAGGAAAAAGGAAATTCCCTAAAGATCCCGCAGAACTCCGCCGCCCACGTTTCTCTTTCTTTCTATTCAATTGTCAAAGATCAGAAAACTACAGACGCGTTTTCGTTGGACTGAGTCGCACCTTGCGCCAGGCACTGAGCTCATCAGTCTTGGTAGGTTTTCGCCTAAGCGACGCCTTTCCTTGGGGTATCATCGGAGCGAGCGATGTTGTCGCCAGCGGCGCGCCGCCCTCGTTGATGGGCGGTATATAGGGTCGAACCCTTCTGACTGTCAACAACGAAAATGATGTTTTTTCGTTTTTTTTCGACGGCCCGATTTGGTCCTGATTCAGGCTCCTGATCCCGGCGGAAATACTGACTCCATATCCCGCAATTGTAAAGCGAAACGCCAAGGATTCTCCCGGTCAGCGCCTCATCGGAGGAAAAATCAGCAATTCAACACTCGCAATTGGGCGCCAGAACCCTATCGCAATTGGGCCTCATAGTTGATATAGACCACAACACTTTATGACATTCGTTTGAAACCAGGATCGGAAAGTGGCTGCTGCCCAGTTGACCGGCAAATCCCGTCAATCCGTTGAAGCACAGCAGTTGTTGGGGCTCGAACCACCAATCCTGGCCGGGTCCGGACGACGCCCACCTGACAAACGACAAGTCAGCTTTCGCTGGCTCAGCGGAACGTTTCTGACAGGGGTCACTTCCACTCTTCTTATGGGGGGTGCACTCTACGCCGCTCTTGATGGCCGTCAGCTTCTGGCCACTCCACCTCAGGCTTCATCGGTCAACGGTGATCAGGCCAACAAGCGAAAGCGCGCAGAAAAGGGTGATCGCCCGCTAGCAATCATCGCCACCCAGTCTTCCAGCAATCAGGTGATGCAAATTCCAACGGTCACCCGGGTGGGTGAAGCGGAAGTGATTAAAAAGCGCCCGTTTGGGTACATCCATGCACCTTTGGCGGTGGCAACCAGCGGAAAGCTCAAATACCCGGCCTTCAATGCACTGACTGTGTTTTCCACGTCTGGCAAGGAAGAGGTGATCACTGCCGCCGCCAGCGATCAAATCTACGGTGCGGACATTGAAAGTGAAGTGACCGTCCGGGTTATCGATTACCCGTTGGATAGCGAACTGTTCGACCCAAAGTCGGAACCGTCAGCCCGCGAAGTGGAAAAGCTGGTCGTTTCTATGGCGGACGAGTTGAACAAGGGAACCGTCATGGTTGCCGCCATGCCGTGGTTCGACGATTCGCGTTTCTCATTGCAACAATCAGCCGAACCTATTGTGACCGGACCGGACATTCGAATTACGGCCGCCAATGTTTTAACAATCAGCAAGCCGGACTCCGATGCTAAATTCAAGCGCAGCTTCTCTGAGGAAGTGATTGCAATTCGAAAGACTCGTCCACTGGCAGAAGCATTGGGAGACCTTGGAGCGGAACCCGCTTCCATTCGGGTCATAACTGATGCGCTGACCGGGGAGCTCGGCTCCACCGATATCGAAGCGGGCTACAAGCTCCGGGTCGCGTTTGAGCAGACGCAGGGCAACAAGTCGAAAAGCATCCGCCGGGTCAGCATTTATTATCAAGGTCGGCACATCAGTTCGATAGCCCGCAGAGACAATGGCACTTTTGTCTATGGTCCGGCACCTGCACCAATACCGGCAGTGGCCGCCGACAATGCAAAGCCAGAACTGCAACTGGTTGCGAGCGCCAAACTGCCCAACACTTATAACGGCATCTATCGGGCAGCTATGTCGCAGAAGCTTTCTCCGAAGCATATCGAGCGCCTGGTCAAGGTGTTCGCATTTGATGTGGACTTTCAAAAGCGCATCACACCGGCCGATGAGTTGGAAGTCTTTTACTCTCTTGAAGACGGCGGAGAGGATGCATCCTCTGCAGCCGAGATACTTTATGCCGGCATCACTCTGAACGGCACGAAGAAGCGGTACTATCGCTTTCGTACGTCTGATGACGGTGTGGTCGATTTCTACGATGAGTTCGGCAAGAGCGCGAAGAAGTTTCTGCTCAGAAAACCAGTTCCAAATGCGCGCTTTCGGTCAGGATTCGGAATGCGCCGCCATCCAATTTCCGGCTATCGCAAAATGCACACCGGCGTTGACTGGTCAGCCAAACGCGGGACGCCAATTCTGTCTGCCGGAAATGGCGTTGTGGAGAAAGCGGGCTGGCATGCCGGTGGATATGGCAAACAAACCATCATCCGCCACGCCAATGGCTATAAAACATCGTATTCCCATCAAAGCCGGATCGCCAAAGGCGTGAAACCCGGTGCCCGGGTGCGCCAGGGTCAGGTGATCGGATCCATCGGCACAACTGGTCTCTCAACCGGCCCGCACCTTCATTATGAGGTGATCGTGAACGGTAACAAGGTCAATCCGATGCGTATACGTCTGCCCAAAGGGCGCGTTCTCAAGGGTGCGGAACTGGCAGCGTTCGAGCGCGAGCGTGATCGCATCAACGCGCTTATTAATCCGCCGGAAGATCAAAAATCCGGCGGACGCCTCGCCTTCAACCAGTAGAGCTAGCTGAACAAGGTCGGCGGGACGATTTCCCTTCGACCTTGTTGTTGTTACGCCGCGGCTTCGTCGGGAACCGCGGTTGGTCTTGAAGCTGGCTTGAGCACAAGTCGATCGGATCCCGCTGAAATACGAACCTTCTGCCCGTCGTTCACGTCGCCGGATAGAATTTTCTCCGCAAGCGGGTCCTGAAGGTACTTCTGAATGACCCGTTTCAGCGGCCTTGCACCATAAGAGGGATCATATCCTTTCTGGGCAAGCCATGCTGTTGCTGTGTCATCCAAAGCCAGTTCGATCTTGCGATCAGCCAACAGGCTTTCCAGACGACGGAGCTGAATGGCGACAATACCCGCCATGTCATCCCGCTTGAGGCGATGGAAGAGAATTGTCTCATCCACCCGGTTCAGGAATTCCGGCCGGAACGATGCCCAAACCACGTCCATCACCTGCTCTCTTGCCGCTTCCGCATCCTCGTCCTCTTTCAGGGCAACCAGATATTCAGCACCCAGATTCGATGTCATGATGATGAGCGTATTGCGGAAATCCACGGTACGGCCCTGACCATCGGTCAACCGACCGTCATCAAGTACTTGCAAAAGCACATTGAAGACATCCGGATGAGCTTTTTCGATCTCATCGAAAAGGACAACCTGATAGGGGCGGCGGCGAACGGCTTCTGTCAGAACACCACCTTCTTCATAGCCAACATATCCAGGAGGGGCACCGATCAACCGGGCGACCGAGTGCTTCTCCATGAATTCTGACATGTCGAGACGCACCATCGCGCCATCATCATCAAAGAGATAATCAGCGAGCGCTTTGGTGAGTTCCGTCTTGCCCACACCTGTAGGCCCAAGGAAGATGAAGGAACCCAAAGGACGATTCGGATCCTGAATGCCGGCCCGGGAACGGCGGACCGCTTTTGACACCGCTTGCACAGCTTCGCCCTGTCCGATTACGCGTTCAGCGAGCTCATCTTCCATGCGCAGAAGTTTCTCGCGTTCGCCTTCGAGCATCTTGTCAACCGGAATGCCGGTCCAGCGTGAAACCACCTGTGCGATGTGAGATGGGGTAACAGCTTCTTCCATCATGGACGGCACACTGTCTCCATCGCCTTCAGCATCGGCAATTTTTCGCTCAAGCTCCGGGATCACGCCATAGGACAGTTCTCCCGCCTGAGCGAGGTCACCCTTTCGCTGAGCCTGTTCCAGCTGAATGCGTGCCTGATCAAGCTTCTCCTTCAGATCGCGCGTATCCGATAACTTGTCTTTCTCTTGCATCCAACGTGCAGATAGCTCATTCGCATTCTCTTCCAGATCGGCCAGATCGCCTTCAAGCTTGGCAAGCCGATCTTTTGAGGCCTGATCCTTTTCTTTGAGCAGCGCCTCTCGCTCGATCTTCATCTGGATGATGCGCCGATCAAGCTCATCCAGTTCTTCAGGTTTTGAATCAACCTGCATCCTGAGCCGCGATGCCGCTTCGTCCATCAAATCGATGGCTTTGTCCGGCAAAAAACGATCTGTGATGTAACGATTAGACAGGGTTGCGGCTGACACGAGTGAGGAATCGGTGATTCGAACCCCGTGATGCAGCTCATATTTTTCCTTGATCCCACGCAGGATGGAAATTGTGTCGTCCACCGCCGGTTCCGAAATGAAAACGGGCTGGAAGCGGCGGGCAAGTGCCGCATCCTTTTCCACATGCTTGCGATATTCATCGAGCGTGGTGGCACCAACGCAATGCAGTTCACCACGAGCCAAAGCCGGTTTCAGGAGATTGGATGCATCCATCGCGCCTTCGGTTTTTCCGGCGCCAATGAGCGTATGCATCTCATCAATAAAGAGCACGATGCCACCATCGGCGGCTTGCACTTCGCCAAGCACAGCCTTCAAACGCTCTTCGAATTCTCCGCGGTATTTTGCGCCTGCAATCAGTGCGCCCATGTCGAGCGCCATCAATTGCTTGTCTTTGAGGGACTCTGGCACATCGCCATTGATAATCCGCAACGCAAGACCTTCAGCAATTGCTGTCTTGCCGACACCCGGTTCACCAATCAGTACGGGGTTGTTCTTTGTGCGTCGCGACAAAACTTGAATCGCGCGACGAATTTCTTCATCACGTCCGATGACGGGATCAAGACGTCCATCACGGGCATCCTGGGTGAGATCACGCGCATACTTCTTCAAGGCATCATAGCCTTCTTCGGCTGAAGCTGTATCGGCGGTTCTGCCCTTGCGAATTGCTTCGATTGCCTGGTTGAGCGCTGTTGGCGTGACGCCAGCTTTGGAAAGAATGCCGGAGGTTGCCGCACCCTTTTCCACTACGAGTGCGAGCAAAAGACGCTCGACCGTTACAAACTGGTCCCCGGCCTTCTTGGCAACCTTTTCAGCGGTGTCGAAAACCTTGGCGAGGGGCTGCGCCAGATAAAGTTGCCCATTGCCGCCAGAAACCTGCGGCAATTTTGAAATCGCAGTTTCGGTCGCAAGCAGCGCATCCTTTGCATTGCCACCTGCGCGTTCAATCAGACCGCTCGCGAGTCCCTGCTCATCCTGAAGCAGTTCACGCAAGATATGTTCGGGGACGAATTGCTGGTGGCCATCAGCCAGTGCACGCGATTGTGCGGACTGCAAAAATCCGCGCACACGTTCTGTGTATTTTTCTAAGTTCATGGTCATTCCTCTCAATATCCACCCGCGTTTGCGGCATGGAATGAAAAACGAAGACAGGCCCCCGCGAGGCAGCAGACCTTTCCGAGAAGATATAGGAACGTTTGTTCAAATGTGAAGCGGGCACCGCAATTTGCCTGCTAGGGCCTCTGCGCGGATTCAGCAATTGGAAAACAGTTTCCCTCATGCTCACAGTATGAGTTTTTCCCATCCGCCCGACGTTATCTCATTTGAAAAACACCGCCGACGTAAACGGCGACGCGGTCAGTGGTTGCCACTGCTCGTGATTGGCATGTTGCTACAGCTTGTTTTGTTTGCCGTCATGACAGGAAATCACACAACGCTGGTTGCATGGGCTGGTACGTTTGCGGGAAATCTGAATCAGTTCGCAGACTTAAAGCCAGGCAAACCGTCGGCGTACACCCACAAGGCCACATTTCCTCTTTGTAATGGCGGACTTCGGTACACCTGCACCGTTGATGGCGACACGGTGTGGTACAAGGGTGAGAAGTTTCGACTTTCCGGCATTGATGCGCCGGAAACATTCAAGCCCCGATGCCGCGAAGAACGAAGACTTGGCGAACGAGCCAAGCGGCGCCTCGCGTCAATCCTTAGCAACAATGCATGGTCGATTGAACGTCAAGGCATAGATCGTTATGGCCGAACGCTAGCGCGGTTCCGCATTGGAAACAAAACGGTGGGAGACATGCTGGTGAAAGAGCGGTTGGCAAAGCGCTGGCAGGGTCGAAAAGCACGATGGTGCGCAAATGCCTGAACCAGAAGTTCGAGGGTAACCAATCTAAAATTCGCCGGGTGACAGACCATCACCCGGCCAATTGTCACTCGCCGACGATGAAGGCAGGCAATTCGCTGGCATTATCGGACGCGGCCTGCTCGGCTGGTGCGTCTGTAGCTTCCCGTTTGGGTCGACGCGGACGTCGCGTGCGCTTTGGCTTGGGTTCGCCTTCAGCTTCCGCCTCGGCTTTTGGAGCCGCACCGTTCACCGGCGTGTCCTTGATGCTGACTTCGGCAGGAACTTCATCCAGCACCGGCTGCGGTCCGGATCCGTTAACAGCACTTACGTCACCATCTGAAGCGGAAGACGGCGCTGTCGCTTCCCCTTCATTCTTAGACTGGTCAGACGCCTGTCCGTTTGCTGCTTCAGCGTCGCCGCTGTTGCGGTTCTCACGCTCTGCAGCTTCCTGCTGGCGCTGCTCATTGCGTTGGGCTTGAGCTGCCACAGCTGCCGCAATCATGCGATTATAATGCTCGGCATGCTGATGATAATTTTCAGCGGCAATCATGTCTCCGGACGAAATTGCGTCCCGGGCAAGTGCCATATATTTTTCCGCAATATGAGCGGCAGTGCCGCGAATCTTTACGTCAGGCCCGCTGCTCTCCATAGAGCGATTGAGCTGATTTTGCCCCTTACGCCCGCCGCCGCCTCCGCGGCCACGCATACGCTGCTTATTCTGTTGCTGTCCTTGCCTCATCCGTGTCTCTATTCTTGAGGAATTGGAACCTTCTTCAGGTGAGACCGCCTATTCGGCACCGACCAAACTGCTCTTGAATGCAAAAGCATGGTGCTTTTGCAAAGCATGTCGGCTCAATGGTTCATTTCACCTGACGTCCGGTTATGTTTGCCCCGACCCGTCGGTCGGCCACATTTTCTAAATCCGGGATACCCAGCCTGCACTGTTGAACAGTAAATCTGATTCGCTTTCGGGATAACACCGCCAATGCGAGGCAAGGTCTCAAAGACATTAGTCATTCACCCAATCCTTGCCAAGTGTTTTTTTGCTCATCGAGTTTCGAGCGAGTGTTGACACTCCGGGCGCTTGAGATCTCAATCAGGTGTCAGGACCAATCCACGAGCATTGCCGCCAAGGTCATTCAGTTGTGATTCCACACGCCAGCCCGACTCCTCTGCCAGTAGGCATAAAACATCACGCTGATCAAACCCGTGTTCGACAACCAGCACTCCCTCCGGTGTTAGAAAGCGTACCGCTTGTGAGAAAATCACGCGATATGGATCAAGGCCATCATTGCCCCCGTCCAGCGCCGCGACAGGATCGTGAAGGCGAACCTCTTTCTGCAAACCGCTCATCGTGCCAGACGGAATATAGGGCGGATTAGAGACAATAATGTCGAATGCCCGACCATCGCAGTCTTTCAGTGCATCAAACCAATTTCCCTTTTTGAGGCTGACGCGCTTGGCAAGTCCGAGTTCTTGCGCATTGAGAGATGCCGCCTGCAATGCGTCTGATGAAATGTCGGTGAGGATCGCGAACGAGCTTCGCAATTCAGCAGCGAGTGTAAGGCCTAGAACACCCGTGCCAGTTCCCAGATCAAGAATGTGCAACGGTTCGTCGTGCCGACCAGATCTGTCAATCCGAGCAAGGACCGCCTCAATCAGCACCTCACTGTCTGGACGAGGTTCGAGCGTATGGGAGTTCAAAATAAAGTGGCGACCCCAGAATTCTCTATGTCCGAGAATACGATGAACTGGTTCTCCCTCGAGACGCCGCTCGCATAGCTGTTCAAAAAGCTCCGCCTGATGCGAACCCAGCCTGTCGTTCTCAATTGCGACCAGCCTGGCACCGTCGCAGGACAGCGTGTGGCTCATTAGCAGACGGGCGTCGAGACCGGGCGTCTCCAACCCGGCCTCAGCAAAAGCGCTCGCCGTTTCCCGAATGATGAAACCAATTGTTGGGACACTGTCCCGATCTAGAATGTCAGGCGACATCGTCGCCCAAGGCGGCCAGCTGGCTTGCCTGAAAATCCGCGATCAGGGCATCAAATATTTCATCCAGCCCTTCGCCCATGATGATTTTATCAAGCTTGTAGAGGGTCAAATTGATTCTGTGGTCTGACACGCGCCCCTGAGGAAAGTTGTACGTCCGAATCCGTTCCGAACGATCACCTGAGCCAACTTGCCCGCGCCGCGAGTCCGCCCTCTCTTGATCCGCCTTTTGCCGTTCCATGTCGTAGAGCCGAGTGCGCAGTTCTTTCATCGCATTCGCGCGATTTTGATGCTGGGACTTTTCCGAACTCATTACAACGATACCGCTTGGCAGGTGAGTGATGCGAACAGCAGAATCAGTGGTGTTGACGTGCTGCCCCCCAGCGCCTGACGAACGCATCGTGTCAATGCGGATGTCTTCGTTGCGGATCTCGACATCAATCTCTTCAGCTTCCGGAAGCACAGCCACAGTGGCGGCAGAAGTGTGCACGCGTCCACCCGACTCGGTCTCGGGAACCCGCTGAACCCGGTGAACACCCGACTCAAACTTCAGACGGGCAAAGACACCGCGACCAGTGATTGACGCAATGATCTCCTTAAAGCCACCCACTTCCCCCGCGCTTTCAGACAGGATCTCCACCTTCCAGCGATTTGCTTCTGCATGGCGCTGATACATGCGGAACAGATCACCAGCGAACAGTGCGGCTTCTGAACCGCCTGTTCCTGCTCGAACCTCCAGAATTGCGCTTTTATCATCAGCGCTGTCCTTCGGTAGAAGGAGCAGTTGCAATTCCTCTTCAAGACTGGCGATCCGGGTCTCAAGTTCTTCTTTCTCAAGTGTCGCCAGTTCCCGCATTTCGGCGTCTGTGTCAGCATCACCGAGAAGTTCAATCGCACCTTCAAGATCAGATCGCGCAGATTGCATCTCCCGGATTTTCTCCACGACGGGCCCCATCTCCGAAAACTCGGAGGCCAGTTTGACATAGGTCTCAGGGTCGGGGTTTGCGCTCATCGCACTCTCAATTTCTGAGTAGCGAGCAAGAATTTGGGAGATTTTTTCTTCAGGCAGCATGAGAGGAGTGACTCAATCGGAAATCGGCGTGGCGAAACGGTGCTTTCTGCGCACCGCTAATAGGGAATCGAGTTTGCGTCCGCAAAATGCGAAATGATTGCTCCCAAATCCGTCCGTCCGGCGTCGGCGGCAAGCGCTTCGTCGCAGATCCGCGTAAGCTCGTTCAGATCAAGCGACGTCAACATGGCCTTTACCGGTCCGATGGCTGCAGGCGGCATCGATACAGAACGGAAGCCAATTGCAAACAACGCCATTGCCGACAGCGGTCGTCCTGCAATTTCTCCACATAAGTGAACAGGCGTATCGTTGCGTTTTCCGGCGTCTACAATGGACTTTAGAGCACGCATAAACGGCACAGAAACGGGATTGTACCGATCCGCCATCAGACTGTTGGTGCGGTCACTGGCAGCCATGAATTGGAACAGATCGTTTGACCCGACAGATACGAAATCTACCCGGCTCATCAATTCATCAAGTTGCCACAGCAAATGTGGCACCTCAATCATCGACCCAAGCAGAATATCAGATGGCGGTGGGGTTCCAAACTTCTCAACCAGGCCGGCTTCCTTGTTGAGCATGGCCCGGACTTTATCGATCTCATCAACCTCTGTTGTCATCGGCACCATCAGTCGCAGTTCGCGACCCGACGCCGCCCGCAAAAGCGAGCGCAGCTGAACCCGCATGAGACCAGGTCGATCAATCGCAAACCGAACCGCACGCCATCCAAGGGCCGGGTTCTCCTCGGCAACAGAGTTCAGATATGGCAGCACCTTATCGCCGCCAACATCCAGCAGCCGAAACGTTACAGGGCGGTTGCCAGCCGCCTCAAGCACAGTGGAGTAGAATTTCTGCTGCTCCTTCAGCTTCGGCAATGCCTCGGCAATCATGAACTGCAGTTCAGTGCGAAACAGGCCGATTCCATGTGCGCCGGACAGGTCGAGTTGCGGCAAATCCACTGAAAGTCCGGCATTCATCAGCAATTCGATTTCGATGCCATCTTTTGTTCGCGAGGGCTGATCGCGCAGCGCCGCATATTGTTCCTGCCGTCGGGCCTGAAAACGCACCTTTTCCACGTAGGCCGCTTCGACATCGCCTGCCGGTCGCAGATGTACAATACCATCTGTTCCATCGACGATGATGGCGTCACCATTCTCACAGCGTGAAACAATACCGGCCGCTTGGCCCACTGGAATGCCAAGTGCACGGGCGACAATCACCACATGGCTGGTTGCGGTTGCATGCTCAAGAACAAGGCCGCGCAGTCCGGCCCGATCATAGTCGAGAAGCTCCGCTGCACCCATGTTGCGGGCAACAACAATTGCGTCCTTTGGCGCGCCGTCCGTCAGTGCGCCCTGGGATTTACCCATCAACTGCCGGAGCAATCGCCGAGCCAGGTCTTCAAAGTCGTGTAACCTCTCGCGCATGAAGGGATCGGAAAGCCCGTACATGCGTGTTCGATTTTCACTTTGAACTTTCTCAACCGCTGCTTCAGCGGTCAGACCATTGACGATGGCCTCATCCATTCTTCGAACCCAGCCACGGTCATTGGCATACATGCGATAGACTTCCAGAATATCGCGATGCTCACCGTTGTCGGCCATGTCGCCACGCGTGAGCATATGGTCAATGGATATACGCAGTCCCGCAAGCGCCTCTTTCAAACGCTCAAGTTCGCGGTCGGCATCTTCGTTGAACAGATTTGTGACCACCACGCGCGGCTCATGAAGCACAACATGGCCAAGTCCGATCCCATCGGACAAGGCTGCACCCTCGACCATAATCGGTCGTGTGAGATCGAGGCCGACACCCCGTGTGTTAAGTGCTTCCAGTTCTCCCGCCGCAACCAGTTCGGACAGAACCATCGCCGAAGTCTCCAATGCTTCGACTTCTTCTTCCCCATACTCCCTGTTGACCTTGTTCTGAACAACAACGACTCCGAGCGAGCGGCCCGCCCGCAACATCGGCACGCCCAAAAACGAGCTGTAAATTTCTTCTCCGGTTTCCGGCAGGTAGGCAAACGCTGGATGGCTTTGTGCATCCTTCAAATTGAGCGGTTTCGCCTGGGCTGCAATGGTTCCAACCAGTCCCTGACCCAGCCGCAGAGAGGACTGGTGCACAGCTTCCGGATTCAGACCTTCAGTCGCGAAAAGTTCCAGCACGCCATCAGCACGCAAGGCATAGACCGAGCAGACTTCCGCCACCAAATTGGCAGCGATAAGCTGAACAATCTTGTCAAGCCTTTCCTGCGGGCCAATCGGCTCTGCCATCACTTCGCGCAGGCGCTTCAGCAGCAACCGGGGCCCCGTCGCCGGGACTCTCATCAGTCATATCCTGTTTGGGCGGTACCACGACTTCGCCCTGTCGATGAAACGGGTGCCCGAATGGCGGATACCGTTCTCAGTTCCGGTTCTGACCGGAAAATCTGCTACTCTTTATCCAGACCATAAACGGAATGCAAAGTGCGCACCGCCAGCTCTGAATACGCCGCATCTATCAGGATGGATATCTTGATTTCCGACGTTGTGATGGCGCGAATGTTGATATTTCGGTCCGAAAGCGCCTTGAATGCGGTGGCAGCAACGCCAGCATGTGAACGCATTCCAATGCCAATGACAGACACTTTCACCATACCAGCATCGCTTTGAATGACTTGAAATCCCACCTCGTCCTTGGCGCTCTCAAGTGTTGCGAGCGCTTTGTCGAGATCGGCGTTTGGTACGGTAAATGTCATGTCGGTAACCGAACCGTCTTCCGAAACATTCTGGACGATCATGTCGACATTCACATGGGCATCGGCCAGAGGTCCGAAAACGGCGGCGGCGACGCCGGGCTTATCCTCAACCCGTCGCAATGATATCTGGGCTTCATCCTTGGCGTAGGCAATGCCGGTTACGGTTTGCTGTTCCACGATTTCATCCTCATCACAAATCAGGGTGCCCGGGGGCTGGTTGCTACCGGTCGAATCTATTGAGGCCGGATCATCAAAGCTTGAACGCACAAAAACCCGCACCTGATGCACCATGGCGAGTTCAACGGAACGCACCTGTAGTACTTTTGCCCCCAGCGAGGCCATTTCGAGCATCTCTTCAAACGCCACGCGCTCAAGCCGGCGCGCACTCGGCTCAACGCGAGGGTCGGTGGTGTAAACGCCATCCACATCGGTGTAGATATCGCATCGATCCGCCTCAATCGCAGCAGCAAGCGCCACAGCGCTCGTGTCCGATCCACCACGACCCAGCGTGGCGATACGATTGTCAGGGCCGATACCCTGAAATCCTGCAA
Organism: Pseudomonadota bacterium; assembly: GCA_039029195.1. Classification (GTDB taxonomy): domain Bacteria; phylum Pseudomonadota; class Alphaproteobacteria; order Rhizobiales; family Rhizobiaceae; genus JBCCGR01. The sequence goes on from JBCCGR010000013.1 coordinate 12,902, forward strand.
CAACCGCCACCTGATCGGTTTCAAAACGGCGAACAATTTCGCTCGCATCAATGTCCGCAATGCGGGCTGCACCATGAGAACCATCGGTTTTCACCGGAATCTGCCAGCCGAGCCAGGACCGCGCATCAATGCCATTGTTCTGCAGCACCAGCGCCAAAAGCCCGGCGGTGACCTGCTCGCCGGACGCCACGACAGCATCATACTCTCTTGCATCATGAATAGGCGAAGCCTGACGGGTCCACTCGACCAACTCATTGGTCTTGCCGGCCATTGCGGACACAACCACAGCAACCTCATGACCCGCAGCAACTTCACGGCCCACGTGGGCGGCGACGTTGCGAATACGGTCCAGATCGGCAACAGATGTGCCGCCAAATTTCAGAACAAGTCGGGACATGATTTTGAGCGGGACCCGGAAGTCGGCGTGGTTCAATAAAAAAGCTCCAGAGTGCGGAGCGGATTGCGCGCCTCTTAGCCAACTTCCAACCCGTCTGCAAGAATTGGATCACGGCGATCTTCATGTCTGCTCACCAAACAGGGTGAACCGAACAGGATAAATCCGACCCCGTGTCGCATTGATTTTCAGTTGATCTGGCTTCCAAATAGGGACCGTATGAATGGCAATACCTTGCCTCAACCACAAGCGAGTGCCCCATGGCTGACCAGGCATCATCAACCACCATCGATCCTGCTGAGCTCGAAAAATTCAACGCCATGGCGGCTGAATGGTGGGACCCGTCCGGCAAGTTCAAACCGCTCCATAAATTCAATCCGGTTCGGTTGCGTTACATCCGGGAGAAAGTTTGCGAACATTTCGAACGAGATGCGAAGTCGGCAGATGCGCTTGCGGGACTGCGGGTTCTCGATATTGGTTGCGGTGGTGGTCTCCTCAGCGAACCAATGGCGCGCATGGGCGCGGATGTAACAGGCGCGGATGCTTCTGAAACCAACATCGAGATCGCGAAGATCCACTCATCACAGTCCGGTGTGAACGTGACCTATCAGGCAACAACCGCCGAAGCACTGGCGGCAGCAGGGGAACGATTCGACATCATTTTGAATATGGAAGTGGTGGAGCATGTGGCGCATGTTCCGCTCTTCATGTCCGCTTGCTGTGAGATGGTAAAACCGGGTGGACTGATGTTCGTTGCAACAATTAACCGAACAGCCAAGGCCCGGGCGCTGGCAATATTTATGGCGGAACAGGTTTTAAGATGGCTTCCCAGGGGAACCCACGAGTTTGAAAAACTGGTGAAGCCTGAAGAGCTTAAAGCCTGTATCGACGCAGCCGGGATGAGCGTTATCGACAGCACTGGCGTGTTCTACAACCCGCTCAAAGCCAGTTGGAATCGGTCTCGCGATTTGGATGTGAATTACATGCTGTTGGCAGAGCGGCCCTGAGCGCCGATTTTCCGGCCTTACTCATTCACCACTCACTGGCGCCGCTCCCCAGTTCAGTCTCAAATTTCGAGATTTGAAAATTATCTGGCTTGATTGTCATTTGACAACATGATCAGATCGATGGGTCGGCAGTTCAACAATCAATAATGTCGACAGGGAATGAGTAATGGTGATTCAGGTGCCGCATCACCGCGGGACACTTGGGGGTTGCGTGACAGAGCCGGTTCTGAACGTATCGGATCTACAGAAAAGATATAACCAATCGAATTGGTCATCCAGTGTCGACAGCGGCATTGGCGGCTGCGTTGGTATCGTCCGAACCACCACTTTCCAAATCAGCTCCGTCTTCGACAATGGCAGCAGCAGATTGAGAGCGTTGCTGGAAGTTGTCGTTTCCTGGATCACGATAGAACCTCAGAAAACATCAGCTTCTCGCGCACGGACCAATGATCTCCGTGCGTTGCCCGAACAATTCCAATGAAACCAAACGCAAAGGGAGAACTCGAATGCGATCATTGAAAAAAACACTGTTGATGACAGCGGCTGCCGCCGTCATGGCATCAACAGCCCATGCCGAACGAGGCAGTGATGGCAATCTCAACATCCTGTACTGGCAGGCTGCTTCAATCCTGAACCCCTATCTGTCAGGCGGCACCAAGGACATTGAGGCGTCTTCAATGGTTATCGAGCCATTGGCCTACTACGATGAAAACGGAAACATGGTCACTGCTCTGGCAGCCGAGATTCCCACTGTTGAAAATGGCGGTGTGTCCAAAGACCTGACATCCATCACTTGGAAACTGAAGCAAGGTGTAAAGTGGTCGGACGGATCAGCCTTCACCGCAGGTGATGTTGCATTTACTGCAGCTTACTGCCTCGACCCATCCGGCGGCTGTCAGCAATCGGCAAAGTTCACCGACGTGACTTCGGTGGAAGCCGTTGATGATCACACGGTGAAGATCACGTTTGGTGTTCCAAAGCCTTTCCCATACGGCCCGTTTGTTGGCACCACCACGCCAATCCTTCAAAAAGCCCAGTTTGAAAACTGCATGGGTGCCAAGGCTCCGACCTGCACAGACGCAAACTTTGGTCCGCACGGCACTGGCCCATTCACAGTGACGGAATTCAAAGCAAACGACGTTGTTACCTTTGCTGCAAACACGAATTACCGCGAAGAAGGCAAACCAGCCTTTGCAACGGCGACATTCAAGGGTGGCGGGGATGCAGCTTCTGCCGCGCGCTCCGTTCTGGAGACTGGCGAGTTTGACTATGCCTGGAACCTGCAGGTCGAACCTGAGGTTCTGAGCCAGATGGCTGCGGCCGGCAAAGGCAAGATTGTTACGTCTTTCGGCACATCCGTCGAACGCCTGATGGTGAATTTCACCAACCCAAGCGCTGACCTTGGTGACGAGCGTGCAACCGTCAAGCATGCGCACCCATTCCTGAGCGATCCTGCTGTTCGCAAAGCCCTGTCCATGGCAATCGACCGCCAGATACTGGTGGATGCCGGGTACGGTGCGGCAGGTCAGGTCACCTGTAATGTGCTTCCTGCTCCAGCAATCTATGCTTCGACGGCAAATGATGATTGTAAAAAGCAGGATGTGGCTGGCGCCAACAAGCTGCTCGACGACGCCGGTTGGGCGAAAGGCTCTGATGGCATTCGCGCCAAGGACGGCGTTCGCCTTTCGATCCTGTACCAAACCTCAACCAACTCGGTTCGTCAGGGCACACAGGCTTTCATCAAGCAGATGTGGGCAGAAATCGGTGTTGAAACCGAGCTGCGCAACATTGATGCTGCTGTGTTCTTCGGTGGTGACCAGTCGAGCCCTGACACTTTCCAGAAGTTCTTTGCTGATATCGAAATGTACACCAACAACTTCGACGGCACAGACCCTGAAAAGTACATGGCGAACTGGCACTGCAACCAGATTCCAGCGCCCGGCAATCAATGGCTCGGCAACAACATGCCGCGTTACTGCAATGAAGAGTACAATGCTCTCGTTGCTGAAATGGGCAAAACCGCTTCCCTCGAGAAGCGAGCAGAACTTGCCAAGAAAATGAACGACATGCTGATGCAGGCAGGTGCTATGATTCCGCTCATTCACCGTGGTGATGTATCTGCACACTCCGTCACTCTTGACGGCGTGAAGATGAATTCCTGGGATTCCGAGCTTTGGAATGTTCAGGACTGGTCACGCAAGAAGTAGACCTGTCGTCACGATCACCCGCAATCCTTGTGGATTGCGGGTGATTTCTTTCATCAAAACAAGAGCCTGAGTTCGCAATCAGGCCTATTGCGCAGGGGCTGCGTATGCTGAATTACACCATGAGGCGGCTGTTCTTCGCCGTACCCACACTGCTGGTGATCAGCTTCATCATCTTTGCCATTCTGGACCTTGCCCCGAATGATCCAACCGGCAATTTACCACTTACAATTCCTGCTGAAGTTCGCGCGCAAATTCGCGAAAGCCTCGGTTTGGGCGAACCATTTGTCATTCGTTATTTCAAATGGCTTGAGCAGTTCTTTATCAACGAACCCCTCAATCTGCTTCATCAGTGGACCGGTTGGGAGATGTTCGCATCAGATGACCGGTTGCGCGTAACATCCTGGCAGACCCGCGGCCCCGTTGTTGACCTGATTGCGGAGCGCATGCCGCAAACACTATGGGTGGTTGGCCTTTCTTATGTGGTCGGCATTCTGATCGCCGTACCTATCGGCGTGATTTCCGCCTACAAGCAATATTCTATTTTTGACCAGATTGGCACATTCATCTCGATGGTCGGCTTTTCTGTTCCGACCTTCTTTACAGGCGTCCTTCTGATCGTCGTTTTTAGTGCGCAGCTCAACTGGTTGCCTTCGATCTATGATACGACCCTGGTTGTGAACAGTTGGTCGAGCTTCTGGCTGCAGGTGAAACAGATGATCATGCCTGTCATGGTGCTCGCCCTGTTCAATGCCGCCCAACTGTCTAGGTTCATGCGAGCATCCATGCTCGACAATCTGAGCCAGGACTATGTCCGGACCGCCCGAGCCAAAGGCATCAAGGAATCAGCTGTCGTGCTGGTCCATGTGCTGCGAAATTCCATGATCCCTGTGGTCACTGTGATTGCACTTGGCATTCCGCAGATTTTCTCGGGCGCCATCATCACCGAGCAGATATTCAGGGTGAACGGGTTAGGGCAATTGCTCATTATCGCCATTCAGGGTGCGGACATCCCTACCGTCCAAACACTGACCTTCATATTTGCCGTGCTGATCGTGTTGTTCAATCTGATCGCAGATATTGCCTACGGCCTGCTTGATCCGAGGATTCGCTATGACTGATCAGGCAGTGCAAAACGAGCCGAACGAGATGGGCAACGCAGCGACCGCAACCGTCGGCGAACACCGTTCCCTTTGGGGCGATGTGTGGCGACAGTTCCGCCAACACAAAGGCGGTATGGCCGGCGTCATCGTTTTTTTCGGGATCATTTTGATCGTCGTTGTCGGACCTTTTTTCCACACGGTTGATCCTCAATATCTGGACTACAGAGCAAAAAATCTTGGCCCCACATGGGCGCACCCAATGGGGACGGACAACCTCGGACGGGATATGCTGGCGCAGGTCATGGCTGGCGGACAGGTGTCGCTGGCTGTTGGCGTAACCGCTATGCTACTGTCGCTTGTTCTTGGAACGGTGATTGGCGTGCTTGCCGGTTTTTTCAAATCTCTCGACGGCGCACTCATGCGTTTCACCGACCTGTTCCTTGCTCTTCCACTGCTGCCGCTGCTCCTTGTGATCATCATGCTGTTTCGGGATGTGCTTCGAAACGCATTTGGCCCCGAGACAGGCATATTCTTGCTCATTGTCTTTGTGATCGGCATTACGAGCTGGATGCAGACCGCTCGAATTGTCCGTGGCGAAGTACTGGCGCTGAAAGAACGAGAGTTTGTTCTCGCAGCTCACTCCATTGGTACCCGCTCGCATCGCATCATCGGGCGCCACATATTTCCCAACGTGTTGAGCCCGATAATGGTTTCAGCGACACTTGGAATTGCCAACGCAATCATCACCGAAAGTGCGCTTAGCTTCCTTGGCCTGGGCTTTCCATCAGACTTTCCGACTTGGGGGCGGCTCTTGTATGATGGTGTAAACTTCATCCAGATCACACCGTCCCGTGTTCTGTGGCCCGGGATCGCGATTTCTTTCACGGTACTGAGTGTGAACTATATGGGCGATGCAATTCGCGATGCGCTTGATCCAAGAATTCGCGGACGCTAATCGGAACGGCTTACTGTCCACAACCCAAATTGCAACCATGGGTTCTCTTGCCCACTAGGCGTCGCATGGCCTAACGTCTCGACGGTTGCGTTTGTGTAATAACAAATGGACCATCGGATTTCATAATCATTTATAAGACATTTGCCATGCCCCGACTGTCTGATATCGACCTCTTTACCGATCTTAGTGAAGATCAAAATCAGCTCTACGGAAGCCGGTGCGTTTGGAAGGACTATGCTGAAAACGAATTGGTGATTGATCATCACGATGACTCCACCGATGTCCGTTTCATCATCTCCGGCAAAGTGAGGATCATTGTCCGGGTTTCTGCCGGCAAGGAAGTGATTTTGAACGAAGCCAATGCCGGCGATTTTTTTGGTGAGATCGCAGCAATTGACGGCATGACCCGCTCGGCAAATGTAACCTCAATAACGCGTTCTCGCATGTGTATCATGCCGCGGCACGTGTTCATGGACGTTCTGGAAAAAGTGCCATCAGTGAATCGCCAGGTCATGCGCCGGCTGACCGGACTTGTGCGGCAGTTGAGTATTCGTCTTTCGGAATATTCGTTTCTACAGGCGAAACACCGGCTCTACGCGGAACTTCTCCGCCTTTCCTCAAAACGACCCGGACATGAGGGGCAAAGGTCGATAAGCCCTCCTCCAATACAAAGGGAAATCGCCGACCGAATCGCAAGCAGACGCGAGGTTGTGTCGCGTGAAATGAAAAATCTGGAACGAGAGTCTGTTATCGAAAAGACCAGAGGTGCCCTCGTGATTCTCGACCCGGGAGAACTCAACCGTCGTATTGTTGATGGCTGGAACAACTAGAGCAAAAACCCAATGACAAAGATCACCCCAGATGTTCAGGATCTGCTGCTGGTCATCGATGTCCAGAATGATTTCTGTCCTGGTGGTTCTTTGGCTGTTCCAGGCGGCGATGAGATCGTTGGCCCGCTCAATGGGCTGATGCAAAAGTTCAAGACGGTCGTGCTCACTCAAGATTGGCATCCGGCGGGGCACAGCTCATTCGCGTCCTCTCACGACAAGCTGGAACCCTATTCCGTTGTGAGCATGCCTTATGGCGCACAAACTCTGTGGCCGGATCACTGTATCCAAGGATCTGCAGGCGCAGACTTTCACCCCAATCTCGACACCAGCCAGGCCACTCTCATTGTCCGCAAAGGCTATAGACGGGCAATCGACTCCTACTCGGCCTACTTTGAAAATGACCATATGACGCCCACCGGACTGGCGGGGTATTGCCAGGAAATGGGCATCTCACGAGTGTTTTGCGCAGGGCTGGCGTTGGATTTTTGTGTAAAATTCTCAGCTGAAGATGCCGTCGCATGCGGTTTCGAGACTTTTTTGATCAAAGATCTTTGCCGTGCAATTGACCTTGATGGGTCCAGACAAGCCGCGATTGACAGCATGGCCGCAAAATCGGTCCAGCCAATTGAAAGTGACGATCTTCACTGAAGGCCACGTGGACAATTTCGCAGCGGGTGCTTCTTTATGGCAGCCAGTTGGAACCGAACCGTTCCGTTGTTTCGATCGAAATGAAGATCAAGATTAATCCCAACGGCCGCTAAACCCACGAATTAGTTGGAAATCAGGGGCTCCAGAGCTGACGAATATATGGGCTCGTCTGGCTCCGGAGCCGAACGGCCAAAAAGGTCCCTAACCCTGATTTTGGCCCCAAACAGATCGCGCAACGCAGTCTGCCAAATCAGATTAGAAAAATGAGACTACTCTATATGTGCAATTCTTCACATCACGATCATTGACGATGGCTCAATTGGGGTCAAACTCCATCCACATGGATTCCGGGAAAGCGCCCCACTTGTTCAATCTCCCCGCCTTTCCAGGAGCCCGTCTTAGATTTCTTTGAACGAGTAGCGCTTTCAAGGTATGGGTGATCTGGGAATTCGCGATGTGAGCACCGATGCACCAGTGAATGCCATGACCGTAAAGCATGTAGTTGCCGTCGGGTCGGTTGGGATTAAATCTCAACGGATCTTTGACGACACGGTCATCCATCATGGCAGACTGTGTCGAGGCGATAACGGTGGAACCGGCCTTCAGGGTCTTCTGATATTTCTGCCCCACCCCAAGCGCGGTATCCGTATTGAGATAACGCAATGGACCCGGATTTAGTGGACGAAAGCGCATCGCTTCCAGAAGGCATTTATTGAGAAGCTGATCTTCGTTTGCCAAAGCCGCTCGCCGACTGGCATCAAAGGCCTCCGCTTTGGACATGACGATATCCAGCATGTGCCCTGCGGCCATTGTGTTTGTTGGCACAAAACCAGCAATCATGCTGACCATGGCGCCGCAGATATCACCGTCTGAGATCTTGTCCGGACTTTTCGACTGCATCTCGACCAAACGGCCGAGTGGTGTGTTTGATCGCTGTTTTCGCAGCCGCTCAATTTCCAATGAGCGCATTGTCATACGCTCAAGCTTTTTCGAACCAATTATGGCCATTCGGCGAACATCAGCATTGCCTGCAAAGTCGGCGAAGTAGAGCGTGCTCATTGAAATTGCCCATTGAGAAAACGCCCGTTCTTCACTGGTTTTGATGTCGTAGCCATAATAGTCACGAGCAACCCGCACGGGAATGGCGGTGATCAGGTCCTGAACGGCATCTATTCTTCCGTTTGAAGCTGCCACAGCCTCCTGCGCAAGTTGAGCAGACACCGGTGTAACCACCTCGGCAATGTCCTGGCGCCTGAAAGCGCGCGCCAGCATGTCCTTGGTGATTCGATAGGCCGGCCCGTCCTGCATGCCCAGAACGGCTTCAACGCCACCGTTGGTGTCCACCATGTCAGGCCCAAACGGTGTCTCAAACACATCCTGGCGCTCAAGAACTTCCCGTACATCTTCATCACGCGCAACGAACGAGATTTTTCCGATCGTCAAGAGTGGAAAGAAGTTCCGAATGATCCGTTGCCACCAATACGGATGGTTAATCATTAGGTTGGCAATTTTCGCAGCCATACCCGAGGACTTGAACAGATTATAGTCAAAGTCGTCGTCAGCAGTGACATCAAGAGGCTGAGACCGCAGTTCATTGATGCGATCATAATACTTCATCTTGATCATGGCGGGCCCCCGCACCCAAAGTTGCAAAAAGTCACACTTCACATAGGAAAGCGATTTCACCGAATGTCTGTGCAAATGTTCACACCGGACTGAATCTGTTCAAATCATTTGCGTCCGATGTTTAACAAAGTCCAAACCTTCTCAACTAGTTGCCTCGGCATATCCGGCCAGTTGCAACCCATCGATGAGATATTGATTGGATGTCTCATTAAGGAATGGGAGCCAGCGAATATGATCTACGCGAAAATTTGGGCATCTCGAACGGAACGCGCTGATGCGCTCCTCCGCCTCGCGAACCTGTCCACTGCGCGCCAGTGACGCAATTTGAACAACATGCGCGTACCAATAACCGGGCCGTTCATTGAGTGAGCGCTTGGCAAACTCAACTGATTCTCGCCAGCTTTGATCAATGTGCTGCGCGATTCCCATTTCGCAAAGAGTATGAAACCGACTTATATCCGTCGGATTGAGCCGCATTGCAGTTTTGAGCGGTTCGATGGCTTCCGCGCCCTCCCAGCAAAGAATGTGGGTCGTTCCGATTGATGCGTGGGCAATCGACGAACTTGGGTCACGGCGAACCGCCTCTTGTAACATTGATCGCGCCTCGACCGGGCTCTTCAGCATCAGTTGGGCAATTCCGATCAACATATGTGGACGAGCATCCATGTGGTCCATGTGCATCGCCCAGCGCGCGAGTTTCTCCATCTCAAACAGGTTTTCTTTGTCGCCCCGCTGCGTCCAGACGTGCCACCAGTGCCACCAAGACGTTTGCACCAGCGCGTCCACAGAATTGGGATCTTTTTCCAGCGCCTCCTCAAAACAATCCTTCGCCCGTTCAGCATCCTCGCGAGTCAGCTTGTTTTGATGCCACATACCCTTTCGAACCAGGTCCCAGGTATCGAGATTGCCAACAGGTTTGGAATAAGCTCTGAACTGCTCTGCCCGATCGATCTCCGCATTGAGCCTACCAATAATACCCAGCGAAATATTCTCCATCAGGTCAAACAATTCATCCATGCTGGAATCGAAATTGTCAGACCACATGAGCGTGCCGGGTTTGGCATCAACAAGCTGAAGCGAAACTCGAAACTTCGGACCGGCAAACAGGATCGAGCCCTGCACCAGATATCGCGCGCCCAACGATCTCCCAATGGTTTTTTCATCGACCGGCTTTCCGCGAAAAACGAAGCTGGAATTTCGCGAGATCACCGGAAACCAACGAAGTTTGGACAAACCTCGGATCAGATCTTCGGCGATACCATCGGCGATGTATTCGTTTTCCTTGCCAGCACCGCGCAACTCAAGAGGAAGAACGGCCAGCGCCGGACGATCATCAAACCCTGGAATTCTCTCAAATTCATCAGCCGATCCGCCCGCGCGCGAAGCAGGCGGAAGCGATGGAAGTTGTTCCTCATCATCGTCTTCAAGAAAGCCAAGTACCGCGTGATAGATTCGGACATCAACGCCGACGTTTTTCAGTCGGTGATATCCGTCATCAACAAACGCAATATCCGTTTTGCCAGCAACGTGATTGTAGACCGTTCCCGTGATTGCAATGCCGCCCTTGCGCGCGCGCGCCTGAACGCGAGCAGCGATGTTGACATCATCACCGAACAGATCGTCACCCCGTGCAATCACATCACCGGTGTTGATGCCCACGCGAAATCGCATTCTGGCGTCGACATCCAGATCTGCGTTCTCACCCGCAATTTCCTTTTGAAATTCCGCAGCGGCGCGCACCGCATCCACCGGGCTTGCAAACTCCGCCATAAGGCTATCACCGGCTACACCGAACAGGCGCCCATCAAAACCCGCTACTTGCCGGTCGATGAGTTCGCGATAGCGCGCAAGAATGGTGAGCGTTCGTTCCTCGTTCGCCCCCATCATCTTGGTGTACCCGACAACATCAATTGACATGATGGTGACGAGAGTGCGCTTGAATTCCTGTCCCGGCATTGGTCCCCACCTGACGGCCGTTCAGGTTTTTCTTATCAAAATCAATCGTCTGACACGAGTGCCAACTGTTGCACTGGCAATAAATTTGACAAAGAAATTCCAGGAAAAAGACTAGAAACAGAGAGCCCTGGTCTCAAAATCAAAACTTTGCGATCAAAATTCCTGAAGTCGTTCCTCTCTTGATGGAATCATCAAAGGGACAAGGAACCGACTCGAACAAGTGCTTGGAGCGCAGAAGCGTTGCCGCGATATGGCAATGCGCTCTGATGTTCACGTTGCCGGCCCGCATTGCCAGGCTATCAACTACGAGTGCGCATCGTCTAGATTTGGATCAGAAATGATCAACTCTGTCGAAATGCGCGATGAAACGAATCGCTGAATGGGCGGATCAAATACCCAAAAAAAGTGCGGGATTCGGTTTGAATGAATGTCTCGACCGGCATGCCGGGGTAAATTGCTTCTTCTGAAAATTCAGAAGATGCCGACTGCGTCATCTTCAATCGCACCGAATAGTACGCTTGTCCGCTGGCAGGATCCACAAGCCGATCAGCGGATACATACTCCACCACTGCCGGAACATCCGGCTCATTCCTGTTGAGCGTTGTGAACCGCAATGTTGCGGTCTGTCCCACCTGAACATCATCAATATCTGCGACAGAGATGCGGGTCTCCACAATCAACGCGTTTCCTGTTGGAAGAAGTTCAGCAACGGTTTCTCCCGGACGAACAACACCACCTTTCGTGTTCTTGTTCAGCGAAACCACAACACCATTTGCTGGTGCCGCAACGATCACGCGCTGCAGAATGTTGCGTGCCTGCGCAAGTTGAGCACGCGTTTCAGCGATCCTAGTGCGAACTTCGCCCAGTTGGGCGGCGGCTCGTTCAGCGCGGCGGGCGTTTAACTCGACTGTTGATTGCTGAATCTCAACGATCGCGGCACGCGCCCGACCCAATTGCGCGTCAAGACTTCCGACCCGACCTTCAAGATCAGCCAGATTTCGTTTGAGGCCATTATATTGTGATCGATTGGTCAGCCCGCGCCTCAGCAGCTTGCCTTTGCGAACAATGTCATCCCTCAAAAGAGCCATTTGCTTGAGGGACGCAACCCGTTGAGCCTTCAATCCCGAAAACTGTTCGTCTATGGCAGCGCGCCGCTGTGCAAACATGGCAAGCTCAGCCCGATGACGTTTCATACGTTTCTCGAACTCGTCGATCTGTTCATCGATGTCATCGGTCAAACTCAACGCAGATGCGTGAGCGCGCAATATTGCCGGAAATGACAAGCTGGACTTCCCGTCCCGTTCCGCTTCCAATCGGATCGCCCGCGCATCATAGGCGACAAGACGCAAGGCCAATTGACTGTAGCGCGCTGTCGCTGCGGTCTTGTCGAGCTTCAGCAATGGGGTGTTCTTTTTTACCTGCTCACCCTCGCGAACCAGAATCTCATCAACGATCCCGCCTTCAAGGTGTTGAATCACCAGGTTTTGCCCTTTGGCTGCAACAACCCCGGTCGAGATTGTAGCACCAGCGAGCGGCGCCAGCCCGGCCCACATTACGAAGCCAAACAAAAACGCGCCGACAATTGCGCATCCCACTTTTAGCGGAATGGCATGGTTTGAATCGATTCCATCAGACCATTGTTTCGCAGAATTCTCGGGAGAACTTGGCGGCTTCATTATGCTGCTCCCCGGTCAAGCGCATGCTTGGCATTCTTTTCTTCGGAAACAGCTGCCTCATGTGCAGCTTTTTGTTTTTGCCGCATGGATTTCAGTTTCAAGCGGGTCGCAAAATCGTCACGCGATCCGAAATACGAAACAAATCCGTCAGACATCAACAACACCTTGTCCACATGGGCGAGCGCTTGCTGTCTCTGAGTAATCAAAATTACCGTTGCTCCGCGTGACTTTGCGTCCTTCATTGCAAGGTGCAGCGCGGCCTCGCCGTCTACATCAAGGTTGGCATTGGGTTCATCGAGAACCACAATCTCCGGATCGCCGAAGAACGCCCGGGCAAGAGCGATTCTTTGTTTTTCTCCACCGGACAGCACTTTTCCGCCCGCTCCTATGACCGTGTCATAACCATCAGTAAAGCGCTGAATGAGGGTTTCAGCCTGGGCGACTCTCGCTGCACGAATGACTTCCTTACGATCAAAGCCACCCTTCATCCGTGCAATATTGTCGGCAATCGTTCCCGGCATCAGGTCAACGTCCTGGGACAAAAAACCGAGCTTCTGGCTTCGGCTTTGATCGTCCCAGCGCGCAATATCGACCCCGTTAAGTCGGATGGATCCAGCGTCGATATCCGAAGCTCCAATCAGCGCCCGCGCGAGGCTCGACTTACCGGCACCGCTTGGCCCGACTATGGCCAGGCACTCTCCGCCAGCGAGTTCAAACGACACTTTCTTCAGGATCGCGTTATCAATTGACCGTTTGCCGGCAAACACCACACAATCCTCGACAGAAACGCGGCCATCATCATGAGGAAATCCCGGAAAAGTCGGTTGAGCCCGAAGCGAACTGACCTCATCTCCAAGCCGTTGCCATGCGGTGTATGCAGAAACGTATTGTCGCCAGTTCCCGATAACCTGATCGATGGGCTGCAGCCCACGGCCGGCAATTATGGACGCGGCAAAGATCATTCCAGCACTCATCTGGCCATCCAGAACCAATACAGCACCCCAACCAAGCACAGCCATTTGGAGAGCTGCACGAAGAGCTTTTGAACTCCCTGAAATTAGGGCGTTGAACAACGAAATCCGGTCTTGGCTCGCCAGAGCACTTGCATGCTCTCGTCCCCAATTCTCGGTACAGTCAGACCACATTCCCATCGCTTGAACGGTGTCACGGCATTGAGCAAAATGATCTGCCTTTCGCATCGCATTTTGCGTGTGCTTGCCGACCCGGCCCGTATGTCGGCTGCTTTGGATCTGGTTGAGGATTGCCAGTCCGGCCAAAACAGCGGCGCCCACGGTAACCAGAACGAACAGCGACGGGTTAATAAAGAACAGCAGACAAACAAAGAGTGGTGCGAACGGCAGGTCCATGAGTGCAAAAAAGGCTCGCGAAGCCACCAGCGAACTGACACTCGACAGATCCCGCAATGGGCTGAGGCTCTCTCGGCCTCGTTCCTTGCCGCCAATGGAAGCGACTAGAGCCGGACCGCCCAAATGAGCATTCAGCCGCCCGACGGCGCGTTGCGCAATGATTGAACGAACGGCCTCAATAGCGCCCATAACCGCAAGGCTGAGGGCTGCAAACAAGGACAGAAAAACAAGTGTCTCCATGCTGGAAGACGACAATACCCTGTCGTAAACCTGGAGCATGTAAAGCGGCAGGGTCAGCAACAGAATGTTAACGACGAATGCAAACGCCGCTAAAATCCAGATGATTTTTCGAAATTCAGACTTCGCTATCGCGATGTCATCACTGTCCCGTTCCGCCACAATATCGCCCTGAACCCCTTGTTTTCTGCGGTTCTCGACCGCTTGGCATTAAGGTATCAAAAGCGTGTGGGAATTTCGTAAACTGCAATCTTTCGCGTTGCGTTTGCCGACAATCTGCCAGCTTTGGTGGCCATAGCCGCAATTCGAAAGCCGAAGCCTTCTATGTGGGGCATTGCTCATGAGAGTGCCAATATCACGCAGATAGTTGAGTTGACGTGATACTGGTGGTTTCATATGCCACTTGGCACGATCCTAATCTTCGATTGAAGGTTTGGACAGTCAACGGAGTTACACTGTGTCGCGACGTCATGAAATCTATTTCGAAAACGCTTTGAGCGCTTTGCGGGACGAAAAGCGTTATCGGGTGTTTGCCGATCTTGAACGCATCGCAGGCAGTTTTCCGAAGGCAATCTGGCGCAACGGCAGCGAAGCGCGCGAGATAACCATTTGGTGCTCCAACGACTATCTGGGGATGGGCCAGCACCCTGATGTTGTTGCATCCATGGCGGATACGGCTCGATCAATGGGTGCCGGAGCCGGCGGAACCCGCAATATTTCCGGCACCAATCACCCCATGGTGGAGTTGGAAGCCGAGTTGGCGGACTTGCACAGCAAGGAAGCGGCACTGGTCTTCACGTCAGGGTTTGTGTCCAACCTTGCCGGCATATCTACTATCGCCAAATTGCTGCCTGACTGCCTGATCTTGTCGGATGAGCTCAATCACGCCTCCATGATCGACGGCATCAAGGCTTCCGGTTGCTCAAAGCAGATCTTTCGCCACAACGATCTCAACCACCTGGAAAGCCTTCTCCAGGCGGCCGATCCCAACCGTCCAAAGCTGATCGTTTTTGAATCTGTTTACTCAATGGATGGCGACATCGCACCAATTGCGGAAATTGCAGATCTCGCAGAACGTTATGACGCCATGACCTATATTGATGAGGTCCATGCAGTGGGCATGTATGGGCCACGTGGCGGCGGCATCACAGATCGCGAACAGATTGCCCATCGAATTGATGTGATTGAGGGCACGCTTGCCAAGGCATTCGGCGTGATGGGTGGATATATCGCCGGCTCAAAGTCAGTGGTTGATGCAGTGCGGTCCTATGCATCCGGATTTATCTTCACCACCGCATTGCCACCTTCCCTGACAGCCGCAGCCACCACATCAATTCGCCACCTGAAGGATTCTTCGGTTGAGCGGGAGTGTCATCAGCAGCAGGCACAACGAACCAAAGAAACACTGACCGAGGCCGGACTGCCGGTGGCCGAAACACCGACCCATATTGTACCAGTTCATGTGGGCGACGCTGAACTCTGCAAAAAAGCCAGCGATCTTTTGTTGGAAAAGCATGGGATTTACATCCAACCCATTAACTATCCGACGGTTCCGCGTGGCACCGAACGCCTGCGCATTACCCCTTCCCCCCTTCATTCAGACAAACTCATCGATGAGCTGCGTGATGCCTTGGTCAGCGTCTGGAGTGAGTTGGGAATTGAAGCCTCGCAGCCTTCCTTGGGAACCACACCTTCGACGATGGCACTCGGCGGAGAACCTTTGGTGATCGCCAAGTCTGGCGGTTGAGACGAACCGCCTCAACTTTCGAAGCGGTTTTTTGCAAAGTCGAACAACGCCAGAACGCGCGCTTTCCAAGCCGCTTCTGATTGATCCTGCTTATGGTTAATCAATCATTGCCGCCCTGCCCGCAAAAATAGGGGTGTTCGGTAGGATTATCTCAATTTTCGTCAGATAGCTTCGGTGCCAAATCCAGCCTGAATTGCGGCCAGATCCAAGGCAGTCCGATGCGCGAACCAATTGTTGAACCGAGAAATCAGAAATCCAATGCCGGTATTATCGGCGGAATCAAGCGTTTCAAGAAAGATGAAAACGGCGCAACAGCCGTGGAGTTTGCGTTTGTATCACTGCCGTTTTTCGCACTTGTTCTCGCGATCATCGAAACGTGTCTGGCTTTCTTTGCAGGTCAGGCGCTTGAAACGGCAGTTGATGAAGCCGCCCGAAAAATTCGCACTGGCCAGGTCGGTTCAGTCAGCCACGATCTGAACAAGTTCACTCAGGAAGTCTGTTCCTGTGGGCTACAGCTGTTCAACTGCGCAAACCTGAAACTTGATGTGAAGAGCTACGCGACTTTCTCCGCATCCAGCCCTTCCGTTCCGCTCGACAATGGCAATCTGGATGCCTCCGGGCTGGAGTTCAATCCGGGGGGTGCGGGATCAATTAACGTGGTTCGCGCCTACTACGAATGGCCCGTCGTCCTCGACTACCTTTGGGCCGGCACCAACAACATGTCCAACGGCAAACGTCTGCTTGTTGCCACGGCAGCTTTCCGGAGCGAGCCGTTCTCAGGCGCAGGTGGCCAGCAGAACGCAAACGCTTGCAACTGACGCCGTGGCATTGATGAGATTTGAATGGAGCAGATGATGTTTGGGATTCGTCAGAGACTGAGGTATTTCCACGCCGCAAGCTGGGCGCTTGTCGATCGTTTCATCCACGACGTTCGGGGGGTGAATGCCGTTGAATTCGCCCTCGTGGCCCCAATGCTTGTCGGTCTTTACATCGGGTCAGCAGAAACCGCGCTGGGTGTCTCCATCAACCGCAAGGTTTCACGCGTTTCAAGCACCGTGAGCGACCTGATTGCTCAGTCGCAGGCGATAACCGCTGAAGACATCGACGCAACCATGAATGCTGCCTACGGCATCATGGCTCCCATGTCGCAGGAGAAAATCAACAAGTTGCGCATTGTGGTGACCGGTGTAGACATCGACGCAAACAAGAACACGAAAGTGCTTTGGAGTCGTGCCAAGGGTGCCGGCGCCACAGCTGCTGCTCTGAATTCATCCTATTCCATTCCGTCGAACATCAAGATTGCGAACACATTCATCGTCGTGGCGCATGTTCAATATGACTACACGCCAAATCTGGGTGGCAATATCACGGGTTCGATCAACTTTGACAAAAAGAACTATCTGCGACCACGCATTGGTAGCTCGGTTACTTGTTCGAACTGCTGAGCAGATCTCCGGGAGGAAGATCTTTCGCGCGTCTAACAAGGTCAATAAACGGCTCGTATTCGGTCATAGATACAATCGCGAACCCGCCGCCAAATCTCTGGTCCAAAGCGTCGTATAGATGCGGAGAAGAACCGTTTAGTGCCAGCATATAGCTGGCAATGATCTTCCGCGCCTCGCCGGGCACGGCCTTTATGACGGCGTGCGGCCCATGTGGGATTGCGATTGATTTCCACAGGACCACATATTCAACCTGTCCTTCGTCGGCAATCGAACGAAGGTGTCTCAAGGACCCGCGCGAGTATCCCTGCGCTTCATCTCCCGCTAACGAACTCCACCCAAAAAATGCGCCAATTTTACCCTCGCGCAATGACTCAGAAGCCGTTTCCGCCTGGTCGGTGACTTCGAAGTTGATCGCAGATGTCAATTCCGGATGATCTGACAGGAACTGCAGGCGCGGAACCAGGTGACCGGCAACCGAGCCGCGTCCGGCATAAGCAATCGTTTGTCCAGGAAGGGCGTTGGTCGCAATGGCGACATCTGAACGGGAGATCAGAACGGATCGAAATGAGGATCCGCCATCTTGCGAAAGGGGCGCAATAACCGGTTCCACACATTCGCAAATCAGGTGAAGCGCAGAAAAAGCGCTGGTCGAGTATATCGCATAATGCAGCCAACCTTGACGCTGCATCTCCATCAGGCTCGCATAGTCACTCTTGATGATGAGTTCTACCGGAACACCCAAAGCCTGTTGAAGCTGATCGCGTATCAGGGTGAGACGGCGCCGAACCGTGGCATCCTGATCATTCAGAACCACGCCAAAGCGAAATGTGGGTAGAGATTTGCGCCAATCCTCTGTTGTGGTCTCGCCTGTGTTTTCGTTTGCAAGCGCCGCTCCGGTAAGAATCAACGCACCGCAAATGGACAGCAGCCAACAGCGAAGAACTCCGAGCATTGTTCCAAACATTTGTTCTGCCACCGTGGACGGGCGAATCGCACACCTCAGACACGCGTCACAGTGCTTAGCCAGGTGGGTGTTTGCAACCCGGAGCCCCGCCCTCAGGCGAAATAGCGCTCCAGAAAAGTCTCATACACTCGGGTCAGCAGTTGGAGATCAGAAAGTTCGACCCGTTCATCGACCTGATGCATGGTCTGCCCAACCAGACCAAATTCAACCACGGGGCAGTAATCCTTGATAAAGCGGGCATCAGAGGTCCCACCACCAGTCGAAATCTCAGGCAGCTTACCGCATACAGTCTCAATGGCAGAGCTCAGCGTGTTGATCAGCTTTTCGTCCCGGGTCAGGAAACACGGGCTTGGTCGGCCTTTCCAATTGATGCGAAGCGAATAATCGTCGTCATCAGGAAGCGCCGCCACACATCGCTCTTCTATTTCCGAGGCTAGAGTGTCAGCCGTCCAGATATCATTGAAGCGAATATTGAACTTTGCGGTCGCACGCACTGGAATCACGTTGAGCGCCGGATTTCCAACATCTGCCGTCACAAACTCCAGATTGCTTGGCTGAAACCGGTTGTTTCCAGCATCCAAAGGTTGACCAAGCACTGCCTGCATCACATCGAGCAGTACCGGAATGGGGTTACGCGCCAAGTGTGGGTAGGCCACATGCCCCTGCACACCATCGACAATAATCTCGCCTGATAGGGATCCTCTGCGACCAACCTTGATCGCATCGCCAATCGTTTCAGGGTTCGTCGGTTCGCCCAGTACGCAGGCATCGATAGTTTCGCCCTGTTCCGTAATCCACTTCAGCAGCTTATCGGTGCCGTTGATCGCCGGGCCCTCTTCATCGCCGGTGATCAGGAATGAGATTGAACCATCGAAGTACGGATGCGAACTCAGGAATGACGAGGCCGCTGCGACGAACGCCGCGATACCGCCCTTCATATCCACTGCACCACGACCATAAAGAACACCATCCTCAACTGTTGCTGAAAATGGATCGTGCGACCAGCTGCTCAGTTCTCCTGGCGGAACCACGTCCGTGTGTCCCGCGAAGCAGAGATTGGGGGCACGATCTCCAATGCGAGCATAAAGATTTTTGATTGCTGGACTGTCTTCGCTCTCAAATTCCACAATTTGAGTTCGAAACCCCAGAGCATCCAGTTGATCGGATAGTGTATTCAACGACCCACCGTCATGAGGGGTCACCGACTGACACCTGATCAATTGTTCCAATACAGTGCGGGGATCATACACCGTTGCGGTGTTCGAAGAATTCTCAGCCATTCAACAGCGTCTAAAGCCCCGGCCAAACAGGGTCAATCGCCAGGTGATCAAAGTCCGGGCAACACAATGACGGTCGGTTGTTTCGGAAGAGTTTTGAGAGATAGCCGGAGTTTGTTTTCCGAGCGGGTTTCGATGGCAAATCCATCACCCAGTGAACTTAAAAATGTTGGCAGCGCATTGAAACCGCGAACATGCATCGGCAGAACGACCGACGACCGCAGGCGCGCAAGTATGTCCACAATGCCCACATGGCTCATTGTCATGCCGCCATCCACCGGCACCATAACCACATCCAACCGCCCGATTTTTCCAAAATGTGCATCACTCAGCTTGTGATGGAGATGGCCGAGGTGACCGATACAAAGACCGGCGACTTCGAAAATGAAGATGGAGTTTCCATCCTTTTCAAAACCAAAGTTCATAATGTCAGTGGTTACATTTCGAACAAGCACATCTTCGACCACCAGATGATGATCAGCGGGCCCTCCGTCTGGATTCCACCCGCGAAGCACATGTTCAATCGAAGGGTCTGGGAAGTCGGTGTAGTGCGTCGTGTGCGCATGGTTCATCGTGACCACACGCAAAGATTCATCCCGCCCGTAGAGCCCGGAATAGTCCGTTGCGATCAACACGCCCGCGGGGCTCTTCAACACATAGGTTGAGTGGCCAGCGAACGATATTTCAACCTCCGGCAACGAAGACGATGCATCGCGTTTGAAACTGGCAAAAGTGATTGAAAACTGTGGGTCTTGATCAAGATTGTCGGCTATTGCCAAACAAGTGCTCGGCACGCGGCTGGATTGGGCAGACGCGTTGAAGGTCATCATCAAAGTTGACGAAACCAAAATCGCTAGGGCAGCGAGGATTCTCGGCATGCACAGTCTCCGTGAATTGAAACGGAACTGCCCCTAGGTTAGCTGGCGGACTGAGTACTTGCAATTCACCTTTCCGCCACCGGCGGACCGCCGAACTGATTGCTGTCTGGCTCTCCAGGAATAAAGCAAAGGGCCAAAAACCCGAGCCAGGCCGCGCCGGGAATAAATGAAACAAGCACCACCCAACCCGAGATCCCGATGTCGTGCAGACGTTTAACGCTTAGCGCCAGCATGCTCCACATGGTACATCCAATTGATCCCAGAAAGGCGAACGCCCAGAAAACAACAGATGAACTGTCGTTTGCCGAGATCGCCAGATTCATAAATGTGTATGTGTTGATACACAGAAGAAGACCGGCTGCCAGAGCGTAGGATTGGCGGCGTATGCGTCCCCGGAAGGAGAACAGCAGCCACCAGACCGATTGAGGGCCGTCGCGCATATCAAATGCTCTTCGGTCGCATCAATCGCGAAGCAATTCGTTGATCGATGTTTTGGAGCGGGTCTTTTCATCAACCTTTTTCACGATGACGGCGCAATAGAGGCCGGGACCTGGCTCGCCATTTCCCATTGGCTTGCCCGGCATCGTGCCTGCCACGACCACCGAATACGGAGGAACCTCTCCGTAGCTGATCTCACCAGTGGCGCGATCAACAATCTTCGTTGACTGACCAATGTAAACGCCCATGCCAAGAACCGCCCCTTCCCGAACGATACAGCCCTCGACGACTTCTGATCGTGCACCGATGAAGCAATCATCTTCAATGATCACCGGTCCGGCCTGAAGGGGTTCAAGAACACCGCCAATGCCGACGCCACCGGACAAATGCACGTTCTTGCCAATCTGGGCACAGGAGCCCACGGTCGCCCAGGTGTCGACCATGGTGCCTTCGCCAACATTTGCTCCGAGATTTACAAATGACGGCATCAGAACGACCCCGGGAGCGATGTGTGCTGAATGGCGAACAACACAATTTGGCACGGCGCGAAATCCTGCCGCCCTGAAGTGGTTTTCACCCCAGCCCTCGAATTTTGATGGAACCTTGTCCCACCATGTGGCGTCGCCGGCTCCACCTTCGATAACGCTCATGTCGTTGAGCCTGAACGAAAGCAATACAGCTTTCTTCAGCCACTGGTTGACAGTCCAGTCTCCGTCTGCACCCTTTTCGGCAACCCGCACTGTACCGTCATCCAGGAGTTTCAATGCAGCTTCGACTGCATCCCGAACATCTCCGTTCGTGTTCGCATCGATTGCGTCACGCGCGTCGAACGCCTGATCAATTGTCGATTCCAGTGCTGCGAGATCGCGCGCATCGGTCATGATTGTCTCCTGAATGAGGGTTCTGCCAGCATGGTTTTTTGACCGGGTTGTGGTTCAAAAAAATGCGGCCAGTCTTTGACTGAATTTCGCGCGGACGGTATGCGAAGGCCTTGCGCACGTCAATCTCGCGGTTGGGATTCGGCGCACACATTATTCGGGCCAGCAGAACCAACCCGGCGATGATTAAAGGCCTGCCTGTCCCTAGCGGACATCACAAAGGACGACGCGATGAGCAACATCTCAATTGAACACTTTGGCTCACCTTTTCCCCATTCGGGTGAAGATCGCCGCAAGGCACGCAGCGTCCCGGAAACACCGCAGACAAAGTCACCGGCCTATAAGCTCGCATTTGATGATGAAGAGTTTTTGTGTCGCCCGGAAAACCGCCCCATTCGGCTGCAGCTTGAGCTTCTCAAGCCCGAGATGCTGCTGGCTGAGAAGGGAATTGAATCGACGGTGGTGCTGTTTGGCGGCGCACGAATTCCAGAACCAGGTGGCGAAGCCTGGGCTGCAAAGACTGACATTGCTCGCAAAAATCTCGAAGCAAGCTCCAAATACTATGAGGAAGCGCGTGAGTTTGCTCGCATCGCGTCACGCGAATCTGCCAAGAGCAGCTATCGGAATTTCGTCGTCGTAACAGGTGGTGGCCCTGGAGTCATGGAAGCAGGCAACCGCGGAGCGGAGGATGTTGGCGCGCCGTCAATCGGCCTGAACATCGTGCTGCCCCACGAACAGGCTCCAAACAAGCATGTTACACCCGAGCTTTGTTTCAACTTTCACTATTTTGCCATCCGAAAAATGCACTTTTTAATGCGCGCCCGCGCGATTGCCGTGTTCCCGGGCGGCTTTGGAACGATGGATGAATTTTTCGAAACGCTGACACTCATTCAGACCGGTCGAATGGATCGCGTCCCCGTACTCTTGTTTGGCGAGAAGTTCTGGGGTCGGGTGATCAATCTTGATGCTCTCGCCGAAGAAGGTACCATTTCGCCCGACGACGTTGATCTGTTCACCATTGTCGACACGGCCGAACAGGGATGGGCGGAGATCGCCCGCTACTACGGCCTGGACAGTGCGGGCTGATGAGCAGTAACCCACCTGCCTCCGGGCGTTCCTTGTTCGGCACCAAGTGGGAATTCCTGCTTGGTGTGCCGTCAATGAAGTTTCTTCCTCCGGAAGGGCCGGCAGAAATCGCATTTGCGGGACGGTCGAATGTGGGCAAATCCTCGCTCATTAATGCGCTCACACGCCAGAGCGGGCTTGCACGGACGTCAAACACGCCCGGCCGGACCCAGGAACTGAATTACTTTGCGCCGCAGGATGGCTGGCAGGACGAGACCGGAGCACCTCAGATTGCCCTGGTGGATATGCCGGGCTACGGATTTGCCAAGGCACCCAAGGCTCAGGTTGAAGCCTGGACAAAGCTGATCCTCGATTATCTGAAAGGGCGCGCGACTTTAAAGCGGGTCTATGTGCTAATTGATGCCCGGCACGGGCTGAAAAAGAACGATCTGGAGGTTCTTGATCTGCTCGACAAAACAGCCGTGTCCTATCAGATCGTGTTAACCAAAGCCGACAAAATAAAGCCCCCGGCCTTGGAGCGGCTTAAATCTGACACGCTTGCGTCCCTCAAAAAACGACCAGCGGCCTATCCGGAGATCGTCGCCACAAGTTCACAAAAAGAAACTGGCCTCGAAACGCTGCGCAATGTCATCGCAGAGGCTTACACGAGTTAGCACCGCGGTTTCGAAGTCAAAACCGGACGGGGCGGCTTGGTCCACGTCCGGTTGCATGGCCACTGAATTCTCAGGGGGTTGGGAATGAGTGGCACAGTAAGAAAAACGCAGAGTGGTTGGGCTAATTCAAATTCGCGGCACCCAGAGGTACGGCAAACTTGCTGCACCAGACCACAAATCCATCATAGCTATTCACAGCGATTGAAGCGGGTAATTCATAGGTTTGTTTGCCGGTCAGTTTCTTGAGTTCTGCAAACTCAGTGGATTTGTCGAACTTGCCGCCCTTCGTGAATGCCAAGGTTGGAGACGGTGCGCCATCAAGGCTGAAATCTTCTCCAAGTTCGACAATCAATTTGTCCCCGTCCTTACGGATGGTGACTGTTCCTGTCGTGATGTGATCACTTCTCCCGGAAAGCGTTCCTGACTTGATGACGTCAGCTGACTGCGCCGGTTCGGGCACGAGGAATGAAATCACGGCAAGTGCGAGCAATAGGGAGAGAGAGCCGAAGAGGCGCGTAAGTGCGAATTTGTGCGAAGAAACAGCGTGGTGCATAGGAGCTCCTGCGAGGTTGAAGGCGGCGCGACTGGTGCGCGGCAATTCGTTTTGACAGCAGGATATTGGCGATTAGGAACCGATCGGTCTATTAAACTGATGCTGACAATTTCGTGAATAATAGACTACTTGGTTCCCAATCACTCCATACTCATCTACTGAAGCCTCAACGAGAGCCAAGGCAGTAAGGTGACTAGTGGCACGCCCTCGCGAGTTTGATCTTTCAGACGCAATCGATACGGCAATGCGTTTGTTTTGGAGAAACGGCTATGCCGGCACAGGTTTGCAGGAGCTGCTGGATGCACTTGGCATCACACGAGGCAGTTTCTACAAAGCCTTTGGCAGCAAGAAGCAACTCTTTCTCAAAACTCTCGATCACTATGACTCCACCATCGTGACACCGGCGACACAATTGCTGTCGGATGAAAGTTTAACGGGTGAAGAACGCCTCACTCGTGCTTTGCAGTCTGGCGTGCTTCAGCTGTTGAGAGGTGAAAAAAGCGGCTGTCTGTTGTGCAACACCGCTGCTGAGCCCGATTTTTGTGATCAGCAGATCTCCGAAAAGGTGACGGAGCAGTTGGATCGAATCACCCATGCGTTTGCCACTGCGTTGAAAGGCACAAAACGCTTCGGCCAAGCAAAGCTGCAGGTCGTTGATGACGAGGCCCGCGCTATGACATTGAGCTATGTCGGTTTGCGTATTTTGTCTCGTGGAGGGCGTTCGGCCGACACCTTGCAGGCCGCTGTCAACAGACAGCTATCCATACTGAAATCACCGATAGAGAAGTAAGCCAACATGATTGACACAGAGTGGGACCGCAATTGGGTTGGGTATCCCGAGAGACAAAGTGTAGGAACGCCGGGCACCGGATCGCCCGATTTCGCTCCGAGCCAACACCATTTTTTCATGCGTTTTTTGCGCCCGACAAACCGTTCAAACAGGATTTTTTCCAGCAATGTCTGATGTTCTTAAACCCGATATCTGTGTGATCGGAGCGGGGTCCGGCGGATTGAGCGTTGCCGCCGCTGCGGCCGCATTCGGCGTATCCGTTGTCCTCATTGAAAAGGGAGAGATGGGAGGCGACTGCTTGAACTATGGTTGCGTCCCATCGAAGGCACTGCTGGCGGCGGGAAAGCGCATGCACGACATTTCGACAGCAAAAATGTTTGGCATCCGTGTGGATGAGCCAACGGTCAATTTCCGCAATGTAAAGGGCCGTGTGAGAGAGGTCATCGAAACAATTGCGCCCATGGATTCTGAGGAAAGATTCACCGCTCTCGGAGTTCAGGTCATTCGCAAGGAAGGCCGGTTTATTGCTGAAAAAACCGTCGAAGCCGGGGACACTCTCATCAAAGCACGACGATTTGTTGTGGCCACGGGCTCATCACCCTTCGTGCCGCCGATTCCCGGATTGGCAGATGTACCCCACTTCACCAACGAAACCATATTCGATGAAACTCGCAAGCCAGGCCATTTGATCATCATTGGCGGTGGGCCCATCGGAATGGAGATGGCGCAGGCACATCGACGTCTTGGATGCGATGTTACCGTGATCGAAGGCTTCAAGGCTCTGGGAAAAGACGATCCGGAGCTGGCCGCACTGGTTCTGGACAATATCCGAAACGAAGGTGTTGAGATTTTCGAAGACACCAAAGTGGTCGGCGTGGAGCCACGGGGCAAGTCCGGCGTTCGGGTTCACACGGAATCAGCGGTCGGAAAGGCTGTGGTGGACGGAACGCACATTCTAGTTGCGACCGGTCGGGCAGCAAATGTTGAGGGTCTGGGCCTGGACAAAGCGGGAATTGAATATGACCGCAAAGGAATAAAGGTCACCAACAAGCTTAGGACATCAAACAAGAAGGTCTACGCGATTGGCGATGTCGCTGGCGGTCTGCAGTTTACACATGTTGCGGGATATCATGCGGGTCTTGTGATCCGAGCGATGTTGTTTCGGTTGCCCGCCAAGGAAAACCGTCAGATCATCCCTTGGGTGACTTATACCGACCCCGAATTGGCTCACATCGGCTTAAGCGAAGAAGAGGCCCGAGTTTCAGAAAAGTCCATTCAGATTCTGCGTTGGCCAATTGCCGAAAACGATCGAGCCGTTGCAGAAGGAAAAACCAAAGGGCTAATCAAATTGATCGCCAGTGCAAAGGGTAAAATTCTTGGCGTTTCGATAGCCGGCGCCAATGCAGGCGAATTGCTGGGGATGTGGGCATTGGCCATCTCCAAAAATATGAGCGTTCGCGACATTACCGGGATCGTTGCCCCCTACCCAACTGTCGGTGAAATCAGCAAACGTGCCGCGACGTCATATTATGCACCAAGCGCCAGAAAGCCGTTCGTTCGGCGTTTGATTGGCTTTTTGCGGGTGTTTGGCTAGGCTGGCTGTGTGGTTTCGTAACAATTCCCTTAGCATAACGGGGTGATGAACTGGCCAATCCAATGAAACCGGAAACTGACAGCAAAAAACTGCCGGAGAAAACGTACTCCGGCGGCATTGCGCGCAAATGGCTTCCCAGCAGCCTTTCAGGAAAAGTGCTGTTGTTGACGATTTTGTTCGTCATGATCGCCGAGATCCTGATATTTGTACCCTCGGTCGCCAATTTTCGGCTGACATGGCTCCGCCAACATCTGCAGTTGGCAGAGTCTGTGACTCAGATATTTCAGCGCGCATCCATAAATCAAAATTCAGTGGTCGAGCAAAATGAACTTTTGCAGGCCACCGACGCACTGGCCGTCGTTATGCGGCATGAAGGCGCGAGTCGAATATTGGCCATGAACAGCATGCCTGTCAGCGTGGATCAGCAAAGTCACATCTACCCGGTCGAGCAGACCAGGCCACTTGAGTCGATCGTCGACGCATTTGACACCCTGCTGTTTGGCGGGGAGCGCGCAATTCGCGTATTCAAGGACCTCGAGCAAAGCAACGGCATGATCGAAATTGTCATGATGGATTCGAATCTGCGCCAGGCAATGCTGACATACGCTCGAAATGTTATGCTCATTTCATTGGTGATTTCACTTTTCACTGCCGTTCTCGTGTTTTTGTCCCTGCGTTGGTTGTTGATCCGTCCTATGCAGAACATGTCTACAAACATGTTGTCATTTTCACAGAAACCGGAAGATCCGAATCGGATTATCGAGCCCAGAAACAGCACGGACGAATTGGGCCTTGCCGAACAACAACTTGCGGACATGCAGCGGAGGCTGCAGCAGATGCTAAAAGAGCAAAAAAATCTTGCGGATCTGGGACTGGCCGTTTCCAAAATCAACCACGACCTGCGGAACATTCTGGCGTCTGCGCAGCTTTTCTCGGACCGCCTGTCGTCCCTGCCTGATCCCACGGTTCAGCGACTGTCCCCCAAACTCATTCGCACGATAGATCGCGCAGTCGACTATACAAAGGCCGTTCTTGCCTATGGAAAAGCCAGCGAGGCTACACCCGACAAGAAGTTGCTGAGTGTTTTCAAGCTGGTCGAAGATGTAGCCGACATTCTGAATGTCGATCAGAACATCGATTTGACCTGGGTCAATTCTGTGTCTCCGGACGTTGAGCTATATGCCGACTCCGAACAGATATTTCGCGTGTTGGTCAATATATGCCGAAACGCTCTTCAAGCCATGGATCAAATTAGCGACGAGTACCATGTGCAACGGTTGGAGATCTCAAGCTACCAGCAAAGTGGCATGACAGTAATTTCCATTTCGGATACCGGGCCAGGGGTACCGGAAAAGGCCAGGGAAAAACTGTTTCAGGCCTTTCAAGGGTCAACGAGACCTGGAGGAACTGGTTTGGGTTTGGCGATTGCAGCAGAAATTGTTCGTGCGCACGATGGAGTACTCTCGTTAGCGCCTGCGGATCCGCCGGGATCGACATTTTTGATTTCGCTACCTGATCACCAGTCCGCTACCCGACCAGTTCCCCAGCTAAAAATTGTTGGATGAGGTTGGTCGATAGGTTCCGGGGCGCAGACCGGTTACCCAAAAGGAGTTTCTGACTTTCGCGCGACATTTGCAGCAGTGCGACCCTCAGTCTATGTGTACTTCGATCCAACCCATGCTGCTGGCTATCACCAGTTACATAGACAACTGACTAATTCGGTTTAGCCTTGCTCGTGGAGACACGACCTTTTGCCACCCGTTCCGAAAACTCTGTCTCTTCTCCTTTGGCAAGCTTGTTGGCCTGTCCTACCCAGTCTTCACGATCAATGCGCCCCTTGAACGAAAGGGCTTCATCCACTCTTTCAACGTCCGCTTTCTTCCAGGCTGCAATGTCGGCAAATGTGGTGATTCCGAGCTTATTCAACCGTTGCTCGTTGACCTTGCCGACACCACGTATCTTTTGAAGATTGTCCGGGCCGATAGTCAATTCGCTTTTGTCTGTTGCTGATGCAGCCTTATTCGATGAAGCAGCCCCTTTAGCTGATTTTCGTGTTGTCCTCTTGGAGGAAGTCGTTGCTGACTTGGTTTTTTCACCCGCACTCGCTGATTTCTTGCTGGACTTTGCGCGCGACCCTGTTGGAGCAGTAGCCGATTGCTTCGTCGCGCTGGTTTCCTGCTTTCTTCCTGTTCGCTTGGGTGAAGCTTTAGAAGAAGGTGCGCTGGCACTACGCTTGGTTGCCGGTTTTGAAACCGTCTCCTTTTTCGGTTCAGCCACTTCCTTCGCCGTGCCCTGGCTTTCAGCGTCTTTAGCGCCTGCGGCTGTGTTGGTCTTGCTGTCAGATACCTTGTTTTTCACCTCAGCGGGAGGGCTAGTCGCACTCGTAGTCGTGACTTGATCAGATC
This sequence comes from Pseudomonadota bacterium, assembly GCA_039029195.1. Lineage (GTDB taxonomy): Bacteria > Pseudomonadota > Alphaproteobacteria > Rhizobiales > Rhizobiaceae > JBCCGR01. The sequence continues at coordinate 41,613 of JBCCGR010000013.1, forward strand.
GCGTTTGTGGAGATCCTGTAGTGCCAACTGAAGTTAACGTGGCTTGAGTTGGAGAAAACCATCGTCTGAGCAAACAGCCGACAATGCAACCGATGACCAATGCGATCAGAAGCAGCAGGACCACCTGTATGAAGATCATCTCAACATCCTTTTTGAAATTCGGCGCTTCCTCAAGCTTGCCCGCAATCGAATAGCAACGGGTTCTCCCGCACGTGCATAGCAGAGAGCGCTCCCACTTCTGCCAATCAATCGGCCCGTGTGTTACGTCCGCAATAGATCCAGCCAATCGCTATGCCGATCAAAAACAACAGCAACAGCCACCAAAAATACTGACCAGCCAAATCGAGCAATTTTCGTCTCCTCTTGATCAAGCATCGAGCAATTTATGCATAAAAAAAGCCCGGCAGCAAAGCTGCCGGGCTCTCATTTTTCTATCAGATGATCTGATTAGAAAGAGCGAACGATACGTGCACGCCACTGCCAGTTGTTCCGGCCTGGGTTGATGTAACGAACTTCGTTGCGGATGCTGAGGTTTGGAACTGGGTTCCAGCGCAGCTGAACCGAACCGGAGCTGTTGGAGAACCGGTCAAACGTGGTGTAGGTGAAGCGGATGCTCCACTCGGAGTTAAACACGTGCAGGAACGAAGCCAGCATTTCCCAGCGACGACCAGTCAGGTAAGGTGCACGAGAATTACCCCAAGAACCCTGCAGGCGGAACAGATCGCCAGGAGCAATAGCGTCGAGGTTCAACTGGATACCAGCCTTGATTGCATAGGCAACAGTGTTGCCAGTTTCCAGGTCAAGCACGCCAACAGCGAAGACCTTACCCCAGCTTCCTGCATAGGACAGGTGAAGCAGTGGGTTTGGAGCATAACGGTGCTGAGCAAAGTTTCTTTCAAGCGAGATGATCGCCTGGAAGCCATTTGCAGCATACTTGTATGCAATGATGTTGGACTGATGGTAACCATAGGCACCGTCGAAGATGGTGTAACCACCATATTCGTTGCGCACCCAGTTGGAGTCGGCATAGCCGAAGAACCAGCCGCCAAGCTCGATGTACATCTGGTCAAGAACAACAGTGGAGTCAGTTGCAACACCAGTTGCTGCTACACCGTCAGTGGTTACGATGTCGGACTGCAGACGCAGGAAGCCACGGAGTGTGCCGTAGTCTGTTTCTTCACGAACGTCGATGTTGAAACGTGCACGACCGCCCCAACCGATACGGTCGGAACCTTCGGACCAGTCGTACTGAGTACGAACATAGCCGGAAAAGCGCAGGCAGGTTTCAGTACCAGGAATGTAGTGCCAGCCGGAACCATAGGTTTCGCAGACCTTCACATATTCCATTGGCTCTGGCTCAGCAACGATGGCGTCGGCAGCCTGAGCGCCGGTAAATGCCATCATGGCTGCAGCAGAACCAAGAATAAGGCTCTTAAGTTTCATTGTTTGATCTCCAGTCAAAACGATTCTAAGGCGAACGCCTTTTTTGGTTGTTCTAAGGCTTTCGCCCCAAGATCGGGTAAGACACGTTCGGCGCCCTTTCCCTGAGCCCACAATATTCAGCCGCACTCCAAGCGCAATGCCCTGTGTGGTGGATTCAGGGTGCCGCCAGCCTTTCAATTTTCCCTTGTTGCAGAAAAGACACGTTTTCCCCCGCCAACCGGTCAACTACGGTTAACAACCCGTTAACAAAGGTGAGCAAACTCGTTGCAAGCGTCCAGAACTCCCTTTCTGAAGCTCACGATTCGCTGAAAGAAACTCTTTCCGATTAGCGTCTGACGACACGATCAAACTTCTGCAGACGTGGGGGCTCTTTTGAAAATGAACGTGAGCGACCCAACTTCTGACCAAGCGAAAACAGCGCCCGCATGCGTTTGGGATCGAAGTCGAGGGACTTTGTAGAGGCAGGAAAACTGTCCGGAATCGCCAACAAGCCAAAGGTGGTGCCTGAGTTTCTCGATCGCACATACCCCTGATAAACTGTGTTGTAGAGGAGTTCGCGCATCAGTTCGAAAATGGACTTACGTGCGATGTCGGCAAGCTCTCCCTTCACCGCAGTATGTTCGCTTCTGAGCCGCAATTGATCATTGATGATGACATAGAGCTCTCTTTTTTTGGCGGGCGATCTGAACAAAAAATCAGACAACAGCACCGGAGCCTTCACCCCGCCATCCACATGGGCTTGTCTGAGTTGCACACCTTTTTTGGGCTTAATGTAGACCGGTTGAAAAAAACCAGGAATGGCTGTCGAAGCTCTCAGCACCTTTTGAAACATCTGCACGGGGTTGAAACGATTACCCACCGCAATGGCTCCCATGTCCCAAACAACAAGTTCACCAGCATCCAGATTTGTGGTGGCGACATACAGGCGTCTGCCCTTTTTGTGCTCAGCGGCAATTTTCGCAACGAGCACTGCATCAACATGATCTTCAATCTGCTGTTTCAGCGGCCCGATATCATAGAGGCTGTCTGACAACAGACCCGCCGCGCCGCGCTCGCGAAAAATCTTCTCGTTGGTCTGAGTTGTGTAGATGTGTTCCAGCGTTCGATCATATTCCGGTCCCAGGAACGCGAGGGTCGCCATCAACGCCCCTGTGGACACCCCGGTCACAATGTCAAACTTTGGACGGCTTCCTGACTGGCTCCAGCCGTTTAAAACTCCAGCACCAAAGGCGCCCTCGGCCCCACCACCAGACAAAGCCAGTATCGACACAACCCCTTTGTCACTTATGTCTGGCTTAACGCTGTCAGGATTGGCCTGCACTGCGTGGACATCAACTGCTTCAATGGGAAGGAGAGCTCGAATTTCGGGGCTCTCTGCCGGCCGAACTGTACAACCCGCCAATACGAAGCAAAAAAGGGCGAGCGTCAGAATCCGCCTTAAATATTGAAGCCCGGATTGGTTTCTCAATTGATCGCCGGGCATCTGCCCTTCTCCCAAAACGCAAAACGCGAGGAAAACCCTCGTCGACACTTTAGCGCGTCGAACCGGCCTTTGAACAGATGTCTCGATGTGGAAGAGTCAACGGCAATGCAAACCCACAATTCCATCCAGCAGCAACGCACTTAGAAGAGGCTGGCGTTTATCCCAAACGAGACCACAGTCACGCATGAGCTGACGGAGATGCCCCGAGGCGAATTCGCACGAGACATCTCAAGTGGGGCTACCGTGTCAGACGCAACTGAACGGATTTGCGTTGGCTCAACCAATATTTCTTCGTGTTATCCATGGTCGCACCGGCTTCACAGTTCTTTTCCATGCCCGCAATTGCAGCCACCAGTTTGGTGTCAAGCAGAGTGATCGCACCGACATAATCTTTGTTTCTGGAGAGATCCCGCACGACTTTCATCTGATCACGCTGATATTGCTGCCAAATCTGACAGCCAAAATACGCCTGATTCCGCTCCAGCGAACTCTTGGCAAACTTGATCGAGGATTCCATCCGACGTTTTGTGAGCTCGGAGCAAGATGGCTCAAACGCTTCCAAAGCCCAAATGCGCGCTTTCCCGTTTGCGAGGTACGCACGATAGTTCTTGCCCCGGCGGTTAACTTTGCCACGGTCGTCGATTGCCTTGGCTCCCGCGATAGCGATGTGACAGGCTTCCAGACCCGTATTGTTGACTTCTGCGATGGTTGATATCGGAAGTTTCATACCGTCAACAGCAGGACATGTGGCCTGATGCTCCATCACCAGGGCTGCATACTGAATTGATGCCGTGGCCCGCTCACCAAGGTTGCCGGATTTCAGGGCAGCGGATGCCTTTCCAACCTCCGCTTCGAGCGTCTGACAGGTCGCCTCGTCAGCCATTCCCGGCGCGCCACCGATCATGCCTTCAATGGTCTGGCCTTCTGGCAATCCGGGGAACTCGGTGACGATCTTCAAAGCACCTTCTGGCAGCTCAGTTTTGGCCTCTGCCTTTGTCGTGGTTTCGGCTGCTTCGGATTTCGCCTCAGTTTTTACTGATTCAGACATACTCTCTGCAGCCGATTTGCCGGTCGGTTCTCCAACCAACAGACCAGGAAAGGCGCTTCCCCCGGTGCCGTAGAGCGCCAGTGCTTTTTCGCATTCCGGTGGGTTCTTCCCTTTGGAAAGCCCAAAACGGAACGCGCCGCCGGCACACGCACTGTTAAAGAACTTGCCACCATTCTTCATATTGATGCCCGCAATACCCGAGACGGTTGTTTCAGCATCAGCGGAAATTCGTGCATCAGAGCCACAGTGCTTCGCTGCTGCTTGGGCATAGCAAAGGTGACCCGCAAGCACTTCCGCTTCTTCGGCAGTCACTTTCATACTCGCTGGCAATGTAACCGGTGAGACAAGGCCGGCTCGTTTGGCACCCTCAGGTCCGTAAAGAGCAAGAACCTCCTTACAAGCCGCAGCTTTGCCGATCTTTTCTTCCGCGTCATAGAATTTTGAATAGCCGGCATTGCATTGCTTCCCGTACGGAGAGGCATCACCCCGCAATGGCGCTCCAGCCTCCTTTGACAATTTTTCTTCAAGAGACTTCTTCATTGAAAGCGTTGTTCGGCAGGACACGGCAGCCTGAACGGCATGACAAAAGTCAGTTGCGAGTTCACCGCTATCATCGGCAAACGCAACCTGAGGCAGAGCCAGCGCGGTAAGCAAAACGCTGGCAGAGGCAATTGCTCTCATAGATTCTCTCCATTTCAATCGCCCCTACAGAGCCCAGAATAGACAAGAAAAACCTCTGAAAACCAATGCTTTTTTTCACACCAAGTGTGCTCGATCAGGCGCCTGCAACCCATGGGATTGGCCACAAAATTCAATCAACCAATAAAAAAGCGCCGGTGTCGCCACCGGCGCTTCCAATTCAGATGCACGTTTTTGCGTTAGCGCTTATGCGTCTTCTTTTTCAAATTCCTTACCGGTTTCCTGATCCACCATCTTCATGGAGAGGCGAACCTTACCGCGCTCATCAAAGCCGACCAGCTTCACCCACACCTTGTCACCTTCTTTGACAATGTCTGTGGTTTTGCCGACTCGTTCCTGAGCAAGTTGCGAAATATGAACAAGGCCATCTTTCGAACCAAAGAAATTGACGAAAGCCCCAAAGTCCACGGTTTTCACAACCGTTCCTTCGTAAATGACGCCAACTTCCGGATCATCGGTGATCGACCGGATCCATTTGACCGCCGCATCAATTTCCTTGGCGGATGAAGATGCAACCTTCACGGTGCCATCGTCATCAATGTTGACCTTGGCGCCAGTCTTCTCAACGATCTCGCGGATCACCTTTCCGCCCGATCCGATCACTTCGCGGATCTTGTCGGTCGGAATGGAGAAGCTCTCGATACGTGGCGCGAATTCGCCGACCTCAGCCCGGGCTTCATTGAGCGCATTGCCCATTTCACCCAGAATGTGCTGGCGTCCACCTTTCGCCTGTTCCAGAGCGACTTTCATGATCTCTTCGGTGATGCCGGTGATCTTGATGTCCATCTGAAGTGCAGTGATGCCTTCGGTCGTGCCCGCAACCTTGAAGTCCATGTCCCCAAGATGGTCTTCGTCGCCAAGGATGTCGGAAAGAACCGCAAACCGGTCACCTTCCTTGATCAGGCCCATGGCGATCCCGGCAACGGGTGCCTTCATTGGGACGCCGGCATCCATGAAGGCAAGCGAGGTGCCGCAAACGCTCGCCATGGAAGACGAACCATTGGATTCCATGATTTCCGAAACCGCACGCAGCGTGTAGGGAAAATCTTCCTGCGAAGGAAGCACGGCCCGAACAGCGCGCCAGGCGAGCTTGCCATGTCCGATTTCGCGTCGACCGGGCGTGCCCATGCGGCCAGTCTCACCCACGGAGTAAGGCGGGAAGTTGTAGTGCAGAAGGAAGTTCTCACGGTATGAGCCAGTGAGCGCATCAATAATCTGCTCATCATCACCGGTACCGAGTGTGGCCACGACCAGAGCCTGCGTTTCACCGCGGGTAAAGAGCGCTGAACCATGCGCGCGTGGCAGAACCCCAACCTCTGAAACAATCGGGCGAACCGTATCCAAGTCACGACCGTCAATGCGTTTGGACGTATCCAGAATACTGCCACGAACAATGTTGGCCTGAACGGATTTGAAGACTTCGCTTACAATCTGCTTGTCTTCGCCACTTTCTTCATCAGAACAAAGCGCCTCGACAACCTTTGCCTTGGCGGCGTCAATCGCGTGGTAGCGATCCTGCTTGTCAGATATTGTGTATGCAGCAGTAAGATCACTACCCGCAATCTCTGTGACCTTTGCAATCAGTTCGCTGTCATCCCGCGGTGTAAACTCGCGCGGTTCTTTGGCTGCCTTTTCGGCCAGACGAACTATTGCTTCGATAACCGGCTGGAACTCCTTGTGGCCAAACATGACGGCACCAAGCATGATTTCTTCCGAGAGCACATTGGCTTCCGATTCCACCATGAGAACAGCATCGCCCGTGCCGGCGACTACCAGATCAAGCTGGGATTCAGGCATCTCATCGATGTTGGGGTTCAACACATACTCATCGTCAATATAGCCAACGCGGGCACCACCAATTGGTCCCATGAACGGAACGCCTGAAAGGGTGAGCGCCGCAGATGTTGCAACCATGGCAACAATGTCTGGATCGTTTTCCAGATCGTGGGAAAGAACCGTACAGGTGATCTGCGTGTCGTTCTTGTAGCCTTCCACGAAAAGTGGGCGGATCGGGCGGTCAATCAGGCGTGACGTCAGGGTTTCCTTTTCGCTCGGACGACCCTCACGCTTGAAAAATCCACCAGGGATCTTGCCGGCTGCGTAAGTCTTTTCCTGATAATTCACCGTGAGAGGGAAGAAATCGAACCCGGGTTTCGGTTCCTTCGCCGAAACAATCGCACAATGGACGGTCGTCTCGCCATAAGTGGCGATAACGGATCCGTCTGCCTGACGAGCCATGCCGCCGGTTTCCAAAGTGAGCGTGCGACCGCCCCATTCAATTTCTTCTACATGTTTATCGAACATTTTTATCTTGCTTCCTCGCGCACGGACCTTCCGCACGCTGTTCGTGTCATCAACGCTGATCAGCCATGGGCAAGACGACAAGGTGTTTCATGATGTTTGCATCGTTTTATGAAACAACTGGCAATCCTGCCCCATGACCATGAAGACCGTGTTCTCGTTCTACTGTCTGGAGAAACGGTCCACCGATGGTTCAGCATTGTTCAGACCATCGGCATTTTGGGAACATGCGCGAGCAACTTGCTCTGCGTTTCCCTCTATCGCGCCGCCAAATCTCTCTCAGCGGCACGCAAAAACGGGCGGAGTGGTCCGCCCGAATTGTCTCAAGTTCCTGATTAGCGGCGCAATCCCAGCCGCTTGATGATGTCCTGATAGCGGGCTTCATCCTTGCCACGTGTGTAATCAAGCAAACGGCGACGCTGGGATACCATTTTCAAAAGACCACGACGCGAGTGATTGTCTTTCTTGTGGGATTTGAAGTGCTCTGTGAGGTTTGAAATGCGTTCCGTCAGAACAGCGATCTGCACTTCAGGGGAGCCGGTATCACCATCTTTGGTGGCATACTCATTAATGAGCTCAGCTTTGCGCTCAGGTGTGATCGACATCGAATTTCCTTTCATTGCAAGCGTTTACGCAGCAGCTAACCGCATGATATTTCTACGCTTTGTTTAGAGTGACGCCCGCAGCCGAGATGTCGTTCAGCAAGGGCCGGATATCAAAACGCGGGCCTTATCAGACCCGCGTTGGCGCCCATATAGGGGAATGGGATGATTTTGTGAAGGGGGATGTAATTTCAGCAATCAGTCCCGCTCAACACATATGGCAACACCCATGCCGCCGCCGATGCACAAAGTGGCAAGTCCTTTCTTTGCGTCCCGGCGCTGCATTTCGTGGAGAAGCGTGACCAGAACGCGGGCACCGGAAGCACCGATTGGGTGACCGATGGCAATGGCGCCGCCATTCACATTCACCTTACCGGAATCCCAGCCCATATCTTTGTTAACCGCACAGGCCTGAGCGGCAAAAGCCTCGTTGGCTTCCACCAGATCGAGATCGTCCACAGACCAACCAGCCTTCTCGAGTGCCTTTTTGGATGCCGGAATTGGGCCCGTTCCCATGACAGCAGGATCAACGCCTGCAGTTGCGCGCGACACAATTTTGGCAAGCGGCTTCACGCCACGCTTTTCGGCCTCTTCTGCTGTCATCAACACAAGTGCGGCAGCACCGTCATTGATACCTGAGGCATTGGCCGCCGTGACCGAGCCTTCTTTGTCGAAGGCCGGGCGAAGCTTGGCAACGGAGTCCATCGTGGCGCCGTGGCGAATATACTCATCATCTTCCACAACCACATCACCCTTGCGGGTGTTGATGGTAACCGGTGCAATCTCATCCTTGAACTTGCCTGCCTTTTGTGCGGCTTCAGCCTTGTTTTGGGAGGCTACTGCAAACTCATCCTGTTGCTCACGTGTGATCTGGAACTCCCGCGCAACATTTTCTGCAGTGTTTCCCATGTGATAGCCGTTAAAAGCATCCCACAAGCCATCTTTGATCATGGTGTCGATCATTTTGTAGTCGCCCATCTTCACACCACCACGCAGGTGCTGGCAGTGGGCAGAAAGCGACATGGACTCCTGACCTCCGGCAACGACGATGGAAGCATCTCCGCCTTCAATCTGCTGCATTCCGATGGCGACAGCGCGCAATCCTGATCCACAAACCTGATTGATGCCCCAGGCGGATGCCTCTTTGGGAACACCAGCATTCATGGACGCCTGGCGTGCTGGATTTTGGCCCTGCCCGGCAGTCAGAACCTGACCCAGGATCACTTCATCCACATCTGAGGCTTCAATTCCAGCCCGATCGATAGCGGCCTCAATGGCAACTTTTCCCAGTTCGTGAGCTGGCAGCGTTGATAGTGCTCCATTGAATGCGCCAACGGGGGTTCTGGCGGCACTAGCAATAACAATCTCGGACATGTCTGATCTCCTCAAGAGACGAAATTTGGTGTGGGGACAAAATTCTTCCGGGTGTTTTGCATTTACCAAAGCTCCGATCAATAACACCTTAGCACAACAGGCATGAACGGAGTGCAGGGCTGGCGATGCTAGTTGGATCTTGGGCGTCGTGCCGGGTAGACCCCAAGAATGCGGTGTTTTTCGGTGAAAAACTTCATCTCGTCCAATGCATAGGTCACCGACTGCATATCAGGATGTCCCTCAATGTCGGCATAGAACTGAGTGGCCGTGAACGTGCCATTGATCTGATAGGATTCAAGCTTTGTCATGTTGACGCCGTTCGTGGCAAACCCGCCCATCACTTTGTAAAGGGCGGCAGGCACATTTCGCACCTGAAAGATAAACGTCGTGATCATCAGCTCGTCCGTCAGCGCAGGCATCTCCGGCGTTGGAGACAGGATCACAAACCGCGTTGTGTTGTGAGCCTCATCCTCCACATCTCGCTCCAGAATTTCGAGACCATAGAGTTTCGCAGCAAGTTCCGGAGCCAGCGACGCGGCAGTTCGATCATCGGATTGCGAAACCAGTCTTGCTGAACCTGCCGTATCTCCGCTGACCACGCCTTTCCATCCATTGTCGCGAATGATGTTGCGACACTGGCCAAGCGCATGAACGTGGCTGTAGACCGTTCGAATATCGTCGCGCTTCACCCCTGGCAGCACCATAAGTTGGAAATGAATGGGAAGAAAATACTCCCCAATGATGTGGAGGCCTGATTCCGGCAGCAGATGATGGATGTCGGCGACACGCCCTGCGACCGAGTTTTCAATCGGGATCATGGCGAGATCGACATCGCTATTTCGAACGGCAGCAAATGCATCTTCAAAGGTCGGACATGGGACGGGTTCCATATCTGGATAGACGTTGCGACAGGCCGTGTCAGAATTGGCCCCTTGTTCGCCCTGGAAGGCAATTCGGCCGGTTCTTGTATTCATGGATTTTCCGAAAAACTGCGTCACGAGGAAGATAATTGCGCGCGCGCCTGCTCAAGATCGGCTGGAGTATCAACACCAAGCGGAATGGTGTCAACGATCGCGACCCCGATCTGCATACCGGCTTCCAGCGCGCGGAGCTGCTCCAGCTTTTCCCTTTGCTCCAACGGGGACGGCGGCAAATTGATAAAGCGTTCCAGTGCCGAGCGGCGATAGGCGTAAAGTCCGATATGATGATAGAGCGGCCCTTCGCCGAATGGGGCCGTGGCCCGCGTAAAGTACAGGGCACGCATCTGAGCAGGTTCCGAACCGCTAAGTATGGCCTTAACCACATTGGGATTGGTTCGTTCTTCCACGTTGGTGATTTCGGCTGCAAGCGTTGAAATGTCGACAACGGGGTCTTTCAACCGTTCGATGCTCGCAATCAGGGCGGCTGGGTCAATTGTTGGAAGATCCCCCTGAACATTAACGATTGTGTCGACGCGCCTTTTTGGATCGCACTTTTCCAACGCCTCGAAAATACGATCCGAACCAGAGGTATGGTGATCTCCTGTCATCACAGCTGTTGCGCCATACCGGTCTACAGCTGTGGCAATTTCGGTGCTGTCGGTTGCAACGGCAATGTTCGAAAATCCGGCATCCCGCGCACGATCCACCACATGGACAATCATCGGCTTCCCACCAATGTTTGCCAGCGGCTTGCCGGGCAATCGTGTGGAGGCCATGCGCGCAGGGATCAGCGCAATCGTGGTTTCAGTGATGCTCATCTAGGTCTCTGTGTTGCAGGTTCGGACGGGCGCGCGGGTGTCAAAACGTCTCAGCGGCGAACGCCCTTATAAGTGTTGCAACGATTTCGCAAAAGACATAGTTTCCGCGCAAATTCGGGCAGGCTTTTTGGGTCTGCACACTGTCGATACTGATGAATGTGACGGAGCTTGAAAGCCCATGGACTCATTTGAGTGGAACAAGGTGTTTGGCGCCGTGCTGGGCGTTATATTCCTGGTGCTGTCTGTGAGCTTTTTGTCAGAGATGATCTTTGACAGTCATTCTCCTGAAAAACCCGGCTACATCATTGAGGTTGCCGAAGCCGCCACAGGCGCGGCCGGTGGCGGTGAGAAATCCGGACCAGTAGTTGAAGACGTTTCTCCCTTGCTGGCCTCAATGGATATTTCTGACGGGCAGAAGGTCGCCAAGAAGTGCGCCGCTTGTCATACGTTCGAAAAGGGTGGCAAGAACAAGGTTGGTCCAGCACTTTACGGCATCGTTGACCGCACAATTGGTGCAGACGGGGAGTTCAACTACTCCACTGCTCTGAAAGCCTATGGTGCCGACAAGGTATGGTCCTATGCAGAGCTGAACGGATTCCTGTTCAAACCGAAAACCCACATCAAAGGCACATCAATGGGCTTCGCGGGGTTGAAGAAAACCAAAGATCGCGCAGCGATCATCGCTTATCTTCGCACTCTGTCTGATGCTCCGGCACCATTGCCGAGCGAGTGATCTGACCTTCAAATGGAAACGTTCAAGCCGGGCATGTTGTCCGGCTTTTTTGTTGGCGAGAGTTCGGAAAGCTGAGAACGGAAGTGAAAATCTCCAATCACGCGCGGTAACAAGACCTTTCTTGCCAAACTTTAATCTGGTCAGACCGGTATTCCGCCTTATTATCAAGCAAAACCCGCAATTCAGAACATAAAATCATGAGGCATGGTAATTGATGAATTTTAGTCGGTCAGTCCTCAGCCTGTCGCTTGTTGTGGCACTTTCGCAGTCAGCCTTCGCCAAGGATGGTGAGTGGTTGACAACGGACTCCCTGATCAAACCCTCCAAATATGCCGAAAATTTCGAGCGCTACGATCATGTGAATCCCAATGCGCCCAAGGGCGGGACGCTGAATTCCATTTCAATCGGCACTTTTGACAGCTTCAACCCCTTCATCGTGAAGGGAACATCTGCTGCGGGCCTAAACTATACTGGCGGGCTCCTCTACGATTCTCTGATGGAGCAGTCAGTTGAAGAGCCAGGTACATCCTATCCTTTGATTGCCGAGGCCTTTAAACATCCCGCAGATTACTCGTCAGCCACTTATCGCTTGAACGCAAACGCGAAATTCCATGACGGAAAGCCAATTACCGCTGAAGATGTGGCCTGGTCGTTCGACGTGTTGAAAGCCAACTATCCGCTCTACAATAAATACTATGGCAATGTGACCGAGGCGCGGGTTGATGCGCCCAACATGATCACCTTTGTCTTCGATCAGAAAAACAATCGCGAGCTGCCGCACATAATGGGTGACCTGCCTGTGCTGCCGAAACACTGGTGGACCGGCAAGGACAAAGACGGCAATCAGCGGGACATCACAAAAACCACGCTTGAAGAGCCGGTCGGCAACGGGCCCTATCGCATCAAGAGTTTCAAACCTGGTTCGGAAATCATCTGGGAACGCGTGGAAGATTACTGGGCGAAGGATCTGCCCGTTCGCGTGGGTCGATACAATTTCAATGAGCGGCGTTACGTTTACTTCAAGGATCCAAACGCGAGCTGGGAAGCCTTCAAGAAAGGCGGACTTCAAGATCTACGCATCGAGAACAGATCAAAGAACTGGGCGACGGGCTACACGTTTCCTGCATTCAAGGAAAAGAAGGTCATAAAGCGAACCTTCACATCAGGTTCGGGCGAGGCATTTTCAGGTTATTTCATCAACACGCGCAAGGAGCGTTTCAACGATCGGCGCGTTCGTGAAGCTCTGACACTGGCCTATGACTTTGAGACCATGAACACCAATCTGTTCTACGGTTTCTACACACGGACCGACAGCTATTTCGAAGCCAGTGAGCTATCGTCTCCCAAGGCGGCGCCCACCGGACTTGAGCTTGAAATCCTTGAAAAATATCGCGGTCAGGTTCCTGACGGAGTCTTTACAGAGAAGTTCGAGCTCCCGGTTTTCAAATCCCGCGGTGACACACGCAAGAACTTGCGTCGAGCCATTGCGTTGTTCAAGGACGCTGGTTGGACTTTCAAAGACCAGAAGCTGGTCAACGCGAAGGGCGAACAGTTCAAAATTGAGTTTCTTGGAAACTCACCAACAGACGAACGCATCACCAGCCCATATCTTGCGAACCTTCGGCGCCTCGGTATTGACGCCACATTGCGCATCATCGACACATCGCAATACATTAACCGGACCAGAAACTGGGATTTCGATCTGTTGTTCGCAGGTGCTGCCCAGTCTCAATCTCCTGGAAACGAACAACGTGAATATTGGTCATCGGCCGCAGCCGATCTGACCGGATCACGCAACTACGCCGGCATCAAAAACCCCGTGGTTGACGATCTGGTCGAGCGGATCATTTTTGCGAAAAACCGCGAAGAGCTTGTAGCGCTGACACACGCGTTGGACCGGGTCTTGTTGTGGAACTACTATGCCGTGCCGGGCTGGCATCTCCCTGTGATTTGGACGGCCTATTGGGACAAGTTCGGCATTCCCGACACCCAACCCGCCTATATCGGTGTGGATATAGATTCCTGGTGGATAGACCCGGAAAAAGCGGCGCGGATTGAGTCCACTGATTGAGTTGTGGCGAAGGAGGATCAGCATGGCTCTTGATGGAATTGCCCAACTCAATCGTCGTCAGTTCGGGAAGGCCGTTGGGGCAGTTTCCCTGGCAGCACTCGCGAACTCGCTACCGGCAGTCTCGCTGGCGGCAAATCCCACGGAGACCGAACTGTTCGGGCTCTCAGCCTTTGGCAATCTGAAATACACTGAAGACTCGACTGCACTCGACTACGTCAATCCAGACGCACCCAAGGGCGGCACTTTCGCGTTCTCACCATCCTATTGGTACTTCAACCAGAATGTGCAGACATTCGACACCCTGAACTCGTTCGTGCTCAAGGGGTCTGCCCCGCCCCGCATGGAGCTCTGCTTTGACATGTTGATGGCACCGGCCATTGACGAACCCGACGCTCACTATGGTCTGGTTGCAAAGAGCGTTGTCATTTCAGCAGATCGAAACACCTATCGCTTCGCCCTGCGGCCAGAAGCACGGTTTCATGATGGCTCCGCAGTGACCGCTGCGGATGTGGCGTTTTCTTACTCGGTCCTGAAGGAAAGTGGCCATCCTGACATCGCACTGATCTTGAAGGAATTGGTGGAAGCCGTTGCAGTCGACAAACACACCGTCGAGCTTCGGTTTTCTGGCAAGCAATCAGATCGTACGATCCTCAATGCCGTCATTTTTCCAATTCTGTCAAAGACTTGGTATGAAGGGCGAGAATTCAAGGATTCCTCGATGGACGTGCCCCTGTCATCAGGGCCATGGAAGCCTGGAAAATTCAGCGCCGGACGCTTCATTGAATATGTAAGAGTGAAAGACTGGTGGGCCAAAGACCTGTTATTTGGCAAAGGCCTGAACAATTTTGATACCTTGCGCATCGAGTTTTTCCGGGAGCGGCAGGCCGCATTCGAAGCCTTCAAGAAGGGGGACATCTTCTGGCGCGAGGAATTCACGTCGAAGGTTTGGGCCACAGAATATAACTTTCCGGCACTTCAGGACGGACACGTAAAGAAGCAGCTTTTTCCAGCAGAGCTGCGCCCTTCGATGCAGGGCTGGGCTGTGAACACCCGGCGAAAGAAGTTTGCAGACCCTCGCACCCGAGAAGCCATCGGACTGTGTTTCGATTTTGAATGGACCAATGAAAGCCTGTTCTTTGGCGCATACACCCGATCTGATTCCCTGTTCGAGCGGTCCAATTTCCGCGCAACGGGAACACCAGCTCCGGAAGAGATGGCATTGCTGGAGTCTTTGCGCGGCAAGGTGCCGGAGAACGTGTTCGGGCAAGCCATCGTGCAGCCGCGCTCAAATGGATCAGGGCGGGATCGCAAACTTCTCCGCAAGGCTGTCAAACTGCTCAGCGATGCTGGCTGGAAACGCCAGGACGGAAAGCTGGTCAGCCAGGATGGTGAAGTGCTGTCCATCGAATTCCTCATCCGATCGCCGACATTCGAGCGCATTTTGAGCAAATATGTTGAATCGCTGAAAGCCATTGGCGCAGAAGCCAGCATTCGGCTTGTCGACCCATCCCAGTTTCAACGCCGCTTGGACGAATTTGATTTTGATCTGGTGGGGATTGCGTTCTCCTTATTGGCCACACCGACAGCGGAAAGTCTGGAGCAGTTTTTCGCTTCCAAATATGCGTCCGTTCGTGGCAGCCGCAATCTACCGGGCATTCAATCTCCTGAAATTGACAAGCTGATTGAGGCTGTCGCTGCTGCCGACATCCGCACGGATCTGGAAACTGCGATCCGAGCTCTCGACCGGGTCTTGCGTTCCATGCATTACTGGATACCAAACTGGTACTCGGCGAATCACAGGGTGGCATTTTGGGACATGTTCGGCTTCAAAGAGCCCAAACCGGACTATCATTTTCCTGTCGAACAACTGTGGTGGTTCGACGAAACGAAGGCCAAAGCAATCGGCAAAGCATGACTGACGTTCTGCTGCCAAGTTTGAATTCTGGTAGAGCGCGCTGATGGCAGCGTATATCGCCAGACGCCTGTTGCTGATGATTCCCACTCTTCTGGGCATCATGCTCATCTCATTCGTCGTGATCCAGTTCGCGCCCGGCGGACCGGTTGAACAGGTGATTGCCCAGATCACCGGGCAGGGTGGCAACGCAACGGACCGCATCACCGGCGGCGGTGGCGACTTCGGCCAGGACAATCAGTCCAAAGCCACTGACCCAAGCGCAGGAAATTCTTCAAAATATCGTGGTGCGCAAGGGCTCGATCCGGAATTCATCGCCCAATTGGAAAAGCAGTTTGGCTTTGACAAACCGGCGCACGAACGCTTTTTCATGATGATCTGGAACTATGCTCGTTTCGATTTCGGAGAGAGCTATTTTCGCTCGATCTCCGTGATTGATCTGATCATCGAGAAAATGCCGGTTTCAATCTCGCTCGGGCTCTGGATCACGCTGATTTCCTATGGCATTTCCATTCCGCTTGGCATTCGAAAAGCGATCAGCGACGGCACTGCGTTCGATGTGTGGACAAGTGGGATCATCATTATCGGCTACGCGATACCGGGGTTCTTGTTCGCCATTTTGTTGATCGTTCTGTTTGCCGGGGGATCATTCTGGGACATTTTCCCGCTTCGCGGGCTCGTTTCTGATGATTTTGATCAGCTCCCATGGTGGGAAAAGATCATCGACTATTTCTGGCATATGACCCTGCCATTGATTTCAATGTCATTGGCTGCCTTCGCCACAACCACCCTGCTCACCAAAAACTCCTTTCTGGATGAGATCAAAAAGCAATACGTGGTGACAGCCCGCGCAAAGGGGCTGAACGACGGGCAGGTGCTGTACGGCCATATTTTCCGCAATGCGATGCTGATCATCGTGGCCGGTTTTCCAGGCGCTTTTATATCGGCGTTTTTCACAGGGTCCCTGCTGATTGAAGCAATCTTCTCGCTCGATGGGCTTGGGTTGCTCGGCTACACCGCAGTCATTCAACGCGATTATGCCGTGGTGTTCGCAACTCTCTACATCTTCTCACTAATGGGCCTGATTGTCGGCCTGATCTCCGATCTGATGTACACGATTATCGATCCTCGAATCGATTTCGAGCGGCAGGACGTCTAGGCGATGGATCAGTCGGTCAAGCTCTCCCAATCTCCGGCAAGCTCCGTACGTCGCCGGCGGTTCCAACTGTCACCGCTCAATCAAAGACGCTGGGCGAACTTCAAAGCCAACAAGCGCGGCTACCGCTCCTTCTGGATCTTTATGGTGATCTTTGTGCTCACGCTCTTTGCTGAGTTCATTGCCAATGATCGCCCGCTTCTTGTTTCATACAAGGGTGAACTTCTGGCTCCGGTTCTGGTCGACTATCCCGAGGAGAAGTTCGGAGGGTTCTTCGCCGTCACCGATTACCGCGACCCGGTTATCTATGACGAAATTCAGGCCAATGGTTGGATGCTGTGGCCACCCATTCGCTACTCCTACCGCACCGCCAACGTGGATATCCCGGAACCCGCTCCCGCCAAACCGTCATGGATGTATGACAAGGAAACGCGCTGCAAAAAATACGAAAAGGGAGTGGATGATCCTCAGTGCAATTTCGGCAACATGAATTGGCTCGGCACCGACGATCAGGCCCGCGACGTGACCGCAAGGCTCATTTACGGTTTTCGGATTTCTGTTCTTTTTGGGCTGATCCTGACCATTGTTTCCGCCGTGATTGGCGTCTCTGCCGGAGCCGTTCAGGGTTATTATGGTGGTTGGGTTGATCTGCTGTTTCAGCGTTTCATCGAAATCTGGACGTCCATTCCCGTGCTTTATCTCTTGATGATCATTGCTTCGGTTTTGCCGCAGGGCTTCTGGATCCTGCTTGGAATCATGTTGCTGTTCTCATGGGTCGCATTCGTTGGTGTTGTCCGCGCCGAGTTCCTTCGGGCGCGCAATTTCGAATATGTGAACGCGGCCCGCGCACTTGGTGTTTCCAACGGAACAATCATGTTCCGTCATTTGTTGCCCAACGCCATGGTGGCGACACTCACCTTCCTGCCATTCATTCTATCGGGATCAATCACCACCCTGACGTCGCTGGACTTCCTCGGGTTTGGATTGCCGCCCGGTTCAGCATCGCTTGGTGAACTGTTGCAACAAGGAAAAAACAATCTGCAGGCTCCCTGGCTGGGCATGGCAGGCTTTGCGGTTATTTCCATCATGTTGTCGCTGCTCATATTTGTCGGCGAAGCGGTGCGGGATGCGTTCGATCCGCGAAAGACTTTTTCGTGAGGCTCGGCGATGAATGAACCGCTTCTCTCAGTGAAGAATCTTTCGGTTGCGTTTTCAAACGAAGGCAAGTCGACCACCGCCGTGGATCATGTGTCGTTTGACCTGAAGAAAGGCGAAACCCTTGCACTTGTCGGTGAATCTGGCTCAGGCAAATCCGTCTCTGCGCTTTCTGTCCTGAAACTTCTGCCCTATCCTGCGGCCAGCCATCCGTCGGGTGAAGTGCACTTCAAGGGAACTGACCTTCTGTCAGCCGACGACAGACACCTGCGCAGCGTGCGCGGCAATGAAATCTCGATGATTTTTCAGGAGCCGATGACATCGCTCAATCCGCTCCACACGATTGAACGACAGATCGGAGAAATTCTGAAACTGCATCGTCAGATGAGTGATGCAGATACGCGCAGCCGCACGCTGGAGCTGCTCAATCAGGTGGGTATTCGTGATGCGGAAAAACGGCTCGATTCCTATCCGCACCAACTCTCCGGCGGTCAGCGCCAACGCGTTATGATCGCGATGTCGCTTGCCAATGAGCCGGAACTTCTGATCGCCGACGAACCAACCACCGCTCTCGATGTGACCGTTCAAGCGCAGATATTGGAGCTTTTGGCGAAACTCCAGCGCGACCGCGGCATGTCGATGCTGTTCATCACGCACGATCTGGGCATTGTTCGAAAGTTCGCTGATCGTGTCTGCGTGATGACCAATGGCAAGATCGTGGAGCACGGCCCAACGGAAGATATTTTCGAGAACCCGCAGCACGAATACACCAAACATTTGCTGGCTTCAGAACCCAAGGGCAATCCGCCTGCCCAAAACGACGATGCCGAACTTGTGCTGCAAGGCGATGCCATCAAAGTGTGGTTTCCCGTCAAAGCCGGGTTTCTGCGCCGCACCGTCGATCATGTGAAAGCCGTCAACGGCATCGACATATCCCTTCGGGCCGGACAAACACTCGGTGTGGTTGGTGAATCAGGTTCAGGCAAGACAACACTAGGGCTGGCCCTGACCCGGCTCATTAAGTCGGAAGGAAAAATAGGCTTCATCGGCAACGGGATAGACCGCTACACTTTCAAGGAAATGCGACCGTTGCGAAATCGCATGCAGGTGGTTTTTCAGGATCCGTTCGGATCACTATCGCCTCGCATGTCGATCAGTGAGATTATCGCAGAAGGGCTGGTTATTCATCATCCCGGTGTCGACAGGGATGAAGTCGATGATCGGGTTGCGAAGTCGCTGGAAGAAGTCGGGCTTGATCCGGCAGCGCGCCATCGCTATCCGCACGAGTTTTCCGGTGGCCAGCGACAGCGCATTGCCATTGCCCGTGCAATGATCCTGCAACCCAAATTCGTCATGCTGGATGAGCCCACATCAGCCCTTGATATGAGCGTTCAGGCGCAGGTGGTCGATCTGCTTCGCGACCTGCAGGAACGGTACGACCTCGCCTATCTGTTTATCAGTCATGATCTGAAGGTCGTGCGTGCCCTCGCAAATGAAGTCATTGTGATGCGACAGGGAAATGTGGTGGAGCGGGGACCGGCCGAACAGATATTTGACGCCCCTCGCGAAGACTACACCAAGGCTCTCATGGCCGCCGCCTTTGATCTTGAAACTGCGCCTGCGGGCGTCGTGAGCCAGTGATGCCAAATGACATTCTAATTTCCGTAACCGGCTGGGATCCGCAAGGGTGGAAACGAGAGTTCAGCACTTTGATGCACGAACGCAGTGTTCACGATAGGGTCACCGACGACAATCGATCAGAGATTGGATACGCTGTTCTGTGGCGGCATAAGTACGGCCTTCTTAGCGGTCTTCCCGAACTGAAAGCACTATTCTCGTTAGGTGCTGGTGTTGATCATATTCTCGCTGATCCAGAACTGCCGGATTTACCTCTCGCGCGCATAGTCGATGACAATATGACCATGCGCATGAGTGAGTATATCGTTTGGCAAGTCCTCGACCAGCATCGAAAGGGTCGCCAATATCGCGCCCAACAATCAGCGGGGCTCTGGAAGGAGTTGCCGCAACCTGTGGCCAGTGAAGTGACCGTTGGAATCATGGGTTACGGCACGCTGGGAAGCGATGCTGGTGACATTCTGAAGCGACTCGGATTCAACGTGATCGGCTGGAGCCGTTCACCGAAGCAGGACACGAACGTTCAAATCTACTGCGGCGCTGATCAGCAATCAGAGTTTCTTGCCGCAGCGGATATCCTTGTGGTGTTGCTTCCGCTCACACCGGAAACGCAAGGTGTTTTGAACCACACACTTCTTTCAAAGCTCAAGTCCGATGGTCCACTCGGCAAGCCGGTTCTGATCAATGCCGGACGCGGTGGATTGCAGGTAGAAGCAGACATTGTCAGAGCACTTGATGAAGGCATAATCGGATCAGCCTCGCTCGACGTGTTTGAGACTGAGCCTCTTCCTGCAGCAAGCCCTCTTTGGGCGCGCGACGATGTGCAAATTACACCCCACGCTGCAGCGGCCTCAGAGCCGGCTGCATTGGCAAAACTGGTCGCAAGTCAGATCCGCACATTCGAGGCAGGTGGTTCGCTGAATCACCTGGTCGACCGGAAATCCGGATATTAAGGCTGCTCGCCCTCAGGCAGAATTATCCGTTGGAATAGCCCATTGCCGCAATTCCAGGCGCCGGGCGCAAATACGTTCTGCACGACAAAAAACACCCTCCCGTCGGGGAGGGTGTCTTCATCGCTTTGAAGGAGAGGTTGGATTATGGCGTTGTGACGCGAACCCAATCGACCTCGACAAATCCTTCACCACCACGCGGGCCATAACCATTGGCGGCGTTTCCGAACATCATGGTGAGTTCTTTACCAGGGGCACGGATTGAAGACATCTTCTGAATTTCAATCCAACCTTTGCTCGTTTTGCCCTCGATCTTGCCGGACACGATGTAGTTGCGACCGCGTTTTTCAAGGCGAAGCTGGAGACCTTCGATGGTCTCACCAAACACCCGGGTACGCTCTGCATAATCACGCATATCGTTGAAACCCTGAACCTGATTGAAGAAGCTGGCGACCTTACCCTTTGCAAGCTTGTCCACGCGCAGCTTCACCTGGGTCCAGGCATAGTTGTAGGTGAACATTTCATAGGATCCCAACAGCGACTTATCGATGCCATCGGTCAGACCGAAGCGGAGCCATTCGGCATGCGTTTGTGCGGTGAACTTAAACCGGGCCGTCATGGTCCAGTCACCTTTGGGCATGGCACGATTAAGCTTGAAGATGTTCTCAGCCGTCGCACCACCGTGTGTGGCCTTGCCGGTTTCCGGGAAAACGACCAGCAGTTTACCGTCTTCAACGACGTAGTTGTCGGCATTCTCGTTGTCGACACGCCAGATTTCGCCCAGGCGATCACCATCGAAATTGTCTTCAAACCAGATCTTTGGCCCTGTTTTCAACGCCACTTTCTTGGGCGCAGCAGGAGCCTTGGCGATGTCCTGTTTAACCTGAGCAAAGGCCGTTTTCAGCGCTTCGCCATTGTTGGCGTCGTAGAATTTGCCACCCGTTTTGTCGGAGAGGCATCGGATCAGGTTTTTCTGCTGATCATTGAGTGTGAAGCCAACCACATTGACCTTCAGGCCGATATTGTATCCGGCAATTTCGTCTGCCAGACGGCAAACATCACCACCGCATTCCTCGATTCCATCCGTTACAACAACGAGCTGGTTGTTCTGATCCGGATATTGTTCGAAAGAAGCTGCAGCCAGGCGAACGGATTCAGCAATGGGTGTTTCACCCTTTGGTTCAAGCTGCTGCACGAATTCATTCACGAATCCGGCGTCAACAGCTCCCACAGAAGCAACAACCTGGATATCAGAGCAGGTGCGCGCCTTGCGGTGGCCATAGACTGTGAGGCCAAACCGATTGGCCTGGTCGACATCGGTAAGCATATTGGCAATTGCAAACTTCGCGTTGTCCATGCGTGAAAAGCCGTTACCAGCGTCCCGCTTCATGGAGCCGGATGCGTCCATCACAAACATGATGTTGGCAGGTGCTGCCTGTGCCAGTGATGTCATCAGTGCTACCGTTGCTGCACCAAGTGTCAGTTTTTTGATCAGAGTTTTCATTGTCAGGGTCTCCCATTTTTGACCGTTGCGGTCCTCCGTCCTTGGAGGCCTGATTGTTGGTCGCTACAGCGCCTGAAAAGGTTCAAAGAAAAGTCAAAAAAAGATCGGCTGTGATAGAATGGCCAAAGAAAACCAAATGAAAACAAGGATGGAACTGATGACATCCAAGGCCTCAATTACCGCTTTCGAACCGCACAATCCGGATTTCGCAAAGCGGGTTCAGTCTGATTTCAACAAGCAGAACGCTATGAGCAGTTGGGGTGTCTCGATCACATCCATCAAACCGGGACGGGTCACAATGACCGTCCCGTTCGATGCGCGATTTACCCAACAACACGGATTTCTTCATGCTGGAATCATCACATCCGTACTCGATACGGCCTGTGGCTATGCTGCGTTTTCTCTGATGGAAGAGTGGGCCGAAGTCTTGACGGTAGAATTCAAGACCAACTTTCTGGCGCCGGCCAAATCGGACCTGTTTAAGATTGAAGGAATGGTCATCAAACCCGGGAAAACTCTGACCATCTGTGAGGGCCGCGCCTATGGGCGCGACCAGGATGGCGTGGATCGACTGATCGCGACCATGTCCGCCACCATGATGGCGGTTCGAGAGCAATCAAAAACCGGTGGCTGACCCCCGTTAGCTTCCCGGATTGACCGACTGAACCATACGCTGGGCGTCTGGCAGTCCTGCACCGAACTTTGGATCATTGCCGGGTTCGCCGAGATCCGTCGCAGCCCTTGACAGGAGCGCAGCGAACTTTTCCCTGTTCAGATTGCCATTGAGTTGAAGGGCAAGCGCCGCCAATCCGGAAACATGCGCGGCGGCAAGGGACGTGCCGCTCGAGGCACCAAATGCACCATTCGGCGTCAGAGTGAGAACATCCACGCCCGGGGCCGCGACTGCAATGTACGTGCCCTGATTGGCCTTCGAATAGAGCGCATTTGCAGCATCCGTTGCTGTCACAGCAATGACAGCTTTGTATCCAGCCGGATATAAGGTTGGTGCTGTTGGTCCCGCATTGCCGGCCGCTGCAACGGATATCATATTTCGGCGTGCCGCACCGTTTACGCTGCGTCCGACCAGCGGATCATTGGGCCCGGCAAAGCTCATATTGATGACCTTAGCCGCCTGATCACGAGCGACCTCCAGCGCTCTCGCAACAGTCCAACTGTTGCCAATAGTCTTCCCGCTGTCCGTTTTGGCAAACGCCCGGATACCAACAATTGCTGCCTTGCGTGCAACGCCTCGAAGACGCTTCTGTGCGGAGACAATACCTGCAATTGACGTGCCGTGGCCGTCTCGCAGTTCTGAATCCTGGGCGTCACTAACATCGTGAAGTGATATGTTCGCATCCGCGAGCTCACTGTGTTTCGCGCTTATTCCAGAATCGATGATTGCCAGCTTGACGCCTTCACCGGTAACCGCATCCGGCACTTTGCCGATGGAAAGAACGTCCAATGCGTATTGAGGAACTGATTTTTTCCCATCCGATTGTTGCAGCGTATAGATGTAGTTTGGTTGCGCATAGACCACGGTTGGGCTGGCCTCGAGCGCACGAATGACACTTCCCACAGCTGCACCCGACGCAATCTGATAACGGTGGGCTGTGATTCCGGCCAGTTGAAATGTTCGTCCTGACAAGTGCCGCAGATTCAATCTTCGGATCAGCGCATCCCTTGCCGCCTGCGTTGAAGCGAGCTGAAATCTCACAATCACTTCACCCGAAAGGAACCTAGTTTCTCCAGCAGGCGGGAACCCGCTCGGCGCGCGCTCCCTCGGACGGGCACGGACAACGCGCCTGATCTTGCGTCGCGGTTTTGCTGCTCGTCGAGGCGGTGCACGGCGCGGGGTTGCGGATCTTCTTGCCGTATTCGATCTTGTCGTCTTTTTCGGTGCTGCTTTCTTCTTCACTGCCTGTTTTGGAGTTTTCTTTCTGACGACTCGCTTTTTGGGAACCTGGCGCTGCAGTTCGTCAAGATCACTGTCACTGGCATGAAGGACAGTCGAGGTTGGCATCCACAATGCCAATGCAAGGCCAGTCGCGACCGCCGATATCAAGAACCGTTTCATTGGTGTAACTCCTTCTGAGTTGCCTATTGCGCTGGCAGAACAAGCGTAAACACTTCGGTTTTTTCTGAAAGTTCTGTGATCAGATCGTCACGTTTTTCATCCTCACCAGACGAAAAGACCAGTTTGTAAAGCCCACCGGGTAAGGGTCCATCGACAATACGGCCGCCCATACTTTCCAACAGAGCAGAGATCGCCGTCGGATTTGTATCCGGCGCGAACTGCACCAGAACACTAACACCCTGAGTTTTGACATCTTCCCCGCCCGTTGCGGTTTCAAATTCAGCCGCCGGACGATCTTGCAGAAGGGTAATGATGGCCCCCGACTGCACCACCAATAGGAGCACTGCCATACCGGCTGCGAATGCCAATCTTCTCGGTGGTGCCAGCCAGTTTGCCAATGCGGCGAGCCATCCCGAACTGGATGAATGCTGTATCTGCGGTCGATCGGAGGCGTTCTCAACGAGTTGGTTGAGCCCCACGGCAAATCGGGCTTCCATCGACGAGGGCACCTGAATCTCTTCGGCAGCTTGGCGCGCAGCAGATTGATCGGCAAGAACGAGATCCAGCTCCTGTTGAAGGGTCGGATCGTTTTCCAGCGCTGCGTCGATGCGCATCATTTCTTCTTCGTCCAACGTGCCCGACGCATACCAGGGCAGCAGCAGGGCGATTTCTTCGCGATCTTCGCTATCTATCTTGCTCATGGCCAACCTCGATCCACACCGTTTTGCTTCATAATCTCAGACAGATTCTTTCGAGCATGAAACATGCGGGTTTTGACTGTGTTTTGCGGAATCTCGAGGATTTCGGCGATCTCGCTGATTGACCGCTCATGGTAGTAAACGAGATCAACAATCACGCGATGGTCCTCAGACAGGGCTCCGATACACATTTTCAACATTTCACTCTTGTTGCTTTTTTGAGCAACGATTTCCGGGTCGTCTGCGGGATCTGCCATTTTTGAAAGGGCATCATCCGGATCGACCACATTTCTTCTCTTTCGACGTTCTGACAGCGCTTTGAAGCGCGCGATGGAAAGAAACCAGCTTGTGACCTGCGAACGGCCTTCGAATTTCGCCGCCTGATTCCACACATCCAGAAAAACATCATTTGCCAGATCTTCTGCTGTTGCTTCGTTGGATTCAAATCGTCGGATGAACCGAAAAACCCTGACATGATGCTTGGCGTAGAGTCGTTCCAGAGCAAACCGGTCTCCATCCGCCACTCGCTTGATCAGCTCATGATCTTCTTCTGTGGTGTCAGCTGATCCTGACATTGGCCCCTCGGAAAGAGATGCAGACGATGATTAAAGACTAACCACCGTCTGCATCCACGTCCATGGCAGGGGCTATCAGTTGGAGATCGAAATCCCGAAGGGAGAGATAACCACGCGCAATCCCGGACGGACACCAACAGATGTGACACCTGTGGAGTGATTGTGCGCCCACGAACGTGTTCTGCGGTTGACGTTGCGAACACGAACACCGTTGCGTGTGCGGCGGCTGATACGGCGGCTACCATCACGACGGCTGCGCACTTCAGTCACAGATCCATCTGGATTGCGCATGCGGATGAAGGCACGCTGCTTGCGCTTATGACGAATGCTGATCTTGCGGCCTTTGCGTTTGGTGACCATGCGACCACCGCTTCTGACCTTCTTTGAGCGAATGTGCTCACCGCGATAACGGGTCTCGGCATAGTCGCCGCCTTCACCCTCGCCGGCGTGAGCTGGAGCTGCGACACCACCTGCCAGTGCGGTGGAAATGATGGCGACTGAGATAAGCGTTCTAAACATGGTTCTGATCCTTCTTAGTAACTTTGTTTCAAGAACCTCCCGGCTCTGATGATGTGTCGCCTCAGCCCGGCAAATGGTTCAAAGAAATCTCAAAAAAGATTCGAAGCCGCTGAATTACCTTCTTATACAACTGATTTTACTCACTATTTTTCCTGATCTTTTTTCGACGCTCTGTGCTATCTGCATGCCAGACGCGTAGTAGTAAGGGAATTTTCGGATGGCCAGATGGGCATTGGTGACGGGTGCAGCTCGTGGAATTGGCCTTGCCACCACGCAGCTTTTTCTCGAAGACGGATTTCAAGTCATCATGGTCGACATTGATGGTGACGAACTTGAACGAGCCTCGTCTGGCCTGGAGAATGTTTGGGCGATTTGTACCGACATCTCCGACCCCGGAGCCGTCGAAAACCTTCAGACGACCGTCCGATCGCGGACAGATGGTCTCAAAGCTCTGGTAAATAATGCCGGTGTTGCGGACTTCGGTCCCATTCGGGAAACCTGCTTCAAGCGTTGGCGTCGCGTGATGGAGACCAATCTCGACGGCCCGTTCCTGATGGTTCAGGCGTTCACCGACATGCTGGCGAATGAAAAAGGAGCAATTGTCAATATTGCCTCAATTTCGGGCCTGCGCGCCAGCACGCTGCGTGTTGCCTATGGGACATCTAAGGCTGCAGTCATACAACTCACTCTCCAGCAGGCGGTGGAACTTGGAGAGTTGGGGATCAGAGCCAATGCTGTCGCGCCGGGCCCTGTAAACACCAAACTGGCATTAGCGGTACACACGCCGGAAATCAGAGCCGCTTATCACGATGCGATCCCCCTTAATCGCTACGGCAATGAAAAAGAGATTGCGGAAGCGATCTGTTTTTTGTGCTCGGACCGGGCGAGTTTCATCACTGGTCAGTTGCTGAGCGCGGATGGAGGGTTTGAGGCAACAGGAATCGGATTGCCGGCACTTAGAGACTGACCGGTCCCAATCCCACTCAAGCCGCAAACACCGCTTGCACCTCTTTCACCGGCTCACTAAGGGTTTGGCTGAACAAGTCGTAAGGTCTCACGGAGTTCTAAATTGGCCATCACAGAAGATGCGGTTTTGAAGCAACTGAGCCGTGTGAAGGGACCTGATCTTCAAAGCGACATCGTCTCGCTCAAACTGGTGAGCGGCGTTTTTATCAGTGATGGCAAGGTGATTTTCTCGCTCACTGTTCCAGCCGAACGGGCGAAAGAACTTGAACCCATGCGCGAGGCGGCCGAGCAGGCGGTCCTTCAACTGGATGGTGTTGAAAAAGTCACGGCTGTCCTGACGGCGGAGCGCAAGCCTGGCGCTGGAACAGCACCTCAGTCCCAGCCTGCACCTTCCCGTGGCCAGTCTGGATCATCACCCAACCTTCAGCAAGCTCAGGCAAATAAGGCGCAGCCATCTGGGACGAGTCAGAAAATCGGTGTCCCTGGAATCAAATCCATTGTTGCTGTGGCCTCTGGCAAGGGAGGGGTGGGCAAATCAACAACCTCCGTCAATCTTGCATTGGCTGCGCAGGCACAAGGCCTTGCTGTGGGCATTCTTGATGCCGATATTTATGGGCCCTCCCTTCCCCGTCTGTTGGGGGTTTCAGATCGTCCAACTGCTAATGGACGAATTCTGGACCCACTCCAGGCATACGGCCTCAAACTGATGTCCATGGGTTTCCTTGTCGAAGAAGACACGCCCATGATTTGGCGTGGACCGATGGTGATCTCGGCTCTCACGCAAATGCTGCGCGAAGTGGATTGGGGCGAACTCGATCTCCTGGTTGTCGACATGCCTCCGGGGACTGGTGACGCACAACTGACCATGGCCCAACAAGTGCCGCTGGCCGGTTCTGTGATCGTCTCAACCCCTCAGGATCTTTCGCTTATTGACGCGCGGAAAGGCCTCAATATGTTTCGAAAGGTCGAGGTTCCAATTCTTGGCATCGTCGAAAATATGAGCACGTTTATTTGCCCGAAATGCGGAGAGCGCTCAGACATATTTGGTCATGGTGGAGCCCGTCAGGAAGCCGAACGGCTCGGTGTCCCATTTTTGGGAGAAGTCCCGCTCCATATGGATATTCGTTCCCATTCAGATGGCGGAACGCCTGTCACCGTATCGCAGCCGGACGGGCCGCACGCTGTGATCTACAATGAGATTGCGTCTCAAATGCTGTTGCGTCTGGAAGCCGAAAAAGAAGGCACGCAGGCTCCGAGAATTGTGTTTGAGTAGTAACAAACTCCGACGAACTCCGACCGACGCTGGAAAATCGGTTTATGACCCGTCGTTTTCCGGTTTCGCGTTTGGTGTGAAAAGAACCTGGTCGTTGATCCGGTAACCGCCAATCAATGTCTGTGCCTTCGCTGACGTCAGCCAGTTCTCCAAAGCAGCCGCATGCGTGGACTTCACGTGCGGGTGCTTGGCTGAGCTAACCGGCAAATATGCGTACTGGTTGAAAAGCGCAGCACCCCTCTGAAACAGGATTTTCAGGTTGCCCTTGTTCCGGAATTTCAGCCAACTCGCACGATCGCTCAGCACATAGCCATTCATCCCACTTGCGGTGTTCAGCGTGGCGCCCATGCCTGAACCTGCTGCCCGGTACCAATCTGGTGTGAATGCGGAGGACTTGATTTTAGCTCTGGCCCACAAAGCCAGCTCCCGCCGATGGGTTCCGCTGTCATCTCCCCGGCTGACGAACACTGTCTTTGCGGTTGAAATCGCAATCAACGCCTCAATGGCGGTCGTCGCCTTTCCGATCGCAGCGGGATCGCCCAGTGGACCCACAATAACAAAGTCGTTGTACATGATTTCACGGCGATGAGTGCCGAAGCCTTCTGCAACAAACTCGTCCTCAGCCCGCCGTGAGTGGACGAGAATAGCATCCACGTCACCAGATCGACCCAGCTTCAGCGCCTGTCCGGTTCCCACCACCAACAACCGCACATCCAGATCGAGATCCCTTTTGATCTCCGGAATAAGTACATCCGAAAGCCCGGAATTGTGAAACGATGTGGTTACGGCCAGACGCATTTCGGCCGCCTGGAGCGCCGAAAGAAATGGCCCCGCAAGAACAACCAGAATCGAGAACAAAAACTGTTTCACTCGACAATTTCTCCTCTGAGAAACGAAGCCGCTTCAGCGGTTTGCGGACGGTTAAAGAAGTTCGACGCACCGGATCGTTCGTGAATCGCGCCACGATAGAGATACAGAATTTCGTCAGCAAGGCGTTGTGCCTGACCGACGCTGTGAGTGGTCATGAGTATCCGCGTACCCTGGCTATTGACGGTCTGGAGAAGGTCTTCGATCTCCCGCGTGGCGCGTCCATCAAGATTTGCAGTGGGTTCATCCAAAATCAGCAACTCCGGCTCAATGATAAGAGCCCGGGCAAGGGCCATCTTCTGCCTTTCTCCGCCGGAGAGAAACTCGGCAGGCTGTTTTGCAAACCCTGTAAGGCCCACCTTTTCAAGCATCTTGAAGGCGGCCTGTCGCGCATCCGCTGTCTTTGAGCCCCGAACCCGCAATGGATAGGCGACGTTGTCGATCACCGTGCGACGCATAATGATAGGAGTCTGAAAAACAAAGGCTTGCTTCCTCTGTGCTTCGAACGTCTCACATGACCAAGTCAGCGTACCTGCCCTTGGACGTTCCAAGCCATGCAACAAACGCAAGAATGTGGTCTTGCCGCTGCCGTTGGGGCCGAGAATGATTGTGATTCCAGCCACATCAAGAGAGCAATCCAGAGGACCAAGGATCACCTTGCGGCGCTTCGAGACGACCAGGTCTTTCAAATGAGCCGGGAAAATCGACATCACCATGTGCTTGCCCGCTCGGTTTTTGAAAGGCTGTGAATTCCCAGATTGATGACGATTGCCAGTGCGATTAAAACAAATCCCAGCGCCAGAGCGAGCGGGAAGTCTCCTTTGCCTGTCTCAAGGGCAATCGCAGTTGTCAGCACCCGCGTCAGCTGATCGATGTTTCCGCCCACGATCATGATCGCTCCCACTTCACCGATTGCGCGCCCGAAGCCGGCAAGCGCTGCTGTTAGCAATGACCTGCGGGCATCGTAAATCAGGGTGGCCATCCTCTGCCGTTTGCTCGTGTTCAGCGAGATAAGCAAATCATGATACTGCGCCCAAAGATCACGCAAAGCCTGATGCGCGACAGACGCAATCAACGGCGTTACAATAATCACTTGCGCGATAATCATAGCGGTGGGCGTGAACAAAAGACCGAATACGCCAAAGGGTCCGGACCGGGACAGCAATATATAGACGATCAGACCCACCACGACCGGCGGCAATCCCATCAGCGCGTTGAGCACGGCAATCGTCGCGCGACGATAACGAAACCGGTTAACCGCAAGCCACGCTCCCAAAGGAAGGCCGATTGCAGACGCAATCAGCACGGCGGTGACGCTGACCTGCAGCGATCGAAGTATGATGGCGTAGAGATCAGGATCAAACGATACAAGCAACCAGAAAGCTTGCACCAGACCATGCCAAATATCACTCATTCAGGGTCATGCCAGATTGTGGCCCGGTACCATTCAAGCCATTGTTTCAGTCGCGTTGGCGCCCCTGTACTCCACTTCGTCGAAGCCCGCTAGCCGAGGCTTCGTCGTCTGCAACAGTCAGCCCCTGTCTGTGAAGCTCGCAGGTCGATGATTTTGGACAATGAAAGCGCATGTTGATCCCGATCGTCCCGACCAGTTTCACCACGCTTGACACGAGCGCCCTCAATCCTATTATTTAACTCATGAGTTAATCATGAAGGTGATACCATGCAGGATATGACGGTCGTTTCACGAGATGAGTGGACTAAGGCGCGGCTAGCGCTACTGGAAGAAGAGAAGCGTTTCACCAGAACACGCGATGCTTTGTCGGAAATGCGGCGGAAGCTTCCGGCAGTGAAAGTTGAGAAAGACTATCGGTTCGAAACAGAAAACGGGACTGTCACCCTTGTTGATCTGTTCGCAGATAAGTCTCAGCTCATCATTCAGCACTTCATGTATGGAACAGACTGGGAAGAAGGATGTCCGTCCTGCTCCTTCTGGGCAGATGGGTACAATGGATTTGCTATTCACATCGGCCAGCGCGACGCTGCATTAATGACGGTGTCCAAGGCGCCACTGGAAAAGCTCCTGGCTTACAAACGCCGCATGGGATGGACATTTCCCTGGGTCTCTTCTGAAAACTCAAGCTTCAATGAAGATTTTCAGGTGAGCTTTACACCGGACATGATTGATAGTGGCGATGCGGTCTACAACTATCGGACCAAATCATTTCCAAGCACCGAAGCACCCGGGATCAGCGTGTTTGTTCGAAATGATGCTGGAAAGATTTTTCATACTTACTCCACCTACTCACGCGGTCTCGACATGATGAACGCCGCCTATCATTATCTCGACCTATTGCCCAAAGGCCGAGACGAGGATGCACTCGACTATCCGATGGCCTGGGTGAAGCGTCACGACAAATACGAGTGAGTTTGACTTAAAACCCCTCGCAGACGGCCCCGATGCGCTCCTGAATCACTTTTGTGATTTTGCCGTCTGCAGAATAGTAGGTTTCACGATTGAGCTGTTCATTGCTTTCAAAACGGTAGCAAACTTCAAGAACATCTTTGCCGGCTTCGCTGCTCACCGGGTGAGTGAGGAGGATCGCGCCTCGGGTGGCACGTTCCCATTCATCCAGAGCGCTGATGAACTCTTCTTTGGTCTGCGTGATACCAAGATCGCGCAACTCAATCTTGGCATCCTCCGTCAACAGTTCCTCGAATGCCCGGCGCTTCACCTGAGTTAGCGCCACAAACCACTGTTGTGTGATTGGAGAGAGAGTTGCTTGAGCATAAGCAAGTTTGGGTGGGGTGCCCAACATGATTATCATTGCAACGATCAAGCTGATGGCCAGCTTCGATGTCGGGGGCTTCAGCCACGCCCCGGGGTGGAATGCAGTCATTTGCATTTGTCCAAATTCGTTGGACCCTGCTTTGGCGCCAAGCCACAACAGATCCAGATCAATGCCTCACGGCTGATTGTAGTCAAGCGACTACGATCGGCCCGTCACCGGTTTGCTCTGTTAGATCACCACATTCCTGGGAAAAAGCCCCACCCAAGCAGCCATGCACCTTGATGAAAAGGCAAATGGCCGTTCCTCGCTTTTGCCCAAATTGGAGAGTGTCGCCCGACAGCTCATCTGGCCAGATCAGGATTGCACCCGTCGGAACCAGTATTCCAGCGGGCGCGGTGTACCAGAGATTTCACAGAAATGCCAAGCATGAAGGGATTTGAGGTGAAGAATCTGGGTAAACGGGCTGAAGTTACCGCGATTTCATCAAATCATCATCCAGTGGGACAGATTCGGATTGAACGAGAATTGGAACCCCATCCCGAATTGGATATGCGATTCCAGCACTGTCTGAACACAGATATTGTTCGTCAGCGCTCAGCTTCAGCGGCCCTTTTGTGATGGGGCACACGAGCAATTCAAGCATCTTTGGATCTGTTTCTGCTGCTACAGTCATCAACGCTCCACTATTCTGCCAACTATTGCAGCGTTGTCGTTGATCCACCCGCCTCTTTTGCCAATGCCACTTCGGTGATGGCCACAAGTGTTTGAGCTCGGGTTTTCAGATCACGCGCTTCCAAAAGCGCCTGCTTTTCAGCTGGGCCATAAGGGCTCAGCATCGAAAGAGAATTGACCAACAGATCGGTGGGAGCTTCTTCTACGCCTTCCCAATCCGCTTCCAGATCGTTGGCCTCCAAAAAGGCCTTGAGCGTTCGCAGCAATTCGTCCCGATCAACTTCCTTTGCTGCCTCTTCCTGATCGTCCAGATCTTCTCCAATCACGGAAATGGCTGCGCGGCGGTAGCCTCTCAACCCTTCCGCCTCCCGCAGAAGCTCGAAGCGTGCAATCCCGGTGACATTAATAAGGCATTGGCCATCGCCGGTTTCCCGCCAAGCCGTGATGCGGCCCAAACATCCCAACTGGCAAAGCGCTGGCTCTTCATCCGAGTCCTGCTGATCAAGCCGGGGTTGAATCATCCCAAGGACTTTGTTTCCACAGATCGTGTCTTCAATCAGAGACAGATAACGCGGTTCAAAAATGTTGAGCGGCAGATTTCCACCCGGAAGCAACAACGCTCCTGCAAGCGGAAACAGGCCTACCGTATCTGGTAGGTCACTTTCCGACTGATAATTGGCATTGCCTGCTTGCATGAGATGTGACTTTCCAGAAGATCAAGAAAACAGAATTGAAGACAGGGCACGGCGGGCACTCACCGTTGCCGGATCGGCATGGCCCCAGGCTTCAAAAAACTGCAAAAGTTGTGTGCGCGCGCCATCATCATTCCATTCCCGATCACGCCTGATAATGGAAAGCAACTGTTCTGCGGCATCGTCCCGCCGGTCGTGGGCATTTAGTGCCACCGCAAAATCAAACACGGCCTGATTGTCTGGTGGATCGGCTTCTGCCGCTGTTGCCAGTTCGCCAAGCTCCCCCAACTCACTCGCTTTTTCCTCAAGTTCCAGTTTCACCAGAAAAGCAGCAACCGGATCACTGCCGCGCATGTCGTCGGTCAACGATTCAGCAAGACCTTTGGCTTGCTCCAATTGTCCGGCACTTAGATAGCATTCACCCAAGCCCGCAAGAGCGGCCGAATCAGCCGGATTGTCTGCCAGCGCTCGTGCGAACAAATCGGCCGCGTTTGCAGTATCGCCAGCGGCCAACAATGCCTGCGCCTGCTCCACCAAATCATCACCACCGCCGGAGAAAGCGTCCGGCCCGGCCACTTTTTCGATGAAGCTCCTGATCTGACTTTCCGGGACATTGCCCATGAACGCGTCAACGGGTTTGCCACCCTTGAAGGCCACCACAGCCGGAATAGATTGAATGCCCATTTGGCCGGGTATTTCAGGGTGATGGTCAATGTTCATCTTGGTGAGTTGAACCGCTCCTCCGGTTTCACCGACCACCTTTTCAATCGTTGGACCAAGCTGACGACAAGGTCCGCACCACTCAGCCCAAAAATCGACAAGCACCACATTATCGTTCGACGCTTCAATCACATCCGCCATGAAGCTCGCGGTTGTAATGTCTTTGTATGCAACAGATTTGTCACTCGCTCCGGTCTGGGGTGCTGATGCAGCATTGCTGCCGCCCATGGTAAACTGCCCGCCCATTGAAAAATTCTGATTGCTCATTGAATATTCCTTCGCCCCAGCATCAATTGGCTGTGCGTCATGTTCCGACCAAAATGGGGCTCCGAACCCACAAGGTCAATGGCTGCGGTTGGCTTGTAACCCGCCCGAGAACGCGAGCATCAATAGAGCTCCAGAATCAGGGGCTCGTGTTGAGCAAGCTTCGCGAACTTTAAAAGATCATCACGCTTGATGCTTGTCGTTGCCTCGTTGATGAGTGGATGGCAGTTGATGATCTCGTGTTCGAC
The DNA here is from genome assembly GCA_039029195.1 of Pseudomonadota bacterium. Classification (GTDB taxonomy): domain Bacteria; phylum Pseudomonadota; class Alphaproteobacteria; order Rhizobiales; family Rhizobiaceae; genus JBCCGR01. Next base: position 75,735 of record JBCCGR010000013.1, read on the forward strand.
CAACTTCGCATCCAATACGAATGTGACCTGATTGTCCCGATCATTCACAACACCAAATGCGGTCACCGAGCCAGGAACGACACCCAAATAGTCGAGCAACTTGTCCGGCCTTCCAAAACTCAATCGCCCACTGGCACCAATTGTGCGATGAAGAGACTTCAGATCAATCTCAGCATGGGCGTCCACGGTGACAAGAAAGTAGCGACTCTTCTTGTCCTTCAGGAAGAGGTTTTTCGTATGCGCCCCTGACATTTGATCATGCAACTTCTCGGATTGATCAACTGTGAACAGCGGCTCGTGTTCCACGGTCGTTGTTTCGAAGCCGAGTTCATCAAAAAAAGCGAGGAGAGCTTCGCGATTGAGCGGTGCAGATGGCAGATTTGGACTGGTCAATTCGGCTCGTTTCCGATTGGGGAATAATCAGCAGCAGGTGCACGAACTCAGATGATTTGTCGAGAAATATCGCCAACACGTACGTGCTTTCAGCTCATCGAAATCAGCCCCGCTGATAGATGTATACGATAATTTCATCTCGTCCGTCAGGAGAGCGAAATCACCTCAAAATCATGTTGCAATCCAATAGGACTTGCGCCATATAGGCCACCGCCTACGGGGTTCGAAGCGAACCTGCGTGCCGAGCGGGCGTAGCTCAGGGGTAGAGCACAACCTTGCCAAGGTTGGGGTCGTGAGTTCGAATCTCATCGCCCGCTCCAATTTCACAAGGTTCCTTTTCCGTTTTTCGTTTGCTTGACCAGAAGTCTGCTCCACGCCATACGCTATTCACGTTTTGTTAGAGCTTACTGCAAGCGAACCAGCAAATCAGTTCACTCTTGCAAAAGCTGCACGAATGTGACGGCACTCGAAGCACGTCGTACACCGTTTCTGCGCACTTCATTTGAACTTATGTAATACAGGCATTCACTTTTTTTGATGCTTGATCAATTGCGGCTTTTCCCCTATCCCCGGCAGCGGAGTGGTGGCCGAGTGGTCGAAGGCGCACCCCTGCTAAGGGTGTAGGCGTGGAAGCGTCTCGAGGGTTCGAATCCCTTCCACTCCGCCATGCTGGTAGAGTTACTTATTGATATTTAAAAGATAATTTGAATGGACTGTTGCCAGTGCCACCCTTAGTGCCTTCCTTAGAATTCCCCTTGGAACGAAAAAAAGCTCCCACAACGAAGCGGCAGCCCTTACCGACATTCGCAATTATTGTGAATTTGAGTGTCGTCCAGTTGGGTGGACTGAAACTCATACAACCTTGCGCCAGTTGGCGCTTGGTTCTGTCGTAGTTGGATAGCGAGCTAGGACTTTCAGTAAATGCGCCAATTGGCGCATTTCGCATGACAGAAACCACAGAACGTGTAGCTCGGTTGTGACTTGAAAAATGTGGAAATGTTTCCACAATTACCGGACGCGCCAAAGGCACAGCACAGGGTGCGCCGGTTGGAGTATGGTTCTCCAGAAAAAGTAGTGCTTCAGGCGGGAACAATAAGCTCACCGCCTCGGCAGTCCTTTCACGATCTGAAATCCGCAAAAATTGCGGATTTGGGTTGGGCCGCAGATCTCAGTACTCTGTGCTCCACTGTTCTTCGGCAGAAAAAGCTAAGGCCCCGCTAAACGTGCTGAAGAACTGAAGGAACCGTCTGCGTCACGGGTGACGTTTCATGTCATTTCTCCAACAGTTCGACACTGCCGCCAATAAAGAAAAACGAGAAGTACAGAACCGACCGAGACCTACCATCGATTTTGGCACATGAGCGCAAATCTGGTACTGGGTGCAGTGTTCAAATTTATTCAGGTCGTCAGCGTTTTTCTAACTCCTAAATGCAAAACCTTGCAGCTCCAAAATTCCCGCGGCCAAGCGGTTTGGCCAACGTTCCTTCATTTTTTTGACAAGCTCTTCGGGGCCCGACGACTGAGCAACCATTTCACTATATTCATTTAAATAGTCGATTGCGGCCGTTAGCTCTCCTTGGGATGTTGGGTAGCCGTGGCCGACCAACAATGTCTCGACCTCAAGCTTCCCACGAAGATCACTCAGCACATTGATCCAACCCGGCCGATCCATGCCAGGGAAGAAATACGCATTGTTGTAGACTAGGTCTTGAAGAATGGCCGTGCCCATTTCCGGCACTTCGACCACAATTTGCTCAAGCGCTTCGGCATTCTTGTAGTTGTAGATTCGCAGATTGAGACCCCCAAAAGTGGCTTCTGGGTCATCCAGGGATTGAACCTCGCCGAGGTTGTCTGGTTTCGGAAAGGGGCCGTTCTTTATGTTGGCCAAGATACCGGATGTCGTGAAGATTGGCAGCCCTGCATAAGACGGTAGTCCACCTGTATGATCAGGATGGTCGTGGCTCAGTAACACCGCCTCAATGGGCTTTCCAAGAGCTTCGGCAAACGCACGAGCCTCAGCCGAGTATTTTGGATCATCACCAGAATCTACCATTATGGATCCCGTTGGACCTTCCAAAATTTGGATGGTCACGCGACCATCATTGTTTGTGACAAAGGTGTGGGAAGTGCCTACTGGCTTTTCAACTGACACCAAGGCCGCATTCTCAATCTGCTTGCCGGACGATCGCGCATGCGCGCTGCCACCTACCATTGCCGCGGCAGCACTAACAGACCCAAGGCCGGTCATGGCCGCGAACCTGCGGCGAGAAATTGTCATGTTCATCGAAAGTCCTCCTAAATCAGTGGGCGTCGGCTAAGGAGATTTGCATGCAGAATTATTCTGCTGTAGGTCAAAATGAAAAAATGTACTCTTTTGAAAAACAAAGTAATGGTTAGATCTGTCACCCATCAAACATTACGTCGGCTCGCCTATTTCGAGGCAATCGCGCAAGCTGGATCAATCCGTGGTGCGGCGCAACGCATGGGTCTTTCCGTACCTGTCCTTTCATCTGCGCTGTCGGAGTTGGAAGCAGAACTCAACGTTACCCTAGCCACCCGATCCACTCGAAGAATGGAACTGACCAGTGCAGGCCAGCAAGTTCATCGCGAAGCAAGCTACATGCTTGAGGCAGCACAAAACGCGCTTGCTCATTCGGGCAAGGACCAAAAACTGAGCGGAACCGTTGGCATAACCTTGCCAGCCGAACTGGCGCTCCACTGGTTGCCCAGTCGTTTGTCAGCCTTTGATACTCTTTGCCCAGAGGTAACGCTGTCTATTGATGCCAATGATCGTGTCGTGGATTTGGCTGGCAGTGCTTACGATATTGCGATCCGGACCGAATATCGTCCAGTGCGGCCTGAAACCGACCATGAAGACTCAATGGTTTTCGGATGGCTTGATCTCGTCATGGTGGCCCGAGAACCGCTGATCGTTCGGCCTAAGGAAAGTGAGTTCGTGTTTGTTGTTGAAGGCACGTTTATGGTTGGGCCCGGCGGCTCCGACTGGATTGCTGGCTATCTTCCACGTTCTACAAGCCCAATAATTTTGCACCCATCTAAACTGATGATGGTGGCCAATCGTGAAACAGCTATAGCATTTGCAAAACAGGGGCTCGGCTACGCCCTGGTGACCGAACTTTCGGTTCGAGGTGATCTTGAAGCCGGCAGATTGGTCAGAATTCGCCCTGACATGACTTTTGGTGGCATTACGCTTCAAACGGTGATGCGCGACAACCTTCCATCGCCCGCGGCTAAGTTGTTTCAGTCAATTCTCGCCGGAGTGAACTCCAAAGCTACCGACCCAAATTGAATTGAAATTTGCAGGACCAGCCAAGGGAGCAAGCCCAGGCGGAAATTGCACGCTTCAACTTGAATGGCGAGGTTAGGTTCATTCCGGATGATCGCTCCGGTTCAAAATATGTTCTGAAATCACCCAAGCAATCATACCTCCCGTGATAGCGTCCGACAGCGAATGAAAATCACTGTTTATTCCAAATACTGTAGCCAATCCAACCCAGATTGCCCAGAAAACAGATACTAAGTTCAACCATTGGGCTCTGACCAGACCAGCCATAGTGGGAGCAAATGCTCCATGCGTTGCTGTGTGAACAGATGGCCATCCTTCCACAATATTGCTGAATCCGTTTTCCAAGAAACCAAACCGGAATTGCTGTGATCTCAGAAGGCTCGTGGCAGGAACGAGTGCCTCAGGATGGACGCGAGACGTCCTTCCCTCGAGAAGACCAACAACAAACAAAGCACGGACAAACGCAGACAAAGTCGCAATAATCTCCCGATAATGTCCTCGAACAAGCAAAATAGTCGGAACGAGAACCGGGGGCGATCATTCCCACCAGCATCGGAAAAGCGGATCACGCTATTGATACTGTATCGTTTTGTAAGCGAGCTAGTCGATTATCCATGCATCAATGCCGGTAGAGGCAAAAACAGCAGTCGATACGGCTCCAAGCGCAATTGCCCCGATGAGAAATGGACTCAACGCGGCTTCAAAAATCAACTTCAGTGAGGATCGAAAAACCTGAGTCGTGAACTTGTTTGGTCAACACACTCGGCTTGTTGGGCCTGGCAGTTTGAAGCCAAGCCCAAGAAACGACTATTTTACCCGGATCAGCGGTTGTTGGAGGCCAACCTGAGGGCGGTTTTCCGCATAGTAGAATCCAGTCCCGTCGACATGCTTGCCGCCCATGAACAACATGTTCGGCGCATCTTCCCGGACATACAGAAAATCGTGATCGACAACATACTTGCTGCCCTCAACGAATTTCAACAACGCGCATGGTTTTCCGAGAATGTCGCGTTTTTCTCCGACAACAAACGAGCCTTCGCCGCAGGCACCTTCTGGCAATTGATTGAGCTGCTCCGCCATAGGAGGGGCCAGAATTGTCAGCTCGAGCTTCTTGTTAAGAACGTAATCCTGACTCCATGCACCTTCTGCGGCAGGGTTCGTATCATGCCAAACGATTTCACCTTGGAAGTCATATGAAGCCGCCGGAATGGAACACTTAGGGTCAGCGAATACAGTTATGTTTGCCGAAAAACCCCCTGTATCATCATAGGTGAAATTGCGTTTTAAATAAGAAGGCGTAGGAGCAAGTTTTGGGTCTGTCTGGTTCTGTTGTGGACGAATTTCGCAACTGATTGATACCCAAGTTCCGATAACACGATCTTTCAGTCCATCCAGCGAAGTATCAGCTGCCTGAGCGGGAGCGTCGGCCAAAACCAAAGCAAAAAGGGCGAGTGGGAATTTTTTCATTTTTATCTCCATCGTTTGACGATGGTTACCTATTCTGCGCATATGTTATGCTAACGCAACTAGTCACAAAAAAGATATATAGTCATGAAAATGGAACTATTGGCGCCTGATTCGCAGCCGGCAAACTGTCCGGTAACCTATTGCCTTTCCATGATAGGCGGCAAATGGAAACCAGTGATTATTTTCTGCATAGCCAACGATGTCGATCGTTTTGGTGTGATGCAACGCTCCCTTCTGGGCATCACCAAACAAATGCTGACAAAGCAGCTTAGAGAACTTGAAGCCGACGGAATTGTCTCGCGGAGAGTTTTCGCGGAAGTTCCCCCACGGGTCGAATATGCGCTTACTGAAAAAGGTCAGTCCCTACTTCCAATCATTGATCAGATGCGCGTCTGGGGTCAGGCGAACCTAGAGACGAAATGAACCTGACATTTAGCTTTTGACTTTCAATCGCCACAACGGGCTTGCAGCAGTCGTTCGTCTGGTCTTGGTCGACAGCCCGTGTGGGTCTGAAGCGACCCATGTCATCTGTATAAAACTTAACGTCTGCAGTGCGGACAAAGCCGCCATTGGTGATCTGATGCCCAATGGCAGCTTTGCGCGATGAAAGGTCAATGCTCTTCGAGGGATTTTGTTGGTGGTTCTTTATAACAGTCGAATCTTCGCGCGACGCACTGACCAGGCCAGCTACCGAATTTCCACACTGCCTGACGATGTCGCCTGAAATTGTTGACAGTTGGCCATTAAGGACCTCAGTTACCTTCATGAACACCTCAAGCTCCACAAGTTTTGCCGCACAACAAATCAGTCAGCGGCGTGCGACCACCATGACTTCGATCGCAGTCAGTGCGATTGAGGACATGATCGTTTCTGGCGAATTGTTGGCCGGTGACAGGATCAACGAAAGCACGCTCGCCGAACGTCTTGGGATCAGTCGCGGACCAATCCGAGAGGCTTGCCGAAGCTTGGAACAGGCCGGGCTTCTGACGAGTAAAACCAATCGAGGCATGTATGTGCGAGAAGTCTCACTTGATGAGGCTCAAGAACTCTATGAGTTGAGAGGCGCGGTGGCTGGGCTTGCAGGTGAATTGATTGTGAAGCGCGCAAGCACTGAAGATATCGACGATTTGAAGCGCTTGGTCGATCAAATGCAGGACGCCGCAGGAGAAGGCGCCACCGAAAAGTACTACAAACTGAACCTTCAGTTTCACAACGACCTCGTACGCGCAGCGCGCAACGGTGCCCTAGAAGACACTTATCGCAAGATCGTCAACCAGCTTCATTTGTTGCGGCGGCGTGGCCTTGTTCAGGAGGGCAACCTCTTGGTTTCGAATGCCGAGCATCGTGCGATTGTGACTGCCTTGGCGGCGCGCGACACAGAGACGGCTGCATTAGCCTTGCGCCAACACGTTTCAAACGGTCTCACCCGGCTCATCGCCTCTCTTTAATCCGACAGAATTTCGGAGTTCGAGAAGGACGACAAATTCGTGCGATATTGCTAACTGTTGACAGTTTACATTTAGAACTGATAGCTGTTTCCCGTATCGGCGGTCGGAATCGGCCAGGCGAGAACGACACGGAGGAAACCATGAAGACATTCTCACGTATCACTGCTGGTGCGATGATCGTAGCAACACTGACAACGCCCGCGTTGGCGGATGAATTCCCCTCGCAGCCCATCGAGGTCGTGACGCACGCCTCGGCTGGAGGCGGAACCGACACTACTGCCAGAACCATGCTGATCCGCGCCAGGCGCGAACTTGGTGTCGACGCCTTTGTACAAATCAAAAAAGGTGGCGGTGGCGCAGTTGCTATGAGCTATGCCGCAGGCAAGGCTCCCGATGGTCATACGCTGATGGCAATTACGCCGACCCATCTAATTACGATGGCTCGAGGGCGCGCGCCCATCGGCATCGACGAAATCAAGGGCATTGTCCGATCGACCGATGACCCAATCATCATTGTTGTGAATAAGAACACGGGGATCGAGAGCCTCGAGCAGTTGATCGAAAGCTCGAAATCATCTCCGGTTAAATGGGGTGGCACACAGGCGGGTGGCATCGACCATATCGCTGCGATGACATTTGCCAACAAATCCGGGGCCCAAGTGGCATACGTTCCGTTTGACGGTGGTGGCGCAATCATCACCAACCTCATGGGTCAGAATATTCAGGCCGCGGGCCTGAACTATGGCGAGGCGGTCGATGGGATAGAATCCGGTGACTTCGTGCCGCTAGCGATTATGGCACAAGAGCGCCTTGGCGTTCTTTCGAATACGCCAACGGTCGGCGAGCTGGGCATCGATGGAGTCAACTTCTCGACAGTACGCGGCATCATTGTGATGAAGGATGTGCCCGAGGACCGCTCCACGCTTCTCGAAGCCAAGCTAATCAAAGGAATGGAGCACGGAACTTATCAAGCCTACCTCGAAGGCATTGGGCTGGACGCAAGCTCAGTCGCTGGGTCCGAGGTCTGGGACGCCCAAATTCGCGAGATGTACGACAACATCTACAGAACGCTCGGAGAACTGGGTCTGCGCAAGTAAGGCTTCCACCCTGGGGTCGCCGCTGAGATGCGGCGGCCCGAAATCTTTCAAAAACGGTCGGGGGGGACCCAATGAAACTGACGCGCGATCTCGTAGCCGGCGGATTGATCCTCGTTCTGTCTGCATTTCTTTGGTGGGTGACCACGACTTTTGACACCGACCCGTTGGGCATGGCGCAGGGCATGCCTGCCACCCATATGCCACGGCTCATACTGACGGTTATTGGAGGGTTGACTGTCCTCATGATCCTTCAAAGCCTTGCCAAAGGCGATGAAGCTTTGGGCGGATTGCCGCCCTGGCAGATGCCGGCGACTACGGCGGTATTGGGACTTGCCGCTTTGCTTTTCACGCAACTTGGTGTCCCGCTGGTTTTCTTTTGCGTTTGCCTGACGCTCCCCGTGCTGTGGGGCAGCCGAAGCCACCTGACCATTCTGGCATTCGCGATCGGCGTTCCAGTGGCAATCTACATCGTTTTCAAATTGCTCCTCGGCCTGCGCTTGCCGATGGGCCCGCTTGCGGCCCTCGGTCTCTGAAAGGATGGAACAATGGATGTTCTTGGCGGTCTCTTAGAAATAATTCAGCCCACGACGCTGCTCTTGATTATTGCCGGCACGATTGTTGGCGTGTTGGTCGGGGCTCTTCCCGGACTATCGAGTTCGATGGCGGTAGCCTTGCTGCTCCCGTTCACGATTTATCTTGAGCCCATCCCTGCAATTGCCATGTTGGCAGCGCTCTATTGTGCGGGCACGTTTGGTGGAAGCATCACGGCTATCCTAATCAACGCGCCTGGCGCACCACCTGCAGCCGCCACTGCATTTGACGGCTATCCGCTGGCCAAGCGCGGAGAGGCCGGAAAGGCGCTTGGCATGGCCGCTGTCTCAAGCGTGGCCGGCGGCGCCTTCTCCCTAGTCGTGCTGATCCTCGCGGCCCCTGCCCTGGCAACCATCGCCTACCGCTTTGGCCCACCTGAATATTTTGCCTTAACAGTCTTTGGCCTGTCGATGCTGGCCTCGATCAGCGGCAAATCGGCTGTCAAGAACCTGATCGGCGGCGCATTCGGTGTCCTTCTTGCAACAGTTGGCGTTGACCTGACCACAGGGGTTGAGCGGTTCACTTTTGGCGTGCCTCAGCTTTACGAAGGCATCAGCTTCATCCCGGTTCTGATTGGTCTTTTCGCCATGGCGGAGTTGCTGGACCAAGCGGGTCAAAAAGATACGCCGCTGGAGCGCTTCAGCATGTCGGCGCTAAAACTGCCGGGTATTGAAGACTTCAAGCGCGTCTGGAAAACCATCCTTCGTAGTTCGGGGCTAGGTACTTTCGTCGGCATCCTGCCCGCTGAAGGTTCCACCGTGGCCGCGATGATGGGCTACAATGAAGCCAAGCGTTGGTCGAAGCACCAAGAAAACTTCGGCAAAGGCGAGATCGAAGGCGTCGCTGGCCCGGAAGCGGCGAACAACGCGGCAACTGGCGGAGCCATGGTACCGACTCTTGCTCTCGGCATTCCAGGTTCTGCCACGGCCGCGGTGATCCTCGGTGGCCTGCAAATCCACGGGCTCCGTCCCGGTCCCTATCTTTTCGAAAATCAGCCAAACCTGCTCTACGCAATCTTTTTTGCTATGCTGATTGCTAACTTCGTGTTCCTCGGCTTTGGCTTGATCGGCGCAAAGCACTTCTCGCGCATCTCGCTGATCCCGCGCCAGTTCCTGTGGCCCACGGTGTTCTGCCTGTGTGTCGTCGGTGCATATGGTGTCGGCCAGTCGATGAGCGATGTCTACATCATGCTGATTGCCGGGCTGATCGGGTACTTCCTGAACCATGCGGGCTTCTCTCCCGCTCCTATCATTATGGGATTGGTGCTGGGACACCTGGTCGAGAATTCGCTGGCGCAGTCCATGATCCTCTTTGATCAAGACCTCAGTCAATTCTTCTCGCGCCCGATTGCATTGTTCTTCTTTGCTTTGGCCATCCTGAGCATCGCGTCGTCGCCAGTCAGCAACTGGGTGAAAGGCCGACGTCGTGCTGATGCGCCCGTCCACAAAGACCTGAACGAGTGATCTTTGGCGATCTCGGCATAAACAAGCGCTTCCTGCTTGCTCTGGGCCCCGCTACTGTTGGCGGGGGCCTTTGGGACGCTCTTGGCCTGCCATTGGGTTGGCTGATGGGCGCAGCCGTCGTGACCGGCGTAGTGGCAATGCAGAATGTTTGGATCACGGTACCTAAACCGCTTTACAACCTGTCGCTTGCGTTGCTCGGAGCCAGCGTCGGCCTTTCCGTCACTCCAGATGTGGCGGCGCTGATCCTGGTTTGGGCGCCGGTTATGGTGGTAGTCGCTGTATTGGCTGTCTTCGCTGGTGCGCTGATGGCGCCGCTTCTGGCGCGATGGGGGCGGATGGATCGCGGCACAGCCTTTTTCTCGCTTCTGCCCGGTGGCGTTATTGAGATGGCCAATGTGGGCGATCGCTATGGTGCTGACCGGACAATCGTTGCGGCACTGCATGCTGTACGGGTTGCGCTGGTCGTCGGAGTCCTGCCTCTGACCCTTTTCGCTTTCTATGACAACGCAGTTGTCCGGGCGCCAACGAATGCTGTTCCGCCTCCTTTCCAATTCGCATTGCTTTGCACGTTGGCCGCTGTCGGCGGATGGATCGCGGACAGACTGAATCTTCCCGCCGCCTGGCTTCTGGGTGCCTTGATCCTTGTGGGTATCACATCATCCATGGGCAGCTTTTCGGGTCGCATTCCAGAACCACTCTTGGCCGCCGTTCAGGTTCTTGTGGGAATTTCGTTGGGCGCACGGTTCAAGCGTGAACGACTTGCCGCAATTCCCCGCGCCCTTGCAGCAGGCTTCCCGGTCCTACTCCTCATCATCGGGGGCATGGCGTTAGCAGCAACGACTGCAAGCCTTGCTCTTCCTTTTTCCTTACCGACGCTGATCCTCTGTTTCTCCATCGGAGGCATGGCTGAAATGGTACTGACATCCAAAGCGCTCGGTCAGAACGTGGCACTGGTGGTTGCGTTCCAGGCAGTTCGCGCCGTGATCGTCAACGCCTTCGCCGGAGCCGTTTGGCGCCGCATCGATCCTTTTCCACCGACACGCAATTCCCCGAAAGGATGAATAATGTCCGCTGCTCAGAACGAATTCGCAGAAATGCCGCAAAACACCAAAATCACCGCCGAAGCCGCCGACTTCGTCGAGACTGTCCGCTATGAAGACATCCCGGTAGAGGCAACACGTATCGGCATTCGCTGCATCGTGGATGGTGTCGGGCTTTACGTCGCAGGCTCGGAAGAGCACACCATCGATATTCTGGTAGCCGAAGCCCTCGATTATGGCGGACGCGAAGATGCTCTGCTGATCGGGCATAACACGAAGGTGCCGGCCCCGATGGCCGCCCGTGTTCTAGGCACAGCAGGCCACGCCCACGACTGGGACGACAGTCAGGTGAGCATCGATCCCGCTCACATCTATGGGTTGCTCACGCATCCGACCATTCCGCCGTTGACAGCTGCCATTGTGATGGCTCAGAAACTAGGGAATGTGTCTGGCAAGGAATTCATGCTGGCTTTCCTGACGGGCTTCGAGGTTGAGTGCAAAATCTCTGAATGGATGCTGCCGCGTCACTATATGCAGGGCATGCACTCCAGCGGTACGGTTGGTCACTTCGGTGCCTTCGCCACGGCCGCCAAATTACTTGGACTTCAAGGTGAACAACTGCGGCACGGCTTCGGAATGGCCGCAAGTTTCGCCGCCGGTATCCGCTGCAACTTCGGTTCCATGACGAAACCCCTGCACGTCGGCCGCGCTGCGGAGAACGGCATAACGGCAGCGTTGCTCGCAGCGCGCGGCTACACGGCTGACCCCCAAGCGCTGGATGGCCCTTGGGGCTTTATGGCGGTCCAAGGCGGTGGTGCTAGTCCGGAAAAACTTGACCAAGGGTTCGGTGAGACTTGGACCATTTGCGAGCCCGGGGTGTCGATCAAACCCTATCCTTGCGGTGTGTTGACCCATCCAACGATCGACCTGATGTTGCGACTTGTAAAAGACGCAAACATTCAATCTGACGATATTGAAACGGTGACGGTTCATGCGGGCAGCAACATTCTGAAACCAATACGCTATCCGATTGCCGCAAACCATCTTCAGGCAAAGTTTTCATTGCCGGCTGCGCTTTCAATGATCGCGCTTGCGCGGCAGGCCGGAAAGGTCGAGTTCTCAGATACCTATGTGGGTTCGGAGGCCATGCAGGCTATGCAGCAGCGCATTCAAACAAAGCTCGACCCAGAGATCGAGGGCCAGGGTTTTGACAAGATGCGTTCTCGCATCATCATCCAGATGAAGAACGGCAGTGAGATCGATGGATGGGCTGACGAGCGTTATCGTGGCGGGCCGGAAAACCCGATAACGGATGCGGAGGTCGAAGCCAAGGCGCGGTCGTGTTGTGCCGGCGTGCTGAACGAGGCCGAACAGGATGCGCTTTTGAATCACGCTTGGGGCGTATTGGAGCAGGAAGACACCGGCAATGCCCTGGCAGAGGCCATGACCCCGGCCGATTGATCAAGCGCGGGGAGCGCGCAGGGAATCAAAGGAAACCATGACGTGCTCGGCATAAGCTGGGCGCGTGCACAACCGATAATAGTATGCACGCAATGCAGGCAAATCGGCGCGCTCGAAATCAACCGAATAGTACCGATAAAGCTGTGTGCCAAAAGAAATATCCGCCAACGTCATCTGCGGACCCGCGAGCCATCGGCTCGCCGCGATTTGTGCATCGGCGATTTCCATCAGGTCTCTGAGGACGGCAATCCCGTCTGCAACAAGAGCGTTGTCCCGATCGGCGGCGCGGGTTCGGATCAACTGCCAAAACACTTTGTAGGTCGCAACGGGAACGACATTCACCTTCGTCCACTCCATCCACTGGTCAATCGGAGCCCGATTTGTTGCCTTTGCAGGCCAAAGCGCCGTCGCGTCATGCCGGGCAGCCAAATAACGAAGAATGGCCTGGCTCTCGAATAGTGTTACGACGCCGTCCTCGATCACCGGGACACGGCCCATGGGATTCATTTTCAGGAAACGCGGCTCCTTGTTTCCTCCAAATGTGCCTCCGACATCGAGGCGCTCATAAGGCAAACCCAGTTCGCCGATCAACCACATGACGGCCTGCACGTTGCTTGAGGTTGCTCTTCCATGAACTTTGAGCATTTGCGTGCTGATCCCGATAATCTTGATTAATTGCCGACACTCTAGTGTTTTCCAAAGGCATCGCCATATCAATTTTGTAGCGATCTGCAGACTAGCGAAACTGGGCCCGCGTTCGAATGGTTGTAGTTCAACTTCAACGGGGTCTTTTTCAGATCTGCGCCAATCTGTAGTGGCACGAACTAGATGCAATGTTTGCGTCCAATACAGGTGCAGACTTTCGTGCATGCCGCACCATCAGTCTCTTTGGGCTCGTTCTGGAAATTCGCTGCAATGCGGCGATAAAAAGCTCAACTCGGAAAAATCGGCCCACACCGGTCATTCGAACCGCCTCCAAACTTCCTCACAGGATTCTTCAAAGCCAACATTCAGGGTGACGCCGAATTCAAGTTCTCGAATGACGGCAATGCGGACATTTCGACATTGTGTCCTGCAAGTGGATGTCTAATTTGCGACCACACACAACGGAACAAAGTACCAAAAACTACCATTGGCTTGTTCGAACTGGTCTTCGCGTTGAACTCTGCAGAGAGAAAAATCCGGGCGCCTCCCGGGTCGCAGCGAACAAAACAACACCTTCGTTGGCAAGTAGTGGACAGAACTTGTCCGGGCCATCTAGGCCTACGAATTGCATCGCTTCCCATCCAAATGATCTCGCTGCATCAACGTTTGGCTGGACTGTCGTCGATGAGCAGAATGCTTTCAGATGCAAGGTCGTGAGTTTTGGAATGGAGTTCGTAGATTTTCGGGTCCGGGTTTATCAATCTGATCTCGCCGGAAATGGTTGCGCCGCGAGGGCGTTTCAGGAACGAGAATCTTCCTGCAACGTCCTTGAACGTCGGCTGACTGAAATTGGATAGGAATGCGGCGTCGTAACCATATCCAGTCAGCGATAGCATGACTTCGGCCATGTCGTGATGGACATAGGGAACACGCTTGTTCCAGTCACTGAAGTAAGCACATATCAGGTCTTCCTTGTCCGGATGGTCTGCAATCAGAGGGTCTTCCGCAACTTACCACGGCCGTCCGCGATCTTGCTCGGCATTCCATTCCGCGTGACAAACATTGGTCGGGAAGGAGCGCCGGTCCGCTTTGTCCGGCATGAGGTCGATGTAAATAAGCTCCAGATCCCAGTGAAGCAGAACTTGGCCAACGTCAAAAACGATGTGCTAGACAAAACTCACTTTGATGGGGATCTTTCAGTGGGAATAGTTGTCGCGGGACGATGGGATTGGATAACGATGACCGCGGGACAGGTATCCAAACGGACCGCCTTGTCTAATGGAATTTGAAGCAATTGCCTCTGATTTGAATCGGTATCTGCCTCATTCCGCCAGCAACACCGGACCGGATTTTGCAAACGTCATGCTGATTTCGTCGCCTGCGACGTACTTCGCGTCAACGTCGTCAGACGTTGCGAATATGTCACCTGCCGCGGTGCCGATTGTGAATTCGAGATGTTTGCCGACGTAAGTGACCCGGCGGATTTCACCACTTATCGTATTTTGGGAACCTGCCGGTCCGATCACCACACGATTTGGACGAACGCCCAGCAGCGCTTTACCTTCCTTGTGTTCCCTTGCCGGCAGTTTGAACCTGTGGCCACAGACTTCAACGTCTGCCATTCCTTTGGCAATTCCCATCACGGAGCAATCCAGTATGTTCGCTTCGCCAATAAAATCGGCCACGAACCTGTTGGCCGGTTCCTCATAGAGATCACGCGGTGTGCCATCCTGCGCTACAACCGCTTCATTCATCACAATGATACGGTCAGAAACCGCGAGTGCCTCCTCCTGATCATGGGTGACATACACTACCGTCAGACCAAGGCTCTGCTGAATTTCGCGGATTTCCTCCCGGACCTGACGCCGCAACTTGGCATCAAGATTGGATAGGGGTTCGTCGAAGAGCAAAACCTGAGGCTCAAGAACGATGGCACGGGCAACTGCCACACGCTGCTGCTGGCCACCGGAGAGTTCACTTGGCAGGCGGTCGCCATAATCGCCGAGGCCGACAAGGTTCAGGCCGGCTTGGGCACGTTCTTTCATTTCAGATTTTTCGAACCCGGAGAATTTCAGCCCGTAGGAAGCATTCTCCAGAACGCTCATGTGCGGAAACAAGGCGTAAGACTGGAACACCATTGAAACGTCACGATCTGTCGCCGGCAGCTTCGTCACATCCGCATCTCCAATGCGTACAATTCCATCGGTCGGCATTTCAAGACCGGCGATCATGCGCAATGTCGTCGTTTTTCCGCAGCCAGATGGGCCGAGCAGTGTGACGAGCGAACCCGCCTCTATGTTCAGCGAGACGTTGTCCACGGCCCGGACACCTTCCGAGCGTGTTCCGTATATTTTCGTGACGTTTTCGAAGGAAACCGACGCCGCCTTCCCATTGCTTTCAAACATCAATTCCCCTCATACGTTCGTTCGAGACTGGCCGAGCCGGCGGCCAATTTTGGTGCGTCCGACCAGTAATTGAAGCAATCCGACTGCCAGCAGCATCACGAAAATCAAGGTTGTTGAATAGGCGATTGCCAGACCGTAGTCGTTGTTTTCGACACGGCCGATGATGTAGCTAGTCGCCATATTGTATTCCGCGCTCACAAGAAAGATGACAGCGGATATGGCCGTCATGGCGCGCACAAATGAGTAAACCAGCGCAGCCAAAATTGCCGGTTTCAGCAGCGGCAAAATGATCTTCAAAAAAGTTTGCCAGGAATTTGCGCCCAGAGTGAGCGATGACTCGTCAAGGCTTTTATCGAGTTGAGACATGGATGCGATTCCCGCCCGAACCCCGACCGGCATGTTCCGGAAAATGAAACTCACAATGAGAATGATCCCCGTCCCGGTAATCTCTATGGGCGGCACGTTAAAGGCAAGAATGTAACTAACGCCGATTACCGTTCCCGGAATAGCGAAGCTGAGCATTGTTCCAAATTCAAATGTGTTTTTCCCTGAAAAATTCTGTCGCGTTAGCAGGTAGGCCGTGATCAGCCCTACTGCAGCAGTGAGAGGGGCGGCCGCTGCCGCGATCTTGAGCGTTGTCCAGAAGGAGTCCCAAGCTGAGCCGGTCCAGTGGACGCCGTTTTCGGTCAACCGAACCGAAAAGGCCGTGACATAATGCTTGAACGTCAACTCATTGCGGACGCCCCATAACTCTACAAAGGAGCCGTAAATGATCATCGTGTAGATGGTTAGGGTGAACAACGTCCACAGACCAACAACGAAGTAAACCGGATAGGCAAACACGTTGGGCAGTTGCGGATGGACGCCGGAATCGCCTTTGCCCGTTAGCGTCGTGTAGCTTTTTTTCCCTAGCCAGAACCGTTGGGCCCAAAAGGCAGCAAGCGTGAAACTCAGCAGCACAAGTGCGACTACCGCAGCGCGCGCCTGGTCATATTGGGCGCCCACAATGGCAAAGAATATTTCCGTCGAGAGGAAATCGAAGTTACCGCCCAAAACGAGTGGATTGCCGAAATCGGCCATGCTTTCGATGAAGCCAAGCAAAAAAGCATTGGCCAGACCTGGACGCATCAGCGGAAGAGACACAGTCTTGAACGTCTGCCACCCATCTGCCCGCAAGGTCTGCGCGGCCTCCTCCATCGACGGACTGACGCCTTCAACGACGCCAATCAACACAAGGAACGCAATCGGCGTGAAAGCGAGGACCTGGGCGATCAGTACTCCGGGCAGACCGTAAACCCATCGCGTCGGAGGAATTCCAAGCGCATCCGCCACGAATTGGGTTATGTTACCGGACAGCCCGAACAAAAGGATGATGGCCAATCCAATCACGAAAGGCGGCGTTATGATTGGCAGAACGGTCAATGCCCGCAAAACTCGCTTGAACCGGAAACGTGTGCGCGTAGCGACAAGTGCAAATGCGAGCCCAAGCACCGTGGTAATTAGCCCCACCAGAATGGCCAGGACAAGTGAATTCCAGGCAGCTCCACAGCGGCCGCCGCTGAGGCAACCAAGTCCCCATAACCGACGGTCGGTGAATTTTTCAAAAAAGACGCTTGCTGAATAGGTGTTTTCCTGCGTTACGAATGCTGACGCGAGCATGTTCAGGATCGGGTAAAATACAAACGCCGTAACGATCGTCACAACGAAGCCAATGGCTCCGACAACAAATATGTCGCCTTTAACGGCCCCACGTGCCGCGATGCCCTGTGTGAGGATGAACAAGAAAGCGCTGGCCACCAGCATGGCGCCGGCACCCATGCCAAACTGCCGGTCTCCGAGCGGCCCGAACAGACTTTCTACCCAGGCAAAACTCCAGCCTCGAATGCCGATGGCAAAGCCTTGAGCGATCAACCAGCCAAAGCCAAGCGCGCCGCTTATGATCAGAAGCCTTGCGTAAATCGGGTCAAGGCGTGAGCGGTTGAGAGCGAATAGCGGCACCAGCAGCAAGAGGCCAAGCGGCATAAGCCAGAGTTTTTTACCGGTGAGGCCAATGAACAGCGCCGGAGCCACATCATCGTCAAACGGATAGCCACTATGCAGCCATCCGGGCCGCAGAATCCCGTCCTCTACCCCGTACCAGGGTAAAAGCAGAAAGCCAGCCCACCCGACAATGAGCCAAAGGATCAGGGTCGGGTGAGTTGTCGCAGACCTCGTTTTTGGATTCACCAGATGGAGTACGGCTTATTGCGGCAACGTCGAAACTTCGTCATCCCACTTTTTCAGCAGCCGCTTGCGCTCCGCGCTGGATCCGTACTTCTTGAAGTCATAGTCGATCAGTTTGATCGATGAGAGGTCCGGCGCCTGAGGTGACGTCTTGGCTCCCTTGTTCGACGGCACCTGATAGGCTTTCACTTCAAGCGCGCGCGACTGAGCATCTGCGGTCAGCGCCCAATCGTAGAACTTCTTGGCTTCTTCCATGTTCCGCGCACCCTTGATGATCGACATGGAGCCGATTTCGTATCCGGTTCCTTCGCATGGTGCGACGACCTTGATCGGAAACCCAGAAACCGCCTGCTTCACCGCGTCATGCATGAACACGATGCCGATCGTGTTTTCACCACGACCCGCCGCCTTGATGGGTGCAGACCCGGATTTTGTGTACTGGTTGATGTTCTTGTGCAGCGCTTTCATGAAATCGAAACCACCATCCTCGCCAAAGAGCTGAACCATTGTGGCGAGTGTCGTATAGGCTGTGCCAGAGGAATTGGGATTGGCCATCTGAACGTGGCCCTTGTATTCGGGCTTGGTCAGGTCCTTCCAGCATTTGGGTTCAGGCAGATTGTTGGCTTTCAGAAGATCCGCATTGTACCCGTAGCCCAAGGCACCAGAATAGATACCGATTGTCTTGTCGCCAGCGGATGTCGCCTGCGAGATAGCCCAGTCGTTCAATTCCTTGCGCATGTCCGACACGTAAGGCTCTGTTAGCCCCTCTTCCGCCGCTTGCAGATGAGGGTCTCCCGTGCCGCCCCACCACACGTCGCCCTTCGGGTTAGATGATTCAGCCTTGATCTGCGCAAATGTTTCACCGGAGCTTTTTCTCGTCATATTGACGTCGATGCCCGTCGCCTCCTCGAATCCGCGCGCCATGGACTGACACCAGTCTTCCTGCGCGCTGCAGTACAAGGTCAGCTTGGCTGCATTGGCAATTGCGGTTGATCCGGCCAGCGCGGTTACGGCGATCAGCAGAGTTGATGCAAATTTGTTCATTATTCCCTCCCAGGTCGATGAACATCGACGCTTCATGTAAGAAACCGATGACACGTTGAATCTCGGTCGCTGTCAACTCAGACCGCACCATTGAACCGAACATTGCAAGTTTCTAATGTCACCTTTCTTCGCTCCCTGAATGATTGGTTTGATGATCCGATGGAAAAACTGAACCTCGACGCACGCCTCGTATTCGCAAGATCCCTTGCCAGGTCGGCCGGCGAGAAAGCCGCAGCTTATTTCCGATCCATCGGTGACCTGATCATCGAGGCCAAGGGTGTGCAGGACATGGTTTCCAACGCTGACACGGATGTCGAAACCTTCATCCGGGAACAGCTGGAACAGAGCTTCCCCGAAGACGGAATTGTCGGAGAGGAGTTTGGCGACAAGGATAGCCGGTCCGGATTTACCTGGGTGATCGATCCGATCGACGGTACGGCCAATTTTGTGTCAGGGATCCCCGCTTGGTGCGTGATCATCGCAGGCGTTTACGAGAATCAGACCAAAGTCGCCGCGATTTATGAACCATCCAACGATGAATTATTCTGGGGAGGCTTGAACCAGGGTGCTTACGTCAATGACTCCCGGATCACGGTTTCCGCCACAACCGGGCTGAACATCGGTAATACAGGAGTCGGTGTAAACAGCCGCACCCCACCGGAAAAAATCACGCGTTTTATCGGTGATTTGATGCAGCGGGGTGGCTTATTTTATCGTAACGCATCCGGCGGACTTTGCCTGTCCTATGTGGCCGCCGGCAGGCTAATCGGTTTTGTCGAACTGCACATGAATGCGTGGGATTGCCTGGCCGGTCAGCTCCTGATTGCAGAGGCCGGTGGACGGATTGAAAAACAAAGCGTTTCTGAAATGCTCCAACATGGTGGTCGTGTCGTTGCCTCCACTCCGGCGGTTTTTGATGAACTGGTTTCGATGGCGGATTCTGCGTTTGGTAGTGTGACCAAAAAATGAATTTTGAAAACCTCCCAAGTCATTCGGGAAATTCAATCGCCGGTGATGACAACTTCAAGGCAGCCTATTTCATCAAAGTCGGCCTCACCCACGCGTTCGCTTCCTGCCGCAGTATCGTGTCTGCGACGTCACCTGAACGGCGAGGTAGGGCTCGAAGTGTGAGTTCGCCCATTGATCTGAGCTATGTTGATGAATGTCGGCATTTCGCCGATGTGCGGTGCGGAGGGATGGCTTGGAGAACCGTCATGTATACTCCCAACCTTCCAGCTGTAACTCCACCACGCCGTGCATGGAACAGAGGACGGATCGTCGGCCAGAAACGACCGCTTGAGCCGAAGCATGTTTGGGCCATTCGCGTCCGCCTTGAGCTTGCTGGCTGCAAGCGTGATTTGGCGCTATTCAACATGGCTGTGGACAGCAAGCTGCGTGGCTGCGACTTGGTCAGACTGATGGTCAAGGATGTTTTTGCCGCGGGCCACATCAAAGAGCGAACTTCAATCCTTCAATCAAAAACAAGCCAACCGGTTCAGTTTGAGATTACGGAAGGAACAAGGAAATCGCTAAGTGAGTGGCTGAACGATCCAGCCATGGCCGGATCAGAGTTTCTATGGCCAGGACGCTTCAATGATCCAGATCATATTTCGACGCGCCTATACGCGCGGCTGGTCAAAGATTGGGTCGCATCAATAGGTTTGGAACCGAGCGCATACGGTACACATTCGCTGCGAAGAACCAAGGTTGCGCAGATTTACAAGAAGACTGGCAATCTACGTGCCGTTCAACTCCTCCTGGGTCACACCAAAATGGACAGCACCGTTCGCTATCTTGGAGTCGAATTGGAAGATGCTTTGACAATCTCAGAAGGTGTTGAAATCT
>JBCCGR010000014.1:0-93238 GCA_039029195.1 Pseudomonadota bacterium
ATGTAACACCTGTTCCTGATCTTTCCTGATATCTCCCCCACATTGTGGTCATCGGAAGCAAACAACAGCTTCCAAACATCGAGACAGCACACTCGACACAGCAACAGGAGAGAGACAATGAAAACCCTGAAACTGACAAGCTTCGCCCTCGCCGCCGCCATGATGATCGGCGCTGCAGGTTCGATCGCCACCCCATCCAATGCTGAAGCAGGTCGTCTGACCATCCACTTCGGTGGCCACGGTCACTACCACGGTCATGTTTACCGCCCGCATTATGGCAGCCCCTACCGTGCTTGCCGCTGGCTGAAGCGGAAGGCCCGTTACACCGGTTCGCGTTACTGGTGGAAGCGCTACCGCCGCTGCATCCGCGCTTACTACTAAGTTGATCTCGCTCACGGCAGTCCGGTCTTGGACCGGACGCCTTCGCGGGAGCGGCGCATAAGCGCCGGGCGGCTCTTCGCCGCCTGAACGTCAAAATATACCCAATCCAGCAAATTTCAGGTGGTGATCCTAACCGGCCCCTACCTCTCACCACCTGAGCCAACCCCGGAGACCTCGGTCTTCGGGGTTTTTCTTTTGTGGCACCCAATACTGACGGAATCTTTGACGAGGAGGTCGACCACCCTCGACTTGTCATTCTCGGGCCATTCGAGCCCCCGCGAGAATGAGACCCGGGAACCTATTCCGTGAACGCTCGGTCCGTTCGAATACAAAGACCTCTCAACTTGTTCCTGTTTTATTCTGGTGGTCATCACAGAATCAGGTAAAAGAACGGCATGATTGTCGAGACAAACATCTGGTCGCAAGTGCTGTTTCAAATCGGTTCCAGCCCGGTTTCGGTCGGTCAGGTGGCGATTTTTGTTAGTGTGCTTCTGATTTGTGCGGTGGGTCTCAATCTCATTCTTGTGCTGCGAGCGGGACGACAACGCCGCGAGCATTCAGCAAAACTGCTGGATCAGGCGCGCGAGCAGGACGCCCGCATTGCCCAGCTTCTTTCAAGCCAGTCCGAGCTGACCGGTCGGCTTGGTGCCGTGTCGGAAGCTGTTGCCAGCCATCACACATCGCTTGCCACACAATTGAATGATCGGCTTGACGGCATGAGCGGCCGCATCGGCCAGTCGCTCACAGAAACCGGCAAATCCACCCAAGAAACGCTTGGCAAATTGCAGGAACGCCTTGCGGTGATCGACAGTGCCCAATCCAACATCATGGATCTGACCGGCCAGGTGGGTGAATTGCAGTCGATCCTGTCGAACAAGCAGACACGAGGTGCGTTTGGCCAAAGTCGCATGGAAATGATTGTGCGGGACGGATTGCCGATGGGTGGCTTCGAGTTCCAGCCAACACTCTCCAACGGCAAGCGACCGGACTGTATTGTCTTCATGCCGAATGGCGCCCCATCGCTGGTGATTGATTCCAAATTTCCTCTGGAAGGCTGGACCAGACTTCGAGAAGCCCAGACCGAGAAGTTTCAGAAGGCCGAGGCGAGCCAGTTTCGCCGGGACATGGATGTTCACATCAAGGACATATCAGGCAAGTATCTCATTCCGGGTGAAACCCAGGATACGGCATTCCTGTTTGTTCCATCGGAGTCGATCTTTTCCGAGATTCACGAGCACTTTGATGACATCATACAGAAGGCCCAGCGTGCCCGAGTGGTGATTGTGTCGCCTTCGCTATTGATGTTGTCGATTCAGGTCGTTCAGGCTCTGTTGAAAGACGCCAGAATGCGGGAACAGGCGCATCTTATTCAGGCAGAAATCGGCAAACTGCTGGAAGATGTTGCGCGACTGGATGATCGCGTCGGGCGACTTGCAGCCCACTTTACATCGGCCCAGAAGGACATCGAACAGATCGCAATTTCATCATCAAAGGTCGTGCGGCGCGGGGAGCGGATTGTCGATATGGACGTCAAGCCTTCGCCGGAACAGACCGAGAGCGATGCCACACCGTCGTTGCGGGCGATCTCCAGTCGCTGAATTCGGCGAACCACGATTATATGCCGGTTAATCCGGCTCCTCCCACTTACGACTTTCAGGAAACTCAAACCATGAGCGTTACAGAATTTCTTCCCGTATCAGATGCAGAACTTGACACGTTAGGGGGTCGAATATCGCGTGCGCGTGATTCAAGTGGCCTCACCGTGACGGAAGCCTCCCGCCATCTGGGCGTCAAGGTCGCGACCTGGCAGGCTTGGGAATCCGACCGTTCTGAACCTCGCTCCAACCGGCTGGCCATGGCTGCCGGCCTTCTTGGTGTTTCCCCAACCTGGCTGTTGACCGGGCATGGCGAGGGGCCAAACGCACTTTCGGGCGGTCAAATTGCCTATCTCAAGCAGGAAATCGTCAACATTGCCGCAGGGATGGGCGAGCTGCAGGACCGTCTAAACGTTGTGATCAGCCAGCTTGATGACCTTCAGGCCAGTGAACAAGAGCACAACGCCTGACACATATGTGGCGGAATTGATTTTCTAAATCGATTGAAATATCACAGGCCCAGCATAGCCTCACGGGCGCGGTCTTGATATCATCAAACTATGAAAAACCCTGCCCATGATCTTCCCTTTCCGGCGGCCATTGCCGACATTGGCGGTACCAATGCACGCTTTCAAATCGTGGAAGAGGACAGGGCACGCACATCAGAACCGCTGACCCTTGCAGTTGCCGACTGGCCAACTCTCGAAGACGCGCTTCTGGAGGTCCGACGCCTGTCTGGTGTTGATTTTGCTTCGATCATCATCGCCGCAGCAGGGCCGATTACTGAAGACGGATTGGATTTCACCAACTCACACTGGTCCATCACACCCCAACAGGTATTTGACCGAACGAATGTGAAATATGTTCTGCTTTTCAATGACTTCGAAGCACAGGCGCTGGCGCTGGCGGCCCTTGGCGAAGATGATCTACACCCGGTAGGCGGTGGCGAACGGCTGCATGAATGCACCCGCGTGGTGCTTGGACCGGGAACCGGGCTCGGGGTTGGCTCGCTTGTTCGCGGTGCCGGTAGCTGGATCACAGTGCCTGGCGAAGGTGGTCATGTGGATCTGGGCCCCCGCAACCACAACGAAGAAGAGATCTGGTCGCATCTTCACAAGATTGAAGGCCGCGTTTCAGCCGAAGAAGTGCTCTCAGGCCGCGGTTTCCTGAACCTCTATCAAGCCGTTTGTGCTGCAAACGGCGCAGAGCCCGCCAGCAGTGACCCCGACGAGATCGGAGCCGGGGCTTTGTCGGGTTCTGATTCCCTGGCGGTCGAAACCCTGAACCTCTTTCTGACATGTCTTGGTCGGGTGGCGGGCGATCTGGCACTCACATTCATGGCTCAGGGCGGGGTTTACATCGCAGGCGGCATTGCCGGTCGATATCTTTCGGCGTTCGAGCGCTCGGGATTTCGCGCTGCGTTTGAGGACAAGGCCCCACACGGCGCGCTTTTGAAGTCGATTTCCACTGTCGTTGTGACGCACCCTTTTGCCGCGCTCGAAGGGCTCGCGGCATTTGCGAAATCGCCAGACAGTTTCGAACTGGGGCCCACCAAACGATCCTGGGTGGCGTAAGTCCGTTCGCAATGGGCACACTCGGGTCTGGCTTGAGAAATCGCGATGGAAAAGCGTGGGCAAAAGCGCTATACACCCCTCTGGCCGGAACACATCACTGACAATTGACCTCTTTGCGTGGAACTTTGAAGAGATTGGTGGAGAACTCTCCCACCCTGTCAATCATTGCCAGGGTGGCCGGAGAGAATGCTCGCGACCACATGCGCAATTACTCCATTGCCGGGGTGTGCCTGATTATAATCGCGGCAACCACGGCCTACACGGCGTGGATCATCTCTCGGCTGGTTGATGAGGTTTACGTCGATAAGAACCTCTCGACCGCCTATACCATCGCCTTGATTGTGCTTGGGGTTTTCCTGATCAAGGGGGCTGCGACCTACACTCAGGATGTGCTTTTGAAGCGGGTGGCGCACAGCATTGTGGCGCGCTATCAGCGTCGTATCTATCAGCATATGACCGGTCTTGGTGTGGGCTACTACCATGCCACGCGCTCAGCCTATCTGGTCGGCCAGATCAACCAGAACATTCAAGGGGTTAAAGACCTTCTCAACCTGATCATCACGGTGCTTTTGCGCGATCTTTTGTCGGTGATCGGGCTGGTGTTTGTGATGGTCTACCGGGACCCGCTTTTGTCGACCATGGCGTTTTTGATTGCGCCGCCGCTGATCATTCTTGTGAACAACTACAAGAAGCGCGTAAAGCGTATTGCCCGAGAGGGTGTTGATCTCAACGCGCGGGTTGCCTCTGCCATGCAGGAAACCGCGCAAGGCATTACAATCGTTAAAGCCTTCACCATGGAAGAGCAGCTCACCGCCAAGGTGCAGACACTTGTCAGTGCCGCGGAAGAACGCGCCAACAAGATGGCACGTATCATCGCCCGCACCAGCCCCATCATGGAAACCCTTGCCGGGCTCGCGGTTGCAGCCGTCATCGCATACGGCGGTTATCGCATCATCGTGCTCGATGGCTCGGCGGGCGATATGATGTCATTCCTGACGGCATTTCTGCTCGCCTATGAACCCGCCAAACGCCTCGCGCGTCTCAACGTCAATCTGGAAAAGCAGCTCGTCGATGCGCGCATGATTTATGAAGTTCTGGATGCGCCGCGACGACAAAGCGATCCAGAAGGCGCTCCCGATTTCGAGTTCAAAAATGGCGAAGTCCGGTTTGATTCGGTGAATTTCTCCTACAATTCAGGGAGTGAGGGAGCAGAACCGGTCATTTCGGACCTGAATTGTGTGGCAGAAGCCGGGAAAACGACGGCATTAGTGGGGCCATCTGGTGGCGGAAAATCGACCATCATCGCTTTGCTGCAGCGATTTTTCGACATCCAGTCTGGTGTCATTCTGGTGGACGGGCAGGACATCAGCAAAATCAGAATCAGCTCGCTGCGCGAAAAGATCGCCTATGTTTCACAGCAGCCGATCCTGTTTGAGGGCACGATCAGGGAAAATCTGCTCTATGCCCGGCCCGATGCCACTCAGGACGAAATAGAAGCAGCGACGAACCTTGCCCAGGCGCACAATTTCATCAGCGAACTGCCGCTGGGTTACGACACACCGGTGGGTGAAAATGGCGTGACGCTTTCCGGCGGTCAGCGCCAGCGCCTTTCCATCGCCCGCGCCGTTTTGCGCAATGCTCCGATCCTGCTGCTCGATGAGGCGACATCTGCGCTGGACAATGAGTCGGAAGCACTCGTACAGCGCGCGCTCGACGATCTCATGGTCGGTCGCACAACCATTGTGATCGCGCATCGACTGTCAACGATTGCCCAGGCCGACAATATCATTGTGATTGATAATGGCACGGTGGTTGATCAGGGCAATCATGAGGAACTCGTCAAACGCAATGAGGGCATTTATGCACGGTTCCATGAGCTCGGGCAGGGTGCGGTCAGCGCGGCAGAGGACCAAGAAGAAGCGGAAAAGGTGCCTGTTCCAGCAGGTTGATCCGGCGAGAGATATTTCAAAAAGCGGAGTGCGTTTCAGGTGTCAGACGATCCCATGAAATTAGTGGTGTTGGGTGCTGCGGGGAGGATGGGCCAGACCATCGTTCGTGCCATCCACGAACATCCTGAAATCACACTGCACGGCGCGCTGGAAAAAGAAGCATCGCCCCTGCTTGGTAAAGATGCGGGAGAACTGGCCGGTGTCGGCCCGCTTGGCGTCGCGATTACCGACGATCCTTTGCCGCTGTTTCTTGAAGCACACGGGGTGATTGATTTTACAATCCCTCAGGTCACGGTGGAGATTGCCGGATTGATGGCGCAGGCGCGTGGTGTCCATGTGATCGGCACCACCGGCATGACCGCTGAAGATGATGAAAAAGTTGAGGCCGCTGCCCGCCACGCCTCAATCGTCAAGTCCGGCAATATGAGCCTTGGGATTAATCTGCTTGCCAGTCTGGTGCAACAGGCTGCTGCAGCACTGCCAGCATCGGATTTCGATATTGAAGTGGTGGAGATGCATCACAAGCACAAGGTCGATGCACCGTCAGGTACCGCATTGTTGCTGGGTCAGGCGGCAGCCAACGGTCGTGAAATTGATCTTGGTGACAACAGTGTTCGCTCCCGCGATGGCATTACGGGTGCCCGCGAAGAGGGCACAATCGGGTTTGCCACGCTGCGCGGCGGGTCGGTTGTGGGCGATCACTCAGTCGTGCTGGCAGGTGCGGGGGAGCGCATCACACTGTCTCACAGCGCGGGAGATCGCTCGCTGTTCGCAAACGGCGCCTTGCGAGCAGCCCTTTGGGCACGCGGCCGCAAACGCGGGCTTTATTCTATGAAGGATGTTCTTGGGCTGAGTTGAAGAGGTTCTGCAGAACCCGGATCAGCTTTCAGCAATCAACACGGAGAAAATTATGAGCGGCACTTTGGTGCTTGTCCGCCATGGGCAAAGCGAGTGGAACAAGAAAAACCTGTTTACCGGTTGGCGGGATCCTGATCTCACCGAGCAGGGCGTTGCGGAAGCGGAAGTTGCGGGCAAAACCCTAAAGGAAAAAGGGTTTTCGTTCGATGTCACCTTCACAAGCGACCTGATCCGGGCTCAGCGCACCCTGAAGATAATTCTGGAAAACATGAACCATCCGGATGTGGAAACCATTCAGGATCAGGCGCTGAACGAGCGCAATTATGGTGATCTTGCCGGTCTGAACAAGGATGATGCCCGCGCCAAATGGGGTGAGGAACAGGTTCACATCTGGCGCCGATCCTATGACACACCTCCACCTGGGGAAGATGGTGAGAGCCTGAAGGATACGGGCGCTCGCGTCTGGCCATATTACATGCAGGAAATCCTGCCCCGGGTTCTACGCGGAGAAACCGTATTGGTGGCTGCGCACGGCAATTCGCTTCGCTCGCTCGTCATGATTCTCGATGGCATGAACACGTCCGAGATCACCAAGCTCAATCTTGGGACCGGCGTTCCGATGGTTTACCGGCTGAATGCAGACTCCACCGTCGCCAGCAAGGATGTGCTGGGGGATATGTCGGGCGCGCATTGACGGTTCAAGAGTTCATTGCAGCCCAACGCGATCAACCACGCCTGACCGGCAACGAGATCGGCCAGGTTTTGCATCGCGCATGAGCTCCGACAATGATGTGTCCGGCGCAATCGCGCCTTTCAGATTGAAACGCAGTTCAACAATCAGATTGCGCCTTCCATCCCGGCGGCATTGAATGGACACGGCTTTTGCCGCGCCGGTGCCAAACGCTGTGTTGATTGCCTTTTGAATGGCATTGGCGCTGATGGTGCGGGCCTTGTTTTCCACAAACAGCCGCCGCAAGCCGGAGCCATTGATCTGATCCAGCAGTTGAAGAGAATCAGAGAAATAGCGCTCTGGAGACAGGCCTGAATAGCAGGTGCCGTGTTTGATCCATTCGTGGCGGTGCAGATAGGACTGGGTGCCTGGCATTTTTTGCTCAAGTTCAATCCGTGTTGCTGCCGTCAGTTCTAGCTTTCGCAGATTGCGCCACTGGCGGTTTTTATCCACCGATTTCTGACTGTTCGATACCCCGCAATAGTCGTTTCCGCGCGGTCCAGGCCAAAGCCCGTGCAGAGTGAAATGATCAGCATCGAACCGGCTTTCGGTTTGGGAGCGGCACTCCTTGGTCCGGGGACGTGTCTCACAAAAAGCAGGTTGCCAGGTCACAGCCAGAACGAACTCACCGGATGCGGGGCGACTGATTCGGGGCTGAGTTTGGTTTTCGCCTGCCTCTTGGTCCTGAGGTCGTTGACGTTCGAACAACTCATAGGCCACCGCCGCGACAACCAGAATGCTTAGAATGATCCAGGAGCGCGTCAATCTGGACAGTTTCATGGCTTTGTGTCGATCTTGGTCGATTTTGTACTCGGCCCGTTGTTATCCCCTTCGCAGAATTTGGCAATGCGTTTAGGTTGCGAACATGGCTGAAACGGCAGACATACTTGCACCAAACGAGACCGGCACGACCGTGTTGCCTCGAGCGTTTGCAAACTGGTTTGCCTCTCGCGGGTGGGAGCCCAGACCGCACCAGCTTGAACTTCTTGTCGAGGCCAGTGCGGGAAACTCGGCCCTTCTGATCGCACCAACCGGTGCGGGTAAGACACTTGCCGGTTTTCTTCCCAGCCTGACCGCTCTTGCGAACCGTCCAAAGCGCAAGCCGGGCGAAGCGTTTCGCGGCGTGCACACCCTCTATATTTCACCGCTCAAGGCACTGGCCGTTGACATCAAGCGCAATCTGGAGACCCCGGTTGAAGAGATGGCGCTTGATCTCACGCTCGAGGCCCGCAGTGGCGATACCTCGCAACACCGGCGCCAGCGCCAGAAGCTCATTCCACCCGACATTCTTCTAACCACACCGGAGCAGCTTTCTTTGCTGCTTGCTTCCAAAGATGCTGCTCGGTTTTTTGGTGATCTTAAATTTGTCGTGCTCGATGAACTGCACTCGCTCGTGACGTCAAAACGCGGCCACTTGCTGGCACTGGCGCTTGCTCGGCTTCGTTCCCTGTCAAAGGGTCTGGTGATCATCGGCCTTTCGGCGACCGTTGCGGAACCCGACGCGCTGCGCCGCTGGCTGGTACCGCAAACACCCGGTCACGAGACCTATGCCTCCGTGGTTACCCTTAACGGTGGGGCAAAGCCGCAGATTTCAATCCTGCAAACGAACGAACGCCTGCCCTGGTCCGGCCATTCTGCCCGCTATGCGATGCCGGAAATCTACGAGGAGATCAAAGCCCACCGCACCACGCTCCTCTTCGTCAACACGCGTAGTCAGGCTGAACTCCTGTTTCGCGCCCTGTGGCAGATCAATGAGGATAATCTGCCAATTGCCCTTCACCATGGATCGCTGGATGTGGGCCAGCGACGGCGGGTGGAAGCCGCCATGGCGGACAACAGCCTGAAAGCAATTGTCGCAACCTCCACACTCGATCTTGGGATCGACTGGGGTGATGTGGATCTCGTTGTCCACGTGGGTGCACCCAAGGGTGCAAGCCGTCTGGCACAGCGCATCGGCCGCTCCAATCACCGGCTGAACGATCCTTCCAAAGCCATTCTGGTGCCCGCTAACCGGTTCGAGGTGATGGAATGTCAGGCAGCCCTCAACGCCAACTATCTGGGGGCGCAGGACACGCCGCCCCTGCGCGTTGGCACACTCGATGTATTGGCTCAACACGTACTTGGTATGGCCTGCGCGGAACCATTTGATGAAGACGAACTGTTTGAGGAGGTCTGTTCTGCCGCACCCTATAGCGATCTCGATCGCCAGACGTTTGACAGGGCAGTCGAGTTTGTGGCCACTGGCGGTTATGCGCTCAAAACCTATGACCGGTATGCCCGCATCCGGAAGACGCCGGACGGGCTTTGGCGGGTCACCCACCCGAAAATCGCGCAGCAGTACCGGCTCAATTCCGGCACCATTGTCGAAGCGCCGGTCCTCGCCGTTCGACTGACCAAATGGCGGGGGCGTGGCACCGCCATTCGAGGGGGCCGGGTGCTGGGCAAGGTCGAAGAGTATTTTCTGGAGCAGATGGTTCAGGGCGACACGTTTCTGTTTGCCGGGAAAGTGCTGCGGTTTGAAGGCATTGTGGAGAACGAGTGCATTGTGACCTCCGCTCCGGCGCAGGATGCAAAAATCCCGGCCTATATGGGGGGCAAGTTCCCCTTGTCGACCTTTCTAGCCGATCAGGTGCGCGCCATGCTTGCTGATCCATCGCGGCGCAACAATTTGCCCAAACAGGTGGGTGAGTGGCTTGATATTCAAAGGCTAAAATCTGTGTTGCCGCAACGTCACCAGATGCTGGTGGAGACCTTTCCGCGCCGGGATCGATATTATCTGGTGGCCTACCCGTTTGAGGGCCGGTTGGCGCATCAGACATTGGGCATGCTGCTCACCAAGCGGCTCGACCGGGCCAATGCGCGGCCACTGGGCTTTGTGGCCACCGATTATGCGCTTTGCATCTGGGGCCTCAGGGACATGAGCGCGATGCTGCGCAACCGCGAAATTGACCTCAATGATCTGCTCGATGAGGACATGCTGGGGGATGATCTCGATGCCTGGCTTGCCGATTCCTACCTGTTGAAGCGCACCTTCCGGCAGTGCGCGCAGATTTCCGGTCTCATTGAACGACGCCATCCCGGCAAGGAAAAGACCGGGCGACAGATGAGCGTTTCATCCGATCTGATCTATGATGTTCTGCGCGAACATGAGCCGGACCACATCCTCATGCAGGCAACCCGCGAGGACGCAGCGGCGGGCTTATTGGACATCGCGCGGCTGGGCGATCTCCTGAAACGCATCCGCACCAACATTCTTCATCAGCCGCTGGAGCGTATTTCACCCCTGGCAGTTCCCATCATGCTGGAAATCGGACGAGAATCCGTACCGGGCAATGCCGCAGAAGGATTGCTCGCCGATGCGGCTGAAAATCTGATATCCGAAGCGATGAGCCCGTGACTGATTCGCTTTCCTTGCCCGCCGATTCTCTGATGGCACTTGCCGCCGCCCAATCTTCTGCCAACCACCGAACCTGTACGATTGAACTGGCAGGTGAAGAGCTTGTTGCCGACCCAGAAGGGGTGTTGTGGTGGCCACAGGAAAAGCTGCTGGTTGTTTCCGATCTTCATCTGGAAAAAGGATCGTCCTTCGCCCGCAAGGGGCGCATGCTGCCACCCTACGACACGGTAAAAACACTCAACCGGCTTGAGGCCGCCATTCAGGAATGGAACCCCAAACGAGTCGTCGCCTTGGGCGACAGTTTCCACGACCGTGAGGCATCGGCCCGACTTCCGCTGCCTGCCAAACAACAACTCGCGGGGATGATAGCTGATCGCGACTGGATCTGGATCCTCGGCAATCACGATCCAGAACCACCGAGGGACCTTGGCGGCATCTCTACGGCTGAACTGGCGATTGGCTGCATCACCTTTCGACATGAGCCGCGCGTTTATGCGGCTGGGGGCGAGATTGCAGGGCATCTGCATCCCAAGGCACGGCTGGTGAAACAGGGACGCGCGGTCCGTCGTCCGTGCTTCGCGGTGAATGATCAAAGGATCATTATGCCGAGTTTCGGAGCCTATACCGGTGGGCTCAATGTGCTGGACCGCGCCTTTTGCGGACTTTTCACGAAGCGCGACTTCCATGTCCTGATGATGGGTGATCGTCAAATTTACCGGATCGGCGCGGACCTGTTACGGGCCTGATCAGGCAATATTGAGACTCGTGGTATCAGTGTCGGCTCACCAATTTAGAATTAGAATTGTACCAAACTGCCCTTGAAGTTACAGGCGTTTAGCACTTAAAGTTCCGGATTACTCGGCGAAGGGTCTGCTAGCGGCCCGTGTTTGGCCCTGCCTGTAAGGCCGAATCTGCCAAAAAGCGCGTAGGAGGGAGCAATGGCTGGAGGCTTTATAAGTCGCCTGCTGGGGATTTTTACCGGCAACAAGTCGATGGATGAAAAGGTCGAAGAGGCGAAGGCCGAAGCGGCTGAAATAATTGAGGACGCCAAGGAAACTGTCAGCGAACTTGCTGAAACCGCCAAAGAAAAGGCGAGTGAAGTGGTTTCCGAGGTGATGGAGGAGGCCTCAAGCCTCGCGGACGACGCGAAGGATGTGGTTTCCGATCTGACTGAGAAGGCAGAAACTCTCAAAGACGACATCTCTGACAAGGCGAGCGCAGTGGCTGATGCTGCGGGCGGGAATGTTTCGCAGATGGTGGCTCATGCTGCCGGTGCAGTGAGTGCCGCTGGGGCTGCTATCACCGCCCGATCCCTCGATGATGATGAAGACGATACAGACAATGAATTGGATACGGATGAATCCGAAGAAGGAGGACCTATGAGTAAAGTATCAATCACTGTGAATGGGCAGGAAACGAGCGGGAATGTTCAGGACCGCACGTTGCTTGTTTCCTATTTGCGGGATGGGTTGGGCATGACCGGAACCCATGTGGGTTGCGACACTTCCCAGTGTGGCGCCTGTGTGGTGTTGGTCGATGGCAAGGCGGTGAAATCCTGCACCATGCTTGCAGCCCAAGCCGATGGTTCGGAAGTGACGACCATTGAAGGCCTCGCCAAGGACGGCGAATTACATCCTGTTCAGGCGGCATTCCGCGAAAATCATGGTCTGCAGTGCGGCTTCTGCACTCCCGGTATGATCATGAGCGCCGTCGACATGATCAACCGCAATGGTGGTCCGCTGGACGAAGCGACCATTCGCGCGGAGCTGGAGGGCAACATCTGCCGCTGCACCGGTTACCACAATATTGTGAAATCGATTGCTGCTGCGAGCGAAGCCATGTCTTCGAAGGAAGCGGCTGAGTGAACCAATTGGCAAACACCATTCGCGGGCATGGCACGACCATGCTGGTTGTTGCTTATAAACTATTGAAGTCGCGTTGATCGAACCGTTTCGATCAAACGTGGGAGGAGTAAACGATGGGAATTGAAGGTATTGGCGCCCGGGTTCTTCGCAAGGAAGACAAGCGCTTTATCACCGGCCAGGGCCGGTATACGGACGACCACAATGCTAAGGGCCAGCATTATGCGGCCTTCGTGCGGTCGCCCCACGCACACGCCAAGGTCAACGGCATCAACAAGTCGGCGGCTGAAGGCATGCCGGGCGTGGTTGCCGTTTTGGACGGCAAACAGCTGACTGGCGATGGCATTGGCAATATCATTTGTGGCTGGATGATTCATTCAAAGGATGGTTCGCCCATGAATATGGGTGCCTGGTCGGCGCTCGCCACTGACACTGTTCGCTATGTGGGCGACGCGGTTGCTGTTGTTATCGCAAAGAGCCAGGCAAAGGCGAAAGCCGCTGCCGAGGCGGTTGAGGTTGACTACGAAGAGCTGCCTGTTGTTACCGACGCGGTGGCTGCCCTGGCAGACGGCGCACCACAAATTCACCCGGAAGCCGCGAACAACCTGATCTACGATTGGGAAATTGGCGATGAGGCTGCAACCGATGCCGCTCTTGCCGGCGCTGCCCGGGTTGTGGAGATGGACATCACCAATAACCGGCTGGTCCCGAACCCCATGGAGCCGCGCGCGGCACTTGCGCAGTATGATGTGGCGGAAGACCACTACACGCTGCACACGACCAGCCAGAACCCGCATGTGGCCCGGCTTGTTCTCTCCGCCTTCTATCAGGTGGCTCCTGAGCACAAGCTGCGCGTGATCGCGCCGGATGTGGGCGGCGGCTTTGGCTCCAAGATCTACATCTATCCTGAAGAGATTGTCTGCCTTTGGGCGGCCAAACGGGCCGGTGTACCTGCTGTTAAATGGACCTGCGACCGGACCGAGGCGTTCCTGACGGATGCCCATGGTCGTGACCATGTGACAACGGCGAAGATGGGATTTGACGCTGACAACAAGATCGTTGGCTTCAAGGTGGACACTGTCGCCAATCTTGGCGGCTACATGTCGCTGTTCTCGTCTTCGGTGCCAACCTATCTCTACGCAACGCTGCTTTCGGGCCAGTACAACATCGCCAACATCCACTGCAACGTGAAGGCGGTTTACACAAACACTGTGCCCGTTGACGCCTATCGCGGCGCCGGACGCCCGGAGGCCACCTATGTGGTCGAGCGCATGATGGAGACGGCAGCCCGTGAACTAGGCGTGTCTCCAGCAGATTTGCGGCGGGCGAATTTCGTCACCGAATTCCCACACCAGACGCCGGTCATCATGGCCTATGATGCGGGCGATTATGCAGCATCACTTGATGCTGCGATGGCGGAAGCGGACGCTGCTGGCTTTGAAGCCCGTAAGGCGGAATCTGAAAGCCGCGGCAAGAAGCGCGGCATGGGATTGTCCTGCTACATTGAAGCCTGTGGCATCGCACCATCTCAGGCGGTCGGTTCACTCGGGGCCGGCGTTGGTCTTTGGGAATCGGCTGAGGTTCGGGTCAATCCGGTTGGCTCCATCGAAGTTCTGACCGGTTCTCACAGCCATGGCCAGGGCCACGAAACAACCTTCGCGCAGCTCATCTCGGATCGTTTTGGTCTGCCAACCGATAATGTGCAGATCGTTCATGGCGACACGGACAAGGTCCAGTTCGGCATGGGCACGTACGGCTCGCGTTCCGGCGCGGTCGGCATGTCGGCCATCGTTAAGGCGCTCGACAAAGTTGAGGCCAAGGCCAAGAAGATCGCGGCCCATCTGCTCGAAGCCGCTGAAGGCGATATCGAGATCAAGGACGGCGAAGTGATGGTTGCCGGTACCGACAAGAAGCTGCTGTGGCACGAAATCTGCCTCGCTGCCTACACGGCGCACAATTTGCCGGAAGGCATGGAGCCGGGCCTGAAAGAGGGCGCGTTCTACGATCCGACCAACTTCACCTTCCCGGCTGGCTGCTACATCTGTGAGGTGGAGGTCGATCCGGATACCGGTGTGGTCGACATCATCCAGTTTGTTGCTGCAGACGACTTTGGCAACATCATCAATCCGATGATTGTTGAGGGTCAAGTGCATGGCGGACTGGCACAGGGCATCGGTCAAGCGATGCTTGAAAACGCCGTCTATGATGACAATGGCCAGCTCCTGTCGGCGTCCTACATGGATTACACCATGCCACGCGCTGATGATCTGCCATCGTTCAAGGTATCCAACACCGTAACGGCCTGTCCGGGCAATCCCCTAGGTGTGAAAGGCTGCGGCGAGGCCGGAGCGATTGGATCGCCACCTGCTCTGATCAACGCTGTTACCGATGCAATCGGAAACAATGATCTGGCCATGCCGGCGTCGCCGAGCAAAGTCTGGGCCGCCATGAACGGCTGATCAAACCAGCAAGGAAGGGCTTCGGTGCAAATTTCAACGTCGCCGAACGCCCAACGATTTTGAACCAAATGGATCGCCTAAACCAAGTATCAGAAGACGGGCAATCCGAAGCACTGGAGACAAAAATCCATGTATGAAACCAAATATCACCGTGCTGGTTCGGTAGCGGAAGCGGCTTCGATGGCCGCAGGCGCCGATGAAGGCAAATATCTTTCGGGCGGTCAGACACTGATCCCGACCATGAAGCAGCGGCTTGCGGCACCAAGCGATCTCATTGATCTGTCAAAAATTGCCGACATGTCCGGCGTGTCCGTGTCAGGATCAACCGTCAAGATTGGTGCTGCGACCACCCACGCCGAGGTGGCTGGCAATGCCGAATTGGCATCAGCTTGCGGTGCCGTTGCTGATCTTGCTTCCCACATTGGCGACCCTGCTGTTCGCCACAAGGGCACAATTGGCGGCTCGATTGCCAACAACGACCCGGCTGCAGATTATCCTGCAGCAATGGTGGCTTTGGGTGCAACGATCCACACCAACAATCGCCAGATCTCTGCCGATGATTTCTTCACAGGCATGTTTGAAACGGCGCTGGAAGACGATGAAATCGTTACCGCGGTGGAATTTGAAGCACCGGGCAAGGCGGCTTACTCGAAATTCCCGAACCCTGCATCCCGCTATGCAATGGCAGGCGTGTTCGTAGCCCAGGCTGGCGATGGTTCGGTTCGTGTGGGTGTGACCGGTGCTGGCAGTGATGGTGTTTTCCGTCACGGCGGGATGGAAGAAGCGCTTTCGGGTAACTTCTCGGCGGATGCCGTAGACGGCACTTCCGTCTCGGAAGGCGACATGCTTTCCGACATTCATGGCGATGCAGCCTACCGCGCCAACCTTGTGAAAGTCATGGCAAAGCGTGCTGTTGCCGCCGCCGGATAACACCGTCTGAACAGAAACGAGTGAAGGAGGGCGGGCATTCCCCGCCCTTTTTTTGTTCATCAATCAAAAGAAGAATCAGTTGCTTGGCAGAACCGCCGTTGCCTCAATCTCAATGAGCGCTTCGTCCTCAATGAGCTCCGACACCACAACAACGGACATTGCCGGGTAGTGCCGTCCCATCACGGTGCGATACGCCGCGCCGACACCGGCCTGGTCGGCCATATAGGCTTTCTTGTCTGTGATGAACCAGGTCATGCGGGCAATATCGCTGGTGGAGCCGCCAGCGGCCTCCACGATTGCCTTGATGTTCTTGAGAACCTGCTCGAACTGACCCAGAAAGTCATGGCACTCGAACTTTTGCTGTTCATTCCAGCCGATCTGGCCACCCAGAAACAGGTGTCCGTCCTTTGAGACCATGCCGTTGGCATAACCCTTGGCCGGCAACCATCCGTCCGGCTGAACCGAATTCAGGCCCATATCCTCTCCTCCGGTTCAGTTCTGGCGCAGGCGAAAGCGCTGGACTTTGCCTGTTTGGGTCTTTGGCAGTTCATCAATAAAGACAACCCGGCGCGGATATTTGAACGGCGCGATGGTTGCTTTCACATGATCCTGCAAGGCTTTGATCGTGGTATCGTCCCCTGGATGGCCTTCTGCCAGAACCACATGGGCCTCCACAATTGAACCGCGCTCCTCGTCAGGCGCGCCAATCACGCCACATTCTAGAACGGCTGGATGAGACAAAAGGGCCGCTTCGACTTCCGGGCCTGCAATATTGTAGCCTGATGAGATGATCATATCATCGTTGCGCGCCGCAAAGTGCAGGTAGCCATCTTCGTCCATGGAAAAACTGTCTCCGGTGATGTTCCAGCCGTTTTCCACATAGGCGCCTTGGCGTTCATCGTTCAGATACCGACACCCCGTCGGCCCCCTCACCGCGAGCCTGCCAACAGTTCCTGCAGGCAGATCGTTGCCATCTTCACCAATGATCCTGGCCTCATATCCCGTTACAGGTTTTCCCGTGCAGGCAGGCTTGTGATCGTCAAACCGGTTGGAAACGAAAATGTGCAGAAGCTCCGTTGCGCCGATGCCGTCCAACATCGGTTTGCCGGTCTTTTCCATCCAATCGTCGTAAACCGGCAAAGGAAGCGTTTCCCCTGCCGAAACCGCAGCGCGCAGCGACGAAAGATCGGCACCTTCATCCATGGCGCGCAACATCACACGGTAGGCAGTTGGCGCGGTAAAGCAGACGGTCGCCTTATGTGTTTCGATAATTTCAATCATGTTTGGTGGCGCAGCATTTTCAAGCAAAGTGGCAGCAGCACCAAAGCGCAATGGAAACACCGCGAGCCCCCCAAGCCCGAACGTGAAGGCAAGCGGTGGGGAGCCCACAAAAACATCGTCGGGCTGGACCCCCAGCACTTCTTTTGCATAGCCATCGGCGATGATCATCAGATCGCGATGGAAGTGCATTGTGCCCTTTGGATTGCCGGTCGTTCCGGATGTGAAACCCAGCAGTGCAACATCGTCTCGACCGGTCTGCACCGCTTCAAACTTGACGGATTTTTCGAGCGCGAGGCGGTCCAGCTCGGCATCGTGATTGGAGGTGCCGTCAAATCCGACAACGGTCTTGAGGAACTTGCTGGTTTTGGCGCAAGCCGTGAGTTCGTCCATCAACCGGGTGTCGCAAAGTGCATGTGAGACCTCGGCCTTGTCGACAATCTGGCTAAGCTCGCCGGCACGCAGCAACGGCATCGTGTTCACCACCACCGCACCCGCCTTTGTGGCGGCCAGCCAGCAGGCAACCATTGCCGGGTTGTTGGCGGAGCGGATGAGCACCCGGTTTCCGGGTTTCACACGCAGATCGTCCACCAGGGCGTGGGCCAGTCGATTGGTCCAGTCGGACAGCTCTTTGTAGGTACGACGGCGGCCATTGCCGATAAGCGCGGTGTTGTCTCCAAAGCCGCGATCGACCATCGCATCGCTTAGCTCTACCCCAGCATTGAGGTGATCCGGGTAGTCAAATCCATCAAGCAGAAAGTCTGGCCACTGATCTTTTGGTGGCAGATTGTTGCGGGCGAATTCATCCACATGTGCCGATGGTCCAAGCATCATCTTACTCCTTCAAATTCTGCCATAGTCTGGCGTGCGATCACCACTCGCTGCACATCGGACGCGCCTTCATAGATTCTGAGTGCGCGGATCTCACGGTAGAGCTGTTCCACTTTCTGCCCCGAACGCACGCCCTCGCCACCAAAAAGCTGGACGGCTTTGTCGATCACCTGCTGCGCCTGATCGGTGGAATAGAGTTTGGCCATCGCTGCCTCTCGGGTCACTCGGGGCTTGCCGGAATCCTTGGTCCAGGCAGCGCGATAGGTGAGGAGCGCCGAGGCATCCACATCCAGCGCCATGTCAGCGATGTGACCCTGCACCATTTGCAATTCAGACAAAGGCGCGCCTTGAATTTTGCGCTCACCAATCCGTTGCAGGGCTTCATCCAGCGCACGCCGGGCAAAGCCGAGGGCCGCAGCGGCCACAGTCGATCGGAAAACGTCCAACACCGACATTGCGATCCGAAACCCCGACCCGGGTTCACCCAAAAGTGCAGATTTCGGAATGCGACAGTCCGAGAAGCGCAAACGTCCCAAAGGATGCGGTGCAATGGTCTCCAAGCGTTCCACAACATCAAAGCCTGGCAGACCGGCCGGTACGATGAAGGCGGACAGACCGCGTGCGCCCGGTGCCTCTCCTGTTCTGGCAAACAAAGTGTAGACATCGGCGATGCCGCCGTTGGAAATCCAGGTCTTTTCGCCATTCAGCACATAGGCGTCGCCATCATCAACCGCTTCCATGGTGGAATTCGCCACATCGGAACCGGATTGCGGCTCGGTTAGCGCGAATGCAGAAATTGCTTTCCCGGTGCGGGTTAGCGGTAACCACTCATCCTGCTGTGCAGGGTTTCCAAAGAGCGAAATCGCGCCGGTGCCGAGCCCCTGCATGGCAAAGGCAAAATCTGCCAGCCCATCGTGGTGGGCGAGCGTTTCGCGGGTCAGGCACAGGGTGCGAACATCAAGACCCTCATCACCGGCTGCCCCGGTGGGCTTGAGCCATCCATCCGCGCCGAGCTTTGCGACGAGAGTCCGGCAGGCTTTGTCCGTATCGGCGTGATCAATTCCGGCAAGATGCTCACCTGCCCAAGCGTCAAGCTGAGCGGCATGCTCGCGATGCCTGTCGTTGAAAAAAGGCCAGGAAAGAAAGCTGCGATCCGCCATCAGTTGCCCTCAAAGACGGGTTTTTCCTTAGCAACGAAGGCATGGAAAGCGCGCTCGAAATCTGCCGTTTGCATGCAGATCGCCTGAGCCTGCGCCTCGGCCTCAATGGCCTGCTCGATAGACATGGACCATTCCTGCGCCAGCATTGTTTTGGTCATCATGTGGCCGAAGTTCGGACCGGCAACCAGTCTTGAAGCATAGGCCTGCGCTTCCGATGTGAGTGCGTCGGCATCCACAATCCGGTTGATAAAGCCCCAATTGTGGCCCTCCTGCGCCGACATTGAGCGGCCCGAATAGAGAAGGTCTGCAGCACGGCCCTGCCCGATGATGCGTGGAAGAATGGCGCAGGCACCCATGTCACAACCCGCGAGCCCCACGCGGGTAAACAAGAAGGCGGTTTTTGCCTCACTCGTGGCAAACCGGATGTCAGACGCCATGGCAATGATCGCCCCGGCCCCCACGCAGATACCATCAATTGCGGCGATGACGGGTTTTCCGCAATTGACCATCGCTTTCACAACGTCGCCGGTCATGCGGGTAAAGGCGAGAAGTTCCTTCATGCTCATCCTGGTGAGCGGGCCAATGATGTCGTGCACATCGCCACCGGAGGAGAAGTTTCCGCTATTGGAGGCGAACACCACAGCATCAATATGGTCGCTATAGTGTAGCGCGCGAAACCAATCGCGAAGTTCAGCATAGCTGTCGAATGTAAGCGGGTTTTTACGTTCCGGGCGATCAAGTGAGATGGTCGCCACGCGATCCTTTACTTCGCAGAGGAAGTGTTCAGGTTGGGACTGGCTCATCTGGAACCTTCCTCCTTGTCGTTTGAAATGGATCGCAGGACCTCTGCGAGGGATTGAGTATCGGCCGGATTGACCGACCCAAGCAGCTCATCAATCCAGTTTTCGTGGGCTCTGGCCTGTCGGTCGAACTCGCTCACGCCCGCTTGTGTGAGCAGCACGCGGGCGGCACGACGATCGCCGGGAACCGGCTTGCGAAGCACCAGACCTTCGGCGACGAGCCGGTCCACAATGCCGGTGACATTTCCGTTCGACACTTTCAGAACGCCGGATAGTTCACTCATCTTGAGACCATCGGGAAACCGGCTCAAAGCGGACATCACATCGAACCTTGGCAATGTGGAGCCATAGTCGAGCCGAAACCGTTCTCGTAGTTCGGATTCGACAGTCCGCGTTGCCTTGAGAAGGCTGAGCCACAGGCGCAACCGGTCCTTGCTCAGCGGTTCGGTTTCAACGGCCAGTGCCCGATTGCTCATAGCTCCCCTCCTGAAAGGGTCATGGCGTGGCCGTTGACCGAACTTGCCCCGGAGGAAGCAAGATAGAATGCGGCATCAGCCACCTCCTGCGGTGTGATCAGCCGAGCCATCGGGTTTGATCGCACGATCATGGCGTAGGCTTCGTCCAGCTCGACACCGAACTTTTTCGCCACATTGCCGGCAGCGGATGCTGCCATTTCTGTGTCCACAAACCCGGGACATATGGCGTTACAGGTGATCTTTTGACGCGCCACTTCCTTGGCGACACTGCGAACGAGCCCGAGCACCCCGTGCTTGGACGCGGAATAGGCGGCGATGTTAGGCCCACCCTGAAGCGAGGCCGTTGAAGCGACAGCAATCAGCCGGCCACCTTCCGACATTGTTTTCAAGGCTTCACGAAAAGTGAGAAACACGCCTGTCAGGTTCACCGCCAGCGTGGCATTCCAGTCTTCAAGCGAGGTGTCGACCAGCTTTGACGCGGTACCCGACCCGGCATTGGCGACCATCACCTCAAAAGGGTCACCAAACAGGTTCACTACAGCCTGTTCATCCGTCACATCGACGGGTCGAATTTCCATGTCGAAGCCCGAGGCAGTCTCCTCCAAGGGCTCCACCCTGCGGCCCGCGATTGTGACCTGATCGCCGTTTGTTGCAAATTGTCTGGCAATTGCCCGTCCAATACCGGTTCCGCCGCCAGTCACCAAAACCCGTCTCATACCCGCACCACCATTTCCGCTTCCCTGTCAGCCAATCGCCAGGCTTGATCCCGCCCTGCCAGATAAGGTAGCGGCCAGTCCGCGTTTCGGTCGCCGATCTTCGCTGCTTCATGAAGCGTCCAATAAGGATCAGAAAGATGCGGTCGTCCAATGGCCACCAGATCGGCACGCCCTGCCATCAAAATGGAATTCACGTGATCTGCCTCGTAGATATTTCCCACAGCCATCGTTGAAATTCCCAAATCATTTCGGATACGATCTGAAAAAGGTGTTTGGAACATTCTGCCATAAACGGGCTGCGCCTCGGTTGAGGTCTGGCCTGCCGAAACATCAATCAGATCGGCTCCACCATTTGAGAAAGCCCGCGCAATCTCTACGGCCTCATCCGGGGTGATGCCGCCTTCGCCAAGCCAATCATTTGCCGAAATGCGGACGGACATCGGCTTCTCGGTTGGCCATACCGCACGCATGGCGGCAAAAGCTTCCAGCGGATAGCGCAGCCGGTTCTCAAGTGATCCACCATATTCGTCGGTACGAATGTTCGACACTGGCGAGATGAAAGACGACAGGAGATAACCGTGCGCGG
The DNA here is from genome assembly GCA_039029195.1 of Pseudomonadota bacterium. Lineage (GTDB taxonomy): Bacteria > Pseudomonadota > Alphaproteobacteria > Rhizobiales > Rhizobiaceae > JBCCGR01. The sequence continues at coordinate 21,583 of JBCCGR010000014.1, forward strand.
CATGCAGTTCGATCATATCGAACCCGGAACGATCCGCCATTTCTGCCGCGTTAACGAACTGATCTCGCACCATGTCCATGTCATCGCGGGACATAGCCCGGGGCGTGGGATTGTTCGGCGACCAAGGGATTTCAGACGCTGAAATCAGTTCCCAATTGCCAGACTCCAAGGGCGCATCCATTTCTTCCCAACCCAGTTGGGTGGACCCCTTGCGGCCCGAGTGGCCGATCTGACAGCATATTCTGGCGCCGGTTTCGCGATGAACGAAATCAGTCAACCGGCGCCAGGCTTTCTCGTGCTCGGTATCGTAAAGCCCGGGGCAGCCGGTGGTGATGCGACCCGATTGGCTGACGCAGGTCATTTCGGTGAAGACAAGGCCAGCTCCACCTTTTGCCCGCTCCGCATAGTGGGCAAAGTGCCAATCGGTCGGGCAACCATCCACGGCCTTATACTGCGCCATCGGCGAAACCACGATCCGGTTTTCTAGCTCCATACTGCGCAATTTGAACGGTGCGAACATTGGCGGGCGGACCGGAACATCTTCGCCCAAGCCTGTCCGGGTCTGGAACCAGCGCTCCGCGCTTTCCAGCCACTTGCTATCTCTATCGCGCAAGTTTTCATGGGAAATGCGCTGGCTTCTGGTCAGAAGCGAGTAATTGAGCTGAACCAGATCGAGATCAAAATACCGCTCGACTTCTTCAAACCACTCCAGCGAGTTCCTCGCCGCTGACTGAAGACGCAACACTTCTAGTCGCCGTTCGTCCTGATAGCGTTTGAATGCAGTTTCGAGCGAGGCCTCGCTTGTCACGAGATCGGCCAGTGACACGGCGCTTTCCATGGCGAGCTTGGTGCCGGAGCCGATGGAAAAGTGTGCGGTCGCTGCGGCGTCACCCAGCAACACCACATTTTTGTGGCTCCATTTTTCGCACAGTACCCTTGGAAAACGCAGCCAAGCCGAACCACGTATATGGTTGGCATTGGTCATAAGGCCGTGGCCACCCAGGTGCTCGCGGAAAATCTCTTCGCAAACCGCGATGCTTTCCTGCTGGCTCATCTCTGCGAAGCCGAAATTGTCGAATGTCGTTTGCGAGCATTCAACGATGAACGTCGCCGTTTCGTCGTCGAACTGATAGGCGTGTGCCCAAACCCAGCCCTTGTCCGTCTCCTCAAAGATGAACGTAAATGCGTCGTCGAATTTCTGATGGGTTCCGAGCCAGACAAACTGACATTCTCGATGATCAATGTTCGGTTTGAACGTGTCGGCGAACTCAAGCCGGGTCTTGGAGTTTAGCCCGTCGCTCGCCACGACCAGGTCATAATCATCCATGTAATCAGATGCGGCACCTACTTCGGTTTCAAAGCGCAGAACCACTCCGAGTTCTTTCGCGCGTTCCTGCAAGAGATTGAGCAGCATTGTTCGCCCAATGCCGCAAAACCCGTGGCCCGAAGAAACCGCGGTCTGGCCTTTGAAATGGAGGGCAATATCGTCCCAATAGGCGAAATGATCCCGAATCTTCGCAGCACTGACAGGATCGTTCTTGTGCAGATTTTCGAGCGATTCATCCGACAGAACAACACCCCAACCGAAGGTGTCATTTGGCCGGTTGCGCTCGATCACCTCCACATGATGCGAAGGATCCCGCAATTTCAGCGAGATCGCAAAGTAAAGTCCGGCTGGTCCTCCGCCGAGGCAAACCACGCGCATTCCTGCCTCCCTTCAGGTGAGGATTCGCATATCTGGCCTTCAGACTATCGGGAAACAAATTTGTTTCAAGTATAAAATATATCAGCTTGAAATATCTTGAGGGACCGGTAGGCTCTGGTTCTTCTACTACTGAAACCAGCGGATCAGCCATGAGCGGAACTCAACTCGACGCCAAAAACATGAACTATGGCGATTACCTGCGGCTCGACGCTGTACTGAACGCTCAACATCCGTTGTCAGACGCTCATGACGAGATGCTGTTCATCATTCAGCATCAGACGTCAGAACTGTGGATGCGGTTGGCGCTTCACGAAATCGGCGCGGCGCGCTCGAGAATTGCAGCGGGGCAATTGCAGCCCGCGTTCAAAATGCTGACCCGGGTGGCGCGCATTTTTGAACAACTCAATTCCGCCTGGGATGTGCTTCGCACCATGACACCCAGCGAATACACAGAGTTTCGCGAGGCCCTGGGGCGCTCTTCCGGCTTCCAGAGCCATCAATACCGGCTGATTGAGTATTCGCTTGGTAACCGCAACATCGATATGCTTGCCGTTCACGAGCACCGGCCAGCCCGGCTGGAACAACTTCAACAGGAGCTGGAACAACCGACTCTCTATCACGTCGCGCTTCAACAACTGGTCGCGCGCACGGGCGCGGAGATCAATCTGGATTCCTTGTCACGAAAAGCGCCACACGAGGCGCGAGATGAAATCGCGGCGGCGTGGTCCGTTGTCTACCGCGATCCCGAATCCCATTGGGAGCTATACGAACTCGCTGAAAAGCTCGTCGATCTGGAAGACTATTTTCGCCGCTGGCGGTTCAACCACGTAACAACCGTTGAACGGGTGATCGGTTTCAAGCGCGGCACTGGCGGGACGGTGGGCGTGAGTTATCTGAAGAAAATGCTCAATGTGGAGCTGTTTCCAGAACTTTGGCATCTGCGCAGCGGGCTTTGATCACAAAAGCCTTTAAACACGATCAGTCCCTCATACCCGACGCGAAAAATCGCGCGTTTCCGCACTGCAACAATTGCATAATCATCCCGCCTGTCGCAGCGTGAGAAAAAACAGGAAACGGTGCTTATGACTGATTGCGTCATTGTTGGCGGCGGGCTTGCCGGGCTGGTTGCGGCGTGTGAACTGGCAGAGCGCGGCAAGACAATCACCCTGCTCGATCAGGAGGGCGAAAACTCCCTTGGTGGACAGGCGTTCTGGTCGCTGGGTGGCCTGTTCATGATCGATACGCCGGAACAGCGGCGCATGAAAATCTCCGATTCCATCGCGCTGGCCCGCAATGACTGGCTTGGTTCGGCCCAGTTCGATCGTCCTGAAGACCACTGGCCGCACAAGGTGGCTGAAGCCTATCTGGAATTTGCGGCGGGCGAGATGCGGCCATGGCTGTCGGGTCTTGGGATGCGCTGGTTTCCCGTGGTGGGATGGGCAGAGCGTGGCGGCTCTTTTGCCGATGGGCACGGCAACTCAGTTCCACGTTTTCATCTGACCTGGGGCACCGGGCCTGGTGTGCTCGAACCGTTTGTCAAACGGGTTCAGCAGTTTGCCAACTCAGGACAAATCACGCTGAAGTTTCGTCATCGCGTCACCCGCATTGAGCAAAGTGCTGGCAAGATCGCTGATGTAAGCGGAGAGGTTCTCGCACCAAGCACAGTTGACCGCGGCGAAAAAAGCAGCCGGGATGTGGTCGATGATTTCCGCATCGACTGCGACAACATCATTGTGACATCGGGCGGAATTGGCGGCAATTTTGATCTTGTTCGTCAAAACTGGCCGCAAAACCGATTGGGCCCCGCACCAAAAAATCTGATCAGCGGCGTACCGGACCACGTGGATGGGCTGATGATCGACATCACAAGACGGGCGGGGGCCGCAATCATCAATGCGGACCGGATGTGGCACTATACGGAAGGGGTGAAGAACTGGTCCCCCATCTGGCCCCATCACGGCATCCGCATTTTGCCCGGCCCGTCCTCCATGTGGTTCGACGCGGAGGGAAACCGGTTTCCAGCACCGTGCCTGCCAGGTTTCGACACCATGTCGACGCTGAAAGCCATCTGTCAGACTGGCTATGACTATTCTTGGTTCGTGCTCACCCAGAAGGTGATTGAAAAGGAATTCGCTCTTTCGGGCTCGGAACAGAATCCGGATTTTACATCCGGCAGGTGGTCGTCGGTCTTGAAGAGCCGGGTTGGCAAAGGCGCCCCGGCGCCGGTGGAAGCGTTCAAGGAGAAGGGTGAAGACTTCGTTGTCGCCAACACGCTCGAGCAGCTCGTTTCCGGCATGAACCAGATCGCTGGAGGCGGGCTGATTGAACTCGAAAAGCTGCGCGCACAAATCGAAGCGCGGGACAGCCAGATCGACAATCCATTCGGCAAGGATGCGCAGGTCACCGCTATTCATGGTGCACGAAACTATCGGGGTGACAAGCTAATCCGCACCGCGAAACCGCACAAGTTTCTCGATCCCAAGAATGGCCCGCTGATCGCCGTGCGCCTGAATATCCTCACGCGCAAGACATTGGGTGGCATTCATACCAATCTTGATGCCCAAGTGCTCAATGATGCGGGAGACGTGATCCCCGGACTTTATGCAGCCGGGGAAGCCGCGGGCTTCGGTGGCGGCGGATATCACGGATACAACGCGCTCGAAGGCACCTTTCTCGGCGGCTGCATCTTTTCCGGCCGTGCTGCCGGGCGTGCCGCCGGATAATGGGTGCGCCACCCAAAATTGGAATTGTTGGGGCCGGATCCATCGGCTGTTATGTGGGTGGCCTGTTGGCGCAGTCGGGTGCTCATCCCCGGTTTCTGGCCAGGCCACATCAGTTCACGGCACTGCGCGAAAACGGTCTGACGATCTCGTCTCTTTCCGGCGACGAGTATTCGGCGGATTCAGCCCAATTCGGCGTCAGCGGTGATGTCTCGGATCTGAACGATACCGACATCGTCCTTGTGTGCGTCAAAAGCGGCGACACCGCAGCCGCGGTAGAAGCGTTGCAACCCCATTTGAAACCTGAGGCGGTGGTGGTGAGCCTGCAAAACGGCATCGACAATGCGGAGACGCTGGCACGGGGCCTGCCGTCACACCAGGTGCTCGCCGGAATGGTTGCCTTCAACGTGGTGCAACGCCCACCAACGGGTTTTCACCGGGCGACCGAAGGCGGACTCTATCTTCGAAGGCATGAAGTATCTCAAAAGTTGCAGCTGCTTCTGCAACGGTCTGATCTGCCAGTCGTTCTGGACACCGACATGAAGGCGGTGCTGTGGTCGAAACTACTTTTGAACCTCAACAACGCGCTCAATGCGCTTTCGGGACTCCCGCTGAAGTCCCAGCTTGAGGACCGGTCCTATCGCCGCGTGTTTGCAGCCATGATTGATGAAGCTCTCGCCGTGGTGGCGAAAGAAGGTGTGATGCCCAAGAAAATCGGCAAGGCGTCGCCCAAGCTGATCTCTCCTATCCTGCGATTGCCTACCCCACTGTTTCGTTTCGTGGCAGGCCAGATGCTGAAAATCGACCCAACCGCGCGAACGTCCATGGCCGATGATCTGGAGCAGGGGCGCAAGAGTGAGATTGTCCATCTCAATGGTGCAGTTGTGGCAGCAGGGCGGCGTCATGGCGTCCCAACACAAGTAAACCAGCGGATTTGCGAACTGACCGTCAAGGCTTTTGCTGCCGGGCGGTCACCGCAAATTTCCGGTGAACAGCTCTTGCGAGAGTGTGGCATCTGAGGCACGCTTACGTTAATTAACTGAGGTGTAAAATGTCTGACTTTTCAGGGTTTCCGATCGAGACCATCAAGTTCATTTCCGGTCTGTCTCAAAACAACTCGAAAGACTGGTTTGAGGCGCATCGCGCCGACTATGACGCGCACTATATCGGCCCGGCAAAGCAGTTTGTTGCCGCGATGGCGGAACCCCTTTCCAAACTTCATGCGGGTCTTGTTGCCGAACCGCGCGTGAATGGTTCGATCTTTCGCATCAATCGCGACATCCGGTTTTCAAAGGACAAGACGCCGTACAAGGATCACCTTGATCTGTGGTTCTGGGAAGGCAACCGTAAGGGCGCAATCTCCGGGCTGTTTTTTCGCATTGCCAAGGATCAACTCATTCTGGGGGCAGGCGCCCACGGTTTCGACAAGGACCGGCTGGCAAGATTTCGGAATGCCGTGGCAAACACCGGCCAAGGAGATGATCTGCTTGCGCTGGAGACGTCACTTTCAAGCCAGGGCCTCGAGATGAAGGGCGCGCATTATTCCAAACTTCCAAGGGGGTTTCAGCCGTCAGGAACCGAAACGGACCGGTTGCTGAAGTTCAATGCGCTCCATGCGGCCTGGCACCTGGATCATCCAGCCGAAATGTCAACGTCGGCGTTTATCGACTATTGCATTGAGAAATGGAAACCATTGATCCCACTTCACAAATGGCTGGTCGAAATGGATGAGGCCTGACCTCTCTGGATCAAATGCCCAAATGCAGTTTGGGCTTCCAGAACGGGCGAAACAATTCGATCTTGGGACAGCGGTTCATCACCACCTTCATGCCGCCATCTTCCGCGATCTTCGCCGCCTCCTTGTTGAAGACGCCGATCTGACCCCAGAGCACTTTTGCGCCAATCGCAACCGCCTCGCGCGCAACGTCTGGCAGACCTTCAGCGCGCCGAAAAACTTCCACCATATCAACCGGTCGGTCGATGCTCTCCAGTGACGGGTAAACCCTGATGCCGCGAATTTCGGTCAAACCGGGGCGAGGGTTCACAGGCACCATGTCGTAACCGGTTTCGTGCAGCACGCGCAGAACGCCATAGGAGAATTTGGTTTTGTCCGGGCTTGCTCCCACCATCGCGATGGTTTTGACGGTCTTCAGAATTGTCTGGAGATAATCCTCGCTGTAAGGCTCATCATGGTCGGTGTGATTTAAGTCATCCAACGTCGTCACTCGGTTTTCTCCAAATCTGCCGTTGCTTGAGGCGTTGCAATGTCAGCTTTCAATTCATGCGGCTCTAAGGGATCAAGAAAAGGGTTCCGGTAGAGCCTGTCGTGGCTTTCCACTCCGATATCAAAGGTGCAATCGCTCAATGGTCGGGCCACGCACAAGATCACATAACCATCGCTGATCTGGCGATTGTTGAGCGCGACCTGCGCCTTTTGATTGACTTCACCGTCAATCAGCTTCGCTGCACAGGTGATGCATCCGCCGTACTTGCAGCCATAGGGCAGATCGACCCCCTGCTCTCGAAGAGAATCCAGCAAGGGCTTTTTGGGATCAACCTCAAACGACGCCCCGTCCCGATTGCGCAGCGTGATCGTGTGCGTACTCATATCCAGATGTCTGACGTGCAGTCACCGCCGGGATAACGCGTTTCATGGCAACGCGACGGACCGTTGGGTTCCTTGCCGAAGTCGACCACAAAATCGGGGTCAATTTCCATGCCTCCGGTCTCGGTGTCACAATTGACCATGAGCATGCAGCCACCATTGGTGCGGATTTCAGGATAAAACTGATTGTCCCAGGTGGAAAACAGAGATGTCGTGACATAGAGCCGTTTGCCATCCAGCGAGAGCTGGATCATCTGTGGCCCACCTGTGACCCTCACTCCATTCACTTCTGGTGCCTTGCCCAGAAGCCCACCCATCCAGACCTGGCCGGTGAGTTTGGCATTGTGCGGATCGGAAATATCATACTGACGAATGTCACCATGTAGCCAGTTGCACAGGTAGAGAAACCGGTCATCCATCGACAGAAGAATGACGGAAATCACGCCCGGCACGGGTATGGGCCATTCGGGATGGGGTTCGTTTTCAACATCAACGATCTTTTCCCACTGCCACTCACCGTCTTCGTCCTTCCACCAGTGAATGATGTTTGCCGACAGCGCTGCGCCCACAAATCCGTGTGTGCTGTCGGGATCATGGTGGAACCGCACCTCCAGCGGAATGAGGCCATCCTCACCCAGGTAGAAGCTTTGCTTCGGCTCCTTCTTTTCGAAATCCCAAAGGTGGATTTCCCGGCCATATTTGAGATGCCCGACTTCCTCGAGATCAAACCCGGGCATGAAGGTGTTTGGGGCCGCCCATTCCGATGAAACCATCACATTGTGGCGCGGCTGGTACCAGAAATCATAGCCGAACTTGACATCGCCCATGGAATTTTCCCACCGGCCAACAATCTCGAAATCCTTGTTGAGATGCAAATAGCCGCCCGGCGCATTGCCCTGTGCATCACCAAGCATGGAAATGATGATATCGGAGCCCAGACAGTGGACTGTGTGGGGTGCGGACAGGTTGGTCTTCGCCTTGATCTCCGCGCCTTCAATCACTTTGAATAGCGTTGGGTTGCGTGGATCCGTGCCGCAATCGACGATATGCAGATTGGTGGAGCGAACACCGGGAACGATGAGATATTTGCGCTCCATTTCAGCGTCACCATGACAAGAGGAGCAAGCGTTCCAACCCATATGGTGCAGTTCATCGCCAATGCCCGGCATCTCCAGCCGCGAAATCACCTGCGAATAGGTCGGACTGTCCGGGTCCGCATCGATGGTGCAAAGATAGTCTGGTTTCTGGATACCGGTGCCGGTGTAGATCGCAATCGTGTAGAGCAGTTTTTCCCGAGGCGCTTGCATGGCTTCCGTAGGCGAAGCGTATCCGGGTCCGCAGCAATGATCAGTCATCGGAAAATTCTCTTGGTGACAGTCTGGCGGCAAATCTGCCCTGAATATTTGCCGGAGACCACCCGCAATCGTGATCCTTGGTGTTTAAAGGAAGACGGCGTCCTTCGCGTCATTTGCAAAGTATGTTGTATCGATCCCGAATTGCAGCGTCGGCACTGGCTGGAATGTAGTCGGGATTGTGGGTTGCCAATATTTCCCGGGCTTTTTCTCGAGCCCGTTGCCAGGCGTCAGGCGCACCACTTTCGGCCCAGGTTCTGGGCTCATCCCGGTTGGCAAGGTCAGGATAGTAGTAGTCGCGCTGCATGGCATCCAGCGTGGCGCCCTCCCCAAGAAAATGCCCTTCACCATTGACCGCCGCTTTGATGGCATCAAAGCCCAGCGTTTCCTCAGTAACTTCAACGCCGCGAATCATGCGGTGAACATGGCTCAGCATCTCATTGTCGAGAACAAAGGCCTCGAACGAGGCGCCAAGCAGGCTCGCCATCATGCCGGAGGATTCATAGACCATATTGGCGCCGGCCAATCCGGCTGCCACCGCGCTCATGGCCTTTTCCGATCCCATCTGGGCATCCACCGCCTTGGCATCGGCCATGGAGCATGCGACGCCGGACGGCAACCCAAGATGATTGGAAATCTGGGCAGCAGCGGCGTTGAGAATTGAAATCTCGCCACCACCGCCACTGAACGCTCCTGTACGCAGATCGATGACGAGGGGCCAGTTGGAAAAAATGACCGGATAGCCGGGCTCCAGGAGATTGATCATTGCCAGAGCGGCAAGCGTTTCCGCTGTGGTTTGTGCCAACATTCCCGCCAGCGTCGCAGGAGCCGTTGCGCCTGATTGCGCTGCAATGATGGCGTTAATCGGAACCCGCCGCCGGACACATGCAACGGCGACCTCCCAGGCATCTTCACCGAATTTCAAAGGTGAGATGACAGGCGAAATATGTGCCTTACAAAAGGGGCGGGCAGCAAAACGCCCCTCTCCACCAAGCGCCATGTCAAACATATCGATAATCGGGTCCACATGGCTTCCCAGCGTGAAGCTGGTCCCGACAGGCTTTTGGGTCCCTTTCAACAACGCATAGGCCGTGTTGAGATCGAGATCGAAAATATCCTCAATGTTAGTCGCCACGCAGCAGCGGGTGAACCAGCTCACATTGTCGAGACGATCAATCAGCCGCGTGAAATCCTGAAGGTCCTGCAACGTTGAAGACCGATAGAGACCGGTGTCCATATCAAGGGTTTGCACAGCCGCCCCGCCCGTGCCGAAATAGACCTTGTCACCGCCCAGTTCGAAGTCATGCTGGGCGTCCCGGCCGAAAAAGGTGAAGGATTTGGCGGCTCCTTCGACAATCTCCTCCATGAGCGATTGCGAGAAGCACAAACGCCCGGCGGCGCTGAGTGTCGCGCCCCGGTCAAGCGCCAATTGCTCCAGTCGCTCGGGAACATCGGCCATGCCGATCTCGCTCAGAATTCGATAGGCAATCGCCAGCACCGATTGCAAATCTGTGTCCGACAAGGGGCGAAACTGACCGCCCACCTGGCCGGGAGGGCAGGGATTAACTTCCGCCTTTGGCGCGGTTCGTGCCGCGACGCGCGTCCGTCGACCTCCGGCTCTTCCTTTTCCTGGTGCCATGCCCCTGCCTGAACTTTCGAATTCTGTTTGCAACTTTAAATGTCGATTTCGCGCAAGCTATGCTTTCCCAATCACGTCATGCAATAAGGAAATTTGTTTTTTCACACTGGACCATGCTCCATGAAAACCCACACCCAAGTCGTTGTTATTGGAGGCGGAATCGCCGGGTGCTCAACGATCTATCATCTCACACAGGAAGGCATCTCTGACTGCGTACTGGTGGAGAGGGACGAACTGACCTCCGGTACCACATGGCACTCGGCAGCGCAGGTGACGAACTTCGGCCCAAACCAAACCATGGTTGGCCTGAAAACCCACTCCATTCAGCTCTACAAAGAACTCGCCGATGATCCCGATTACCCGATCAACTACCATCACGCCACCGGTGGCCTGCGGTTGGCCTCAACGCAGGATCATATTGATGGCTACAACCATTTCCTGTCGATGGCGAAGGGCATGGGTGTCGACTTTGAGCTGCTCGATCCCGAGGAGTGCAAACGACGCCACCCTTTGATAACCACGGATAATCTTCTCGGCGCTTTGTGGGACCCGCTCGACGGCGACATCGACCCCGCTCAGCTGTGTCAGGCTCTGGCACGGCGAGCCCGCAAGGCCGGTGCGGAAATTTACCGATTCACCCCCGTAACAAACCTTACCCAAAAAGCTGACCAGACCTGGATCGTGCACACGTCCAAAGGCGACATACATTGCGAAAAGATCGTCAATGCGGGTGGTTACCGATGCAACGAGATCGGTGCGATGATGGGTGTGGAACATCCAGTGGCTTCGATGGAACATCAGTACATGCTGACTGAGTCCATTCCGGAAATTGAAGCTTTAGGCGATGAATTCCGCGTTCCGCTCATTCGCTGTCCGACCGATGATTTTTACCAGCGCGCCGAGAAAAAGGGCCTGCTCATCGGCTTATATGAGCAGGACTGCAAAACCTGGGGGCTGGATGGCATTGATGATGATTTCACAATGGCGCTGTGCCCGGATGATCTGGACCGGGTGACGGATGTGATGGAAGGAGCGATCCGCCGACTGCCCTGCCTTGAAACAGCGGGCATTCATTCGATTGTCAACGGCCCGATCACCTACACGCCGGACGGGTTGCCGCTGGTTGGCAAAGTTCCGGGCAAGCAGAATGCCTATTGCATCACCGGCCTGCGCGCCGGCCTTGGCGAAGGTGGCGGGCATGGTTGGCTGTTGGCGCAGATCATCGCTCATGGCGAAGCTTGCTACGACACCTGGTGCCTTGATCCCAGACGGTTCACCCGCCACGCCAATGTGGAATTCACCGCCCTGAAAGCGATTGAGGATTATCAGAACGAGTTCCGGTTCCACATGCCGCACGAGTTCCGACCGGCTGGGCGACCGGCGAAAACCACACCGCTGACGTCAAGGTTGAAAGAGCTGGGTGCTGAATTCGGCACGGTGAATGGTTGGGAGCGAGCGCTCTGTTTCAAACCGGATGAGTCGTTCGAGGAGGAGCATTCCTTCCGCTTCAACAACATTTTTGATGTGGTGAAACGTGAAGTTGAAATCGTTCAATCGGGCGTCGGAATCATGGAAGTTTCAGGCTTTAACCGGTTCGAAATCACAGGTTCTGATGTTCACGGCTGGCTCGATACAATCATGTGCTCACGTGTGCCGCGCAAGGTGGGCAAAGTGGGGCTCGGCTATTTCCTCAATGAACAGGGCAATGTGAAGGGGGAAGCCACGCTCGCCAACCTGTCAGAAAATTGCGTGTGGTTCGGCTCGGCCGCAGCGGCGGAATATCATGATTTTGACTGGCTGTCGGAACGACTTCCCGAGGGGTCAGACATTCAGATCAAAAGCCTTACCAACGACTATACAATACTGGTTGTGGCCGGACCAAAGGCGCGGGATGTGATGAGCGTCGCGTCGCCGCGAAGCGACTGGTCAGCCGCTGCATTTCTGTGGCTGAGTGTCCGGCGGATCAATATCAGCAGTGCAGAAGCCATCGCCATGTCCGTTTCATTCAGCGGAGAGCTCGCCTACGAGCTTCATATTCCCAACGCACAGCTTGAGCTGGCGTTCGAGACCCTTTGGCAGGCAGGCCAGGCTTTCAACATCAAGCCATTTGGGCTGCACGCCACCGAATCCATGAGATTGGAAAAAGGCTATCGCCATTGGAAGGCCGATCTCATCACCGAATTCAACCCATTCGAATCGGGTCTCGAACGGTTTGTTGACGGCGGAAAATCCTTCTTGGGCCAAAAGGCGCTTCTCAGCATGCTGGATGAGGGCCCCCGACGAATGTTTGTGGCGCTGGATGTGGATTCAACCGAGCTTCCAGCCCATCCGGGCGACAGCGTGCTGGATCAGGGTGCAGTTGTTGGAACGGTCACCTCGGCAGGCTGGGGGCACCGGCTCAACAAGAACATCGCTTTTGCTTTCGTGGAACCTGAATTCAGCGAAGTCGGACAGTCGCTTGATTTGCTAGTCTGCGGTCAGTCGATTAGCGCAACCGTTGCGCAGCTCGGGCAATACGATCCTGAAAATGCGCTGGTCCGGCAGTAAAATTCAGGCCGCAAGATCGGCGACCACCGCATCCAGAACCAGCCAACCACTGGATGTGGCGCGCAGACGACTGTTCGACACCCATTCGATGAAGCCGTAGGAAATCAGATCATCAATACGCTTTGTGCTGAGTGGGCGCCCGCTCACTCGTGCAAAGCGTTCAACATCAAAACCCTCTTTCAGTCGCAGGCCCATAACCAGCATCTCGTCACCCAACGCCTCTTCGTCGAGTACCTCATCGGTGACGAGCCCATGACCCTGATTTTCGACAGCCTCGCGCCACTTTTCCGGCAGGCGCTCGGTAGCGGTTGCGCGTCGCTCCCCGATTGGCCCCAACCGGCCATGGGCTCCCGGTCCGACACCAGCATACTCGCCATAGCGCCAATAGGTCAGATTGTGACGGCTTTCAGAACCGGGCGCTGCGTGATTGGAAATTTCATAGGCCGGAAGCCCATGCTTTTGCGTGATTTCCTGCGTGACCTCATAAAGATGAGCCGCCTGATCCGGATCAAGCGCCATGCGCTTTCCTGAACTCTGCAGATCGAAAAACGGCGTCCCTTCCTCGATGGTCAGTTGATAGAGCGACAGATGATCAGCGCTCATCCGAATTGCGTCTTCCAGTTCGGCGCACCAATCCTGTTCGGTCTGATCGGGTCGGGCGTAGATCAGATCAAAGGACAGACGCGGAAAGGTTTCGCGCGCCATTTCGACCGCCGAGCGCGCCTGCTCAACTGAATGAAGCCGCCCGAGAAACTTCAGAACATCATCATTGAGCGACTGCACCCCGAGCGAGACGCGGTTGACCCCGGCCTGGCGATAGCCCGCAAAACGTCCTGCATCTGCACTTGTCGGATTGGCCTCGAGCGTCACCTCGGCGTCATCGGCAACGGACCAATTGGACTGAACCGCATCCAAAATGTGCGCCACACTCTCTGGCGACATGAGCGACGGGGTGCCACCGCCAAAAAAGATGCTGGTGACCGTGCGCCCCGGAGACCGCGCTGCCATATGCTCGATTTCTTTAGAATAGGCAGAGCAAAAGGCCGCTTCGTCCACGCCACCGAGTCGAACATGGCTGTTAAAATCGCAATAGGGGCACTTGGCCGCGCAAAACGGCCAATGGACATAGACACCGAAATCTTCGGTTGCGTCCCTCACGATTCAGGCAGCAGCCAGACAGGCGCGGGCAAACATGGCAAATGCCCGGGCGCGGTGCGAAAGGCCATCGCCCTCACCCTGTTTCCAGCCATGTTTTGTTGAGGCTGGCATTTCGCCAAAAGTTATGTCGTGGCCGTCAGGTAGGAACACCGGATCATAGCCGAATCCCTGTTCACCTCTTGGTGGCCAGACCAAGGTGCCGGGCGCTTCGCCGCGAAAATAGACAGGATCACTGTCACCATTGCAAAGGCACAACGTCGCCACAAACTGCGCCTTTCGGTTTTTGGGATCGGTCGCGCCTTTCTCGATTAGCAAGTGTTCGACCTTTTGCATTGCGAGCCCAAAGTCGCGGCCTCCGTCTTCCTTTTCTGCCCAATCAGCAGTGTAAATGCCCGGTTCCCCTCCCAAAGCGTCCACGCACAGACCGGAGTCATCGGCGAGCGAAGGAAGCCCGGTCGCGTCCGCACCAGCTTTTGCCTTGATCAGAGCGTTTTGCTCGAAGGTTGTGCCGGTTTCCTCAGGCACCGGCAGATCGAAATCGGCCATCGACTTCACCGTCACGCCAAACGGAGCGATGAGCTCGGCAAATTCCGCCCGCTTTCCCTCATTGTGCGTGGCAATCAGCAGTGTTTTCCCGATCAATGAAGTCATTCCAGTTCCCAAAGTTTGCCTTCTCCGAACTCCAGCGAATTGCCCTCCGGATCGCGGAAATAAAACGAGCGCGCTCCATTGGGCCAGGTGATGTGCTGTTCGATTTCAACACCGAACGCTTTTAACTTTGCCTCCCAGGCATCAAGCGCATCCCCTTCTGCCCGAAAACAGGCGTGCCCAGGGCCGGAAGCACCGTGAGGCGGAACCGGGAGCGGTCGGCTCATATCCACTTCCGCAGTTTCGGACGGGTTGAAAATCAACAGTACCGATTGATCCAGCTTGAAGAAAACATGCCGGTTTTTCACACGGACAATCTTTTCAAGTTCTAGAACGCCACCATAGAATGCTTCAGCCGCATCCAGATCCTCGGCGTAGAGCGCCGTTTCGAGGATCGCAGGTGTCATGTTTTAGCCAACAGCCATTTTCTGAAGATCGACCAGTTCACCTATGCCTTTTTTTGCAAGGCCCAAAAGGGCGGCAAATTCATCTTCCGAAAAAGGCTTTCCTTCGGCTGTCCCCTGAATTTCCACCAAACCACCAGAGCCGGTGATGACAAAATTTGCGTCCGTTTCGGCATTGGAATCTTCGTCATAGTCGAGGTCCAGAACCGGCGTGCCATTGAAAATACCGCAGGAAATCGCCGCGATATGATCGGTGATAACCGGTTTTGAAACCATGTTGCGAGCTTCCATCCATGAAATGCAGTCGCGCAGCGCCACCCATGCTCCCGTAATCGATGCGGTTCTGGTACCGCCATCAGCCTGCAACACATCGCAGTCGAGCGAAATCTGAACCTCCCCAAGCGCTTCAAGGTCGACAATCGCCCGCAGGGAACGTCCGATCAGTCGCTGAATTTCCTGAGTGCGGCCTGATTGCTTGCCAGATGACGCTTCGCGCCGGGTTCTGGTTCCGGTCGAACGCGGCAGCATGCCATATTCTGCCGTCACCCAGCCTTTCCCCGCGCCTCGCAACCAGGGCGGAACGCGTTCTTCAAGGCTCGCCGTGCAAAGCACATGGGTATCGCCAAACTTCACAAGGCATGAGCCTTCAGCATGTTTGGAAAAGCCACGGTCGAGCGTGACGCTCCGCATTTCGTTGGGCTGTCGTTTCGACGGGCGCATGGGATATCTCTGAGGTTCATTGGTTTTTCAATTGCGGCGCTTGTACAGGCGAACGGCGCCCCGCGTCAAAGCTGAAAATTTGCCAGAGCCAAATGCCGAATTATATGATTAGAAGCGCATGGATTTGAGGATCTCTTGAACAAAGAAATGTCTGGAGCACACTTTCCTGAGAGCATTGGAACGCTGGACAGCCGGTCGCGGGAAATATTTCGCGCGATTGTGGAATCATATCTGGAATCCGGCGAGCCGATGGGATCGCGCAATCTTTCCCGTCAACTTGAGATGTCGCTCTCAGCTGCTTCCATCCGGAATGTCATGTCGGACCTTGAGCATCTGGGGCTGATTTACGCGCCGCACATCAGCGCCGGACGCCTGCCGACGGAAATGGGCCTGCGGTATTTTGTCGATGGATTTGTGGAATTTGGCCGCATTTCCAATCAGGAACGCGCCGAGATTGATGTGCAGGTGCAAGCCCATGCCTCCAATCAATCTGTCGACGGTGTGTTGGCGGAAGCGAGCCAAATGCTCTCCGGTGTTGCGCAGGGTGCCGGACTGGTGATCACGGGCAAACGCGGTGATGTGCGTTTGAAGCATATCGAGTTTGTTCGGCTGGAACCTTTGCGCGCATTGGTCGTCATCGTCGGCGAAGATGGCAATGTGGAGAATCGGATCATTGATCTGCCTCCGGGAATTGCAGCATCAGCCCTGACTGAAGCCTCAAACTACCTCAACGCCCATCTTGCGGGCATGACGATTGCAGAAGCGCGTGCGGAAATTGACCGGCTGCACTCTCATGCGCGTGTTGAACTGGACGAACTTGCCAAATCACTGGTGGATCAGGGACTTGCGACCTGGGCGGGAGCAGCGGAGGATCATCCGGCTCAACTTATCATTCGCGGACGGGCCAATCTTCTCAACACCACCAAGGATGAGGAAGACCTCGACCGGCTGCGCCTGTTGTTTGAGGAACTGGAATCCAAGAAAGGCCTTATGCAACTGCTTGATCTTGCTGAGGAAGGGCAGGGTGTTCGCATCTTTATCGGGTCAGAAAACAAACTGTTCTCGCTGTCGGGTTCATCTGTCGTGGTTGCGCCCTATCGGGACAGCGACCAGCGCATTGTGGGTGCGCTTGGTGTGATCGGGCCGACGCGCCTTAATTATGCGCGAATTGTCCCCATGGTTGATTATACCGCGCAGGTGGTGAGCCGAATGCTCGGATTCAGCAGTTCCGGGGCTTGATTTTTCGGATCGCAAGCCTGATATCCCGGAAAAATTTCTCCCAAACATGGAAGCCGATATGTCGGGGACAAAGAACCACGAAGACGCTCTGTTTGATGATCTTGCTGCTGAAGAAGCCCGCCTTGCCGAAGAAGAGCAGGCAGAATTTGATGCAGCACTCGAAGCCGAAGAGAGCGAGCCGGAAGATCTTGATGCAGATGCGCGTGCAGACCAGCTTTTCGAGATCATCGACAAGCTGAAATCAGAAAACGAATCACTCAACGACAAGATGCTGCGCACAGTTGCTGAGATGGAAAATCTGCGCCGCCGCACGCAACGTGAAGTCGCTGACGCACGCATGTATTCGGCATCAAATTTTGCGCGCGACATGCTTGGTGTTGGCGACAATTTGCGCCGCGCACTGGAATCCCTGCCGGAAGGCGCCCGTGACAATGCTGAAAGTGGCATGAAAGTGCTGGTGGAAGGCGTTGAAATGACCGAGCGCGAAATGCTGAATGCGCTTGAGAAGAACGGCGTGAAGAAGCTCAACCCGGAAAATGAGAAGTTTGATCCCAACTTCCATCAGGCAATGTTTGAGGTGCCGAACCCAGATGTACCCAACAACACAGTCGTGACAGTGGTGCAAGAGGGTTACCAGATCGGTGATCGGGTTTTGCGCCCGGCCATGGTCGGCGTTGCAAAGGGTGGCCCCAAGGCAGCTCCCACGCCGACTGCCGAAGACGAAGCAGAGTCCGGCGAGCAAGCTTAGCCACCGCGCCGTCGAACCCACGCAGTATACGGGGATGGCACTGCCAGTTTGAATGGTCTAGAGCATCAGCTCAGCAACCGTGACAACATCAATGCCTGTATGACTGACGCCGCCAATTCAAACATTGCGGAAACCCCTCCCGCTATTGATACCGATCAGTGGCGGCGAAACCTTAGTGCATTCACCGACAATGCGGGTGGCGATGGATCGTCAAATGATGTGCGGACGAAAGTTCTCGCGTTGTTCAAACAAGAGTACGCCCAACATAGAGCCCGTATTGAGCAGGAACTGCTCACGCACGGAGATGGCGACCGGTGCTGTGAAGACCTGTCGGACCTTATGGATGGGATCATCCAGGCCCTCCACGATTTTGCTCTGACTCACGTCTTCCGCGTCAAAAACCCGTCCAGCGCCGAACGCATGACGATTGTTGCTGTCGGTGGATACGGGCGCGGAACGCTGGCACCGGGTTCCGATATCGATCTCCTGTTCCTGCTGCCATACAAGCAGACCCCGTTGGGGGAAAGCATGGTGGAGTACATTCTCTACATGCTTTGGGACATGGGCTTCAAAGTCGGTCACGCGACCCGCACCATCAATGAATGCGTGCGCCTGTCCAAGACGGATTTCACAATCTGTACTTCCATTCTGGAAGCGCGGTTCATCTGGGGGGCTGAGCCACTGTTTGATGAACTTCTCGTTCGCTTCGATCAGGATGTGGTGGCGGGTACTGCTGAAACGTTCATTGCCGCCAAACTAGCTGAACGCGATGAGCGCCATCGAAAGAGCGGCCAGTCGCGCTATCTGGTCGAACCCAATGTGAAGGAGGGCAAGGGCGGGCTGCGTGATCTCCATACGCTCTACTGGATTGCCAAATACTTTTATCGGGTCCGCTCTCAGGCCGAGCTGGTTGATCTCGGGGTTTTGTCGGAGAACGAATATAGGCGCTTTCAAAAAGCCCAGCGGTTCTTGTGGACCGTGCGCTGTCACATGCATTTTGTGACCAAACGCGCCGAAGAACGCCTTTCCTTTGATATCCAGTCGCTGATTGCGGAACGGTTGAACTATCAAACTCAACCGGGACTTTCAGCGGTTGAATGTTTCATGAAAGACTATTTTCTGGTGGCCAAGGATGTGGGTGATCTGACCCGAATCATCTGTGCTTCTTTGGAGGAGAAGCAGGCGAAAGCTGCCCCCGGCTTAACAGCCATTGTTCGCAGCATTCGAGGACGAACCCGCAAAATTCGTGGCTCAACCGATTTCGTCAATAAAAACAACCGTATCGCTGTTGTGGATGACGAAGTGTTCGCCCGTGATCCAGTCAATCTCATTCGCATCTTTCAGATTGCGGCAAAGAACAGCCTGAAGTTTCATCCCGACACGCTGAAACTCGCCACACGATCTGTTCACCTGATCGACGATGATGTTCGAAACAACGAGATCGCCAATTCGCTGTTCCTGAAAATTCTGACCTCGCACAAAGAGCCGGAGATTACTCTGCGGCGCATGAATGAATCCGGCATTTTGGGGGCGTTCATTCCCGATTTCGGCAAGGTCGTCGCGATGATGCAGTTCAACATGTATCATCACTATACGGTCGATGAACATCTCCTGCGGTCCATCGGAATTCTGAGCGAGATCGAAACAGGTGTTCTGGTGGAAGACCACCCGCTTGCCAGCACCTTTATTGATGCGCTACCTGATCGATTGCCGCTCTATGTGGCGCTTTTCCTGCATGATATTGCCAAAGGCCGACCGGAAGATCATTCAATTGCTGGTGCAGACGTTGCCCGGGAACTCTGCCCCCGACTGGGTCTCGATGAAGCGCAGACCGATCTGGTGGTCTGGCTGGTGCAGGAACATCTCACCATGTCCAACACCGCCCAGTCGCGCGATCTCAACGATCCCAAGACCATTCGGGATTTTACCGAAACCGTGCAAAGTCTCGACCGTATGCGCTATTTGCTGGTTCTGACGATTTGCGACATTCGCGCCGTTGGACCCGGAGTGTGGAATGGCTGGAAGGGCCAGCTTCTGCGGACGCTTTACTATGAGACAGAACCGGTTCTCACCGGCGGCCACAGCGCCATGTCGCACAAGCAGCGGGAGCAACGAGCACGCGATGTTCTTCGCGAGCGTTTGTCCGACTGGGATGAAAACGAACGCGAGCGCGTGCTTCAATTGCCCTATGCCAATTATCTGCTGGCGGTTGATCCTGAAGATCAGGCACGGCACATGACATTTATCCGCGACACGGATAAAGCGGGTTTGCCGCTGGCAACCAGTGTCCACACAAGGGCATTCGAGGCGATCACCGAAATCACTGTACTGGCTCCGGATCATCCGCGCCTATTGTCGATCATAGCGGGCGCATGTGCGGCAGCCGGCGGCAATATTGTTGATGCAAAAATTTACACGACCAGTGATGGCCGCGCGTTGGACGCCATTCTGATTAATCGGGAATTTGACGACCCGGAAGACGAATACAGGCGCGCTGCCCGCATCGGCAAACTGATGGAAGATGTGCTTTCGGGCAAAACCTATCTGCCGGACATGATTGCCGAACGCACCAAACCAGGCCGTGGCGAGCTGGTATTCTCCATTCCGCCTGTGGTGACCATCGGAAACGCATTGTCTGAGCACTACACGGTGATTGACGTGGAAGGCCTCGACCGCCCGGGGCTGCTTTCAGACCTCACTCGCGCCATCGCCGATCTCAGTCTCAACATCGCATCCGCACATGTGGTGACATTCGGCGAGAAGGCCGTGGATTCGTTCTATGTCACCGATCTTGTGGGCCACAAGATCACCAGCCCGCAGCGCCAGACGGCGATCCGCAAAAAGCTCTTACCGATTTTGAAGGGAGAGGCCGCCAAAAAATCGGTCAAGGCGAAAAAACCTGCCGTGATCGAGATCGACATCTGATCATGCAATCCGGCGGACCCACGAATTGAGCCTGATCCGCAAATTTTCCACTGTCGGTGGGGCCACCATGGTGAGCCGCATGCTTGGCTTTGTGCGCGAGGCCATGATTGCCGCTGCTCTCGGCGCGGGGCCAGTGGCTGATGCCTTCTACGCGGCCTTTGCCTTCCCAAATCTGTTCCGGCGCATTTTTGCCGAAGGCGCTTTCAATGCCGCCTTCATTCCGCTTTTTGCCAAGAAACTGGAATCGGATGATCGGTCAGACGCCAGACAATTCGCCAATGACGTCGCGTCGATCCTGATTGTCATTTTGCTGCTCTTGTCAGCACTGGCGATGCTGTTCATGCCAGCTCTCGTTGGCACAGTGGTAGCACCCTATTTCGCCGACACGCCTGACAAGTTTGATCTGACCGTGCTCATGACACGGATCATGTTTCCCTATCTTGCCTGCATGTCGCTTGTGGCCATGCTCTCAGGCATTCTGAACTCGACGAGGCGCTATTTCGTTGCTGCCATCGTGCCGGTGCTTCTCAACGTGGTGCTTATTGCGGCGATTGGCATTGCGCTGTTTGTCGGTGCAGGCGATGTGGAAATCGGGCTCTGGCTCGCTTGGGGTGTTTTCGCGGCCGGTTTTGCGCAGCTTGTTCTGTTGTTTTTTGCCGCATCACGTGTCGGTTTCACCCTCAAGCCTCACCTTCCCCGGCCCACGCCGGAAGTGAAGCAATTGATCATCCTGATGGGACCTGCGGTTCTGACCGGTGGCGTGCTGCAGATCAATCTGATGATTGGGCGCATCATCGCGTCCGCACAGGATGGTGCCATCACCATGCTGAACCTGGCCGATCGTATCAATCAGCTTCCACTTGGAGTGATCGGGATCGCGATTGGAGTGGTGCTTCTGCCTGAGCTAAGCCGGGCTTTGAAAGCCGAGGATACGGCTGAGGCCGTTCATCTGCAAAACCGGTCACTTGAGTTCGCACTGGCGCTAACCCTTCCGGCGACCATCGGATTTCTTGTGATGCCGCAGCCGATTGTCAGCATCCTTTATGAGCGAGGCGCGTTCGACGCTGAGACCGCTGTGCTGACCGCTTATGCCCTTGCCGCCTATGCAGCGGGTCTCCCGGCCTATGTGATGATCAAAGTGTTCCAGCCGGCCTTCTTTGCCCGCGAGGACATGAAATCACCCTTCCGATTTTCGGTGGTGATGGTGGTTGTGAACATTGTGGGCAGTCTGTTGCTGTTTCCCAGCTATGGTCACGTCGGCATCGCTGCCGCAACAGCCATTTCTGCCTGGGTCAATGTTGGATTGCTCGCCTGGAATCTCTCGCGAAACGGTGGTTTCAGGCCGGATAAGACAGTTATCAAACGCGTTTCATCGATGATCTTTGCCAGCCTTGTGATGGGGGCAGGTCTTCTGGTGGCTCTGTCGCTCGTCGCTTCCACATTCGAGGCGGGTGGATTGTTGGTGCGTACTTTGATAACGCTCGCCCTCATCGGGTGTGGCGCAATTGTCTATTTTGCCATTCTGATCGTCAGCGGCGGTATTGAAGTTTCCCGCCTGAAGCGACTTTTGCGCCGGGGCTGAGAACCGTTACACCACCAAGCTTGCGCTCCATTCATCAATGGTCAATAAGGTGCCGCGCCAGCGGTTTGCCGTGGCGCTTTCTACTGATTTTTTCTTCTGGACATTCGTTATGACCGAATTCAAGCAGCGTGTGTTTTCCGGCGTTCAGCCGACCGGGAACCTTCATCTTGGCAACTATCTTGGGGCGATCAAAAAATTTGTTGCCCTGCAGGAGAGCCATGATTGCGTATATTGCGTCGTAGATCTGCATGCGATCACAGTCTGGCAGGACCCAAAAGAGCTGGCGAGCAATATCCGCGAAGTGACGGCTGCCTTTATCGCTGCGGGCATCGATCCGGAGAAGCACATCGTTTTCAACCAGAGCCAGGTGAAAGAACACGCCGAACTTGCATGGCTCTTCAACTGCGTTGCCCGCATGGGCTGGTTGAACCGGATGACCCAGTTCAAGGAAAAAGCGGGCAAGGACCGGGAAAAAGCCTCGGTCGGTCTGTTTTCCTATCCCAACCTTATGGCGGCCGACATTCTGGCCTATCGCGCCACCCATGTACCGGTGGGCGACGACCAGAAACAGCATCTGGAGCTGACGCGCGACATCGCACAGAAATTCAACAATGATTTTGCCGAATCCATCGCTGACAACGGGTTTGGTGAGATGTTTTTCCCGCTCACTGAGCCTTTGATCGAGGGCCCTGCAACCCGCGTGATGAGCCTGCGTGACGGGTCGAAAAAAATGTCAAAATCAGACCCGTCTGACCTTTCCCGGATTGTGCTGACAGACGATGCTGACAAGATCTCAAAGAAGTTCCGCAAAGCAAAGACTGACCCCGATCCGCTGCCTGAAACGGCCGATGGTCTGGAGGAACGTCCGGAAGCTGACAATCTGGTCGGGATCTACGCGGCCCTTTCCAACACCGACAAGAACTCTGTGTTGTCAGAATGGTCGGGGTCGGAGTTTTCAAAGTTCAAACCAGCGCTGGTTGACCTTGCCGTCACCGTTCTTGATCCGATTGCCGCTGAGATGCGCCGTCTTCAAGCTGATCCTGGTCACATTGATGCGGTTCTGGCCAAAGGCTCTGAGCAGGCGCGGGAACTGGCAAGCGAAACCCTTGCTGGAGCCAAGAAAATCATTGGGTTGGTTGGTGCTTGAAACCGATGTCCGCAATCGCCACCTGAGTTGAAAGAAAGTCCGGAACTCCAATCCACCATAACTCTGGATATTGGAACGATTCTAAACTAGGTTGGCAACCAATCAGGCAATCTGACTGCCAATCTTCATGGAGATGACCATGTTCATTCAGACCGAAGCCACGCCAAATCCGGCAACCCTGAAGTTTCTGCCCGGCCGTACCGTTTTGAACGAAGGAACGGTCGACTTTCGCGCGGCGGAAGAGGCCGAAGGCCAGTCTCCTCTGGCAGAACGGCTGTTTGGGATTACGAACGTGGAAGGCGTGTTCTTCGGCCACGACTTTATCACCGTCACCAAGGCCGATGCGCCGGATTGGGCGGTGATGAAGCCTGCCATTCTCGGCACCATCATGGAACATTTCATGGCCGATGCTCCGGTCATGGCCCAGGACGCATCGCTGCAAAACGATGACGATGGTGAAGAGTTTTTCGACGAGGGCTCAGAGCAAATCGTTTCCACGATCAAAGAGTTGCTTGAAACCCGTGTTCGCCCGGCAGTGGCTCAGGATGGTGGTGACATCACGTTTCGGGGATACCGCGAAGGCAAAGTGTTTCTTTCCATGCGTGGTGCATGTGCAGGTTGCCCATCATCAACCGCCACGCTGCAATACGGCATTCAGAATCTGTTGAAGCACTTTATCCCGGAAGTGGAATCCGTCGAAGCCGTTTGAGGTTGGCCGCCATCAACGGTACATTTCATGCATCTGGCAATTGATACATCCCAATCTGCCTGTGCTGTGGCCATCCTTGATCCGGCGAGCCAAACTGTACTTGCGAGCGATATAGCTGATCTTGGCCGGGGACACGCCGAACATCTGATGCCGCAGATTCGTGCGGTTCTGGATTCCTGCAAAATCTCTGTTGATCAGCTAACCAAAATCGGTGCCGTGTGCGGCCCGGGCAGTTTCACCGGTCTGCGTGTGGGACTGGCCGCAGCGCGCGGACTGGCCCTTGCCCTTGATATCGATTGTGTAGGCGTACCTGCCCTGCCGGTTCTGGCACAACAGGCTGTTGCGCAATCCACTGATGTCGATCACATATTCGTTGTGCAGGATGCGCGGCGTGATCAGGCTTTCTGCCAATTGTTTGACGCCGCTGGAACGCCCGTCGGTGCTGCGGGTTGTTTCAAACTCGACACTGTCGAAAGTCTTTTGCCTGCTGGTCCTACATTGATTGTGGGATCGGGGGCCGAGCTCGTTTGTTCAACGCATTCCAATCCGGATAGGTCGCCGCAAACGGCATTAACCAGCGGCATTGCGGACATCGAGGTGGTCGCGCATATGGTGGCCGGTCTGGATCGCGAAAGCAGCCCTCCAATCGCGCTTTACCTGCGAACGGCCGATGCAAAGGTTCAAACCGGTTTCGCTGTCGAACGGCAATCGGCCTGATCAATGGTTTTATCCCGTCTTCGTGAAACGGTGTTCGGTGCTCGTGGCCTGGAAATCGTAACTGCCGAAACTGGCGATGCGAAAGAGCTTGCTGATCTGCACGCGCAAGGGTTCGAGCGAAACTGGGATACCGGCGAGTTTTATCGCCTGTTGGCTCAAAAGGGCGTCACCGCTCTCATCGCTCGGAGCGGAAAAGCGAAATCATCATCGCCATTCGGCTTTGTTGTTGTTCGTCAGGCGGCTGATGAGGCAGAGGTTCTCTCCATTTGCACAGCCAAGCAGAGGCGAAAACGTGGCGTTGGCATATCCTTGATGCGAGAGGTCCTCTCGCACCTTGCCCAACTGGACTGCCAGTCTGTTTTCCTGGAGGTGGCGGCTGACAACATCGCTGCAATAAGCCTGTATCGAAAGCTCGGTTTCAAAAGGATCGCCGAACGCCCCGGATACTATCAATCGGGGTCTGAACGAAAGACCGCACTTGTGATGCAGCTTGCGCTTCGATAGAGCATCAGACATGCTTGAATGGTCCGATCAACACCCGGCATGATCGCCCACGGTCGTGCAATTTTTGCGCTTGTTCTGTGCGCCGTTGTTGTTTTGGTTCTAGCACCAGTCCAGTTGATCATTCTTGCCGTTGCTCGGCATCACTATCATTTTTTGCCCAGGCTGTTTCATCGCATTGCTCTTTTTCTGATGGGTGTGAAAGTAACCTGCCATGGCAAACGCTCCAGCCACCACCCGCTCCTGATTGTGGCGAACCACGTAAGTTGGCTCGACATTCTTGTTCTGGGATCGGTTGCGTCGGTCGCCTTTATCGCAAAGGCCGATATGAAAAGCTGGCCGATCCTTGGCTGGCTCGCTCGTCTGCAACGCTCGATCTTTGTTGAAAGAGAAGAGCGGAGAAAAGCGGGGAAACAGGCCGATGAAATTGCGGATCGAATGAACGAAGGGGATGTCATCGTACTGTTCGCGGAAGGCACGACCGGAGATGGGAACACTGTGCTTGAATTCAAAAGCGCACTTTTTGGAGCAGCACAATCAGCGCTGAGAAATTCAGACCATGAAATGGTCAGCATTCAACCTGTGGCCATAACCTACACGCGACTGCAGGGCATGGCCATGGGACGATTCTGGCGTCCGGTTGCCGCCTGGCCGGGCGACATCACCATTGGCGGCCATCTGTACAATGTGATTCTCGAAGGAGCTATTGATGTGGAGGTTTGTTTCGGTCCTGCCGTGGATTTCACCCGGTCACAAAACCGCAAAACGGTTGCCTCAAAAGTGCACAAAAGCGTTCGCGATCTGGCCGCCCATTCGCTTCGGGGTCGCAATGAGGATTAGAGAAATGCAACAATGCTCGACATGACCGAATGAGGGGAGTAGAGAGGATCGCCCATTCGCTGGTCATGAAGACGTTCAGCGTGGAATTTGACCACGGATCGTCGGTTTCAGCGTGATGAACCACCTCAACATCTTTCGATAGCGACCCGTTTATGCCGCCGGAAACCGAACTGACAAAATCTACAGCCGCTCCATCAAAGAAGGTGTTCATCAAGACCTACGGGTGCCAGATGAACGTCTATGATTCTGAGCGCATGATGGATGCGCTGTCGGCTGATGGATATTCGATGAGTGACAGCGTGGATGACGCTGACCTGGTGCTTCTCAACACCTGCCACATTCGTGAGAAGGCCGCCGAGAAAGTCTATTCCGAGATTGGCCGCCTGCGGAAAGTCAAGGCAACGAAGGAAGCCAGCGGCCAAGCAATGACCATTGGCGTTACCGGATGTGTTGCACAGGCCGAGGGTGAAGAAATTGTCCGCCGGGCCGATGCCGTTGATCTGGTGGTTGGTCCTCAAACCTACCACCGGCTCGCCGATCTGGTGCGCGAGGCTCGCAAGGGCAACGTTCAGATCGACACCGACTATGCGGTGGAGGACAAGTTCGAGCATCTGCCGGCGCCGGAAAAAAAGCAGATTGCAGCGCGCGGCGTTACCGCCTTTCTGACCGTTCAGGAAGGATGCGACAAGTTCTGCACGTTTTGCGTGGTTCCTTACACGCGTGGCGCCGAGGTTTCTCGCTCATCCTCCCAAATCCGGGAGGAAGCAAAACGCTTGTGCGATGCCGGGGTGCGTGAAGTGACCCTGCTTGGGCAGAATGTGAATGCCTGGCATGGCGAAGGTCCCGATGGAAAAACATGGGATCTGGGAGACCTTTTGCACGATCTGAGCGACATCGATGGTCTTGATCGCTTACGTTATGTCACCAGCCACCCCTGCGACATGTCAGATCGACTGATCGAGGCACATCGCGACATTGATATCCTGATGCCCTATCTGCATCTGCCGGTACAATCCGGATCAGACGCAATCCTGAAAGCCATGAACCGGCACCACACAAGGCAGGACTATCTGGAGATCATTGATCGGGTGCGGGCTGCACGACCTGATATCGCCATATCGGGAGACTTCATTGTTGGTTTTCCGGGTGAAAGTGATGCGGATTTCGAAGACACGATGTCGATTGTCCGGGAGACAAACTACGCACAGGCCTTTTCATTCAAATATTCCCAACGCCCGGGCACACCCGGTGCCAAATTGGAAAATCAAGTGGACGAATCAGTCAAGTCAGAGCGGCTGACCCGACTTCAGGCGCTGCTGAATGAACAACAGCTCGCATTCAACACATCGATCGTTGGCAAAACCATCTCAATCCTGCTGGAAAAGCCCGGACGTATGCAGGACCAGTTGATTGGCCGTTCCCCGTGGCTGCAGTCCGTGATCGTTGATCAATCCGCGGGTTCAGTCGGCGATATTGTCGATGTCGAGATCACCAACGCCGGACCAAACAGCCTGATGGGCAAACCGTTGGCATCCAATGGCAAATAACGCAGAAAACACAGCAATCTCTCTGGTCTATGACGACAACCGGCTGGCCCAGGCGCTGTTCGGTCAGTTCGACCAGCATTTGGCGATGCTGGAAAAAGAACTGAATGTCGAAGCCGTATCTCGCGGCAATCAAGTCAATATTTCTGGTGATCCAAGCGCTGCCAATCAGGCCAGAAAAGCGCTGGACCATCTTTATGGGCGCCTGCAGCAGGGTCATGAGATTGAAAATGGTGACGTGAACGGCGCAATCCGTATGGCTGTCGCATCGGAAGCGCAAATGTCTCTGCCAACGATGGACGGCAAGGGAAAACTTGCACTGGCGAGCATCTCGACCGGCAAAAAAACCATCCTCGCCCGATCGCCGACGCAGGATGCCTATATCCGGGCAATGGACCGGGCCGAGCTTGTGTTTGGCACAGGGCCTGCCGGGACAGGCAAGACCTATCTGGCGGTGGCGTATGCGGCTTCGCTGCTGGAGCGGGGCGGGGTGGAGCGAATCGTATTGTCCCGCCCGGCTGTCGAGGCTGGTGAACGGCTGGGATTTCTGCCAGGGGACATGAAAGAGAAGGTCGATCCCTATCTCCGACCGCTCTATGACGCCCTTCACGACATGATACCGGGCGACAAGGTGGAACGCGCCATCACGTCAGGCGTGATTGAAGTTGCACCACTCGCCTTTATGCGGGGGCGCACCCTGGCCAACGCTGCAGTTATTCTTGATGAAGCTCAAAACACCACATCTATGCAGATGAAGATGTTTTTGACGCGACTTGGCGAAAACTCCCGCATGATTGTCACCGGTGATCCTTCACAGATTGACTTGCCACCTGGACAAACGTCTGGCCTTGTGGAGGCACTCGACCTGCTGAAGGATGTCAAAGGCATCATCAATGTTCGCTTCAGCGCCAAAGATGTGGTGCGGCATGCGCTCGTCGCCCGTATCATTGAGGCCTATGACGGAACTGCGGGTAAGCCAAACAATCGCAACTCAGGGCGCTGATGTCGGAAATCTGTGAGGTTGGCATTCTTGTTGGCGGCGGTGACTGGCCAGATGAGCCGGAACTGCTTTCAATCTGCGGAAACGCAATCAAAGCGGCTATATCAGCCGCGGAATTGTCAGTTTCATCATACGATGAGGTTTCGTTTCTATTCACCAACGATGACGCTGTTCGTGCGCTCAACGCCCAGTGGCGCGACCAGGACAAGCCGACCAACGTGTTGTCCTTTCCCCAGGAAGATGACGATGCCGAACAGCCATCGGGCATGTTGGGCGACATCGTGCTTGCACAGGAGACCATCGCCAGGGAAGCACTGGAGGCGAGGCGCACACTCGACCAACACCTGAACCATCTCATCATTCATGGGTTTCTGCACCTCTTCGGATATGATCACCAGAGCAATGAAGATGCCGAAGAAATGGAAGCGCTTGAGATCAAAGCGCTTGAAAAGCTGGGTATTGCGAACCCATATGCCGATCACTAGACTGAACAACCGATGGTTTTGACCGGATCCCCCGACAAAAACCCGACAGATGATTGCAATCGACAAGATTTGTGAATGACAACAGATAAAGCTGACACGGCATCAACAGATGCTACGGCTTCTGCGGCGGACATCTCGCCTGCTGACAGTGACGACCCTTCCCAACCCGATTCCCGTGACGCTGATCAGTCTTCTGATTCTGATCATCAGGAGGCAATCGCTTCAAATCGGGCGCTGATCCCGGTCAAAGAAGATCGTACAAGCCGTCCCAATGATAGCTGGTTCAACCGGGTCCTTGCATTAATCGGCCTGCGTTCAACTGGCTCGCTTCGCGACGATCTTGAGGATGCGCTTTCGGAAACCAACACGGAAAGCGCCCTGTTCTCTCCCGAAGAGCGTGCCATGCTCAACAATATCCTTCGCCTGCGCGAGGTGCGGGTTGAGGACGTGATGGTGCCGCGCGCCGATGTGATTGCCGTGGACAAGGATATTCCGGTCTTTGAACTGCTGCAGTTGTTCGAGGAGTCCGGCCATTCGCGAATGCCGGTCTATGACGATTCACTCGATGATCCGAAGGGCATGGTGCTCATCAAGGATTTGATGGCCCATATCACTCGGCACTCTCGTGGGCCGAAACGCCGCGCCCGCAAAAACCAAACCGTGAGGCCCTCCACGCTGGACCTGACCAAGATCGACCTTTCGGCTTCGCTTGCATCGCTCAAGATCACCCGAAAAGTGCTTTTTGTTCCTCCATCCATGCTCGCCTCTGACCTGATGGCACGTATGCAGACAACCCGGACTCAGATGGCGCTGGTCATCGACGAATATGGCGGGACAGACGGTCTTGTTTCGCTCGAAGATATTGTCGAGCAGGTAGTGGGTGAAATCGAGGACGAGCATGATGCTGCTGCCGGACCGATGATCCGCTCGTCAGGCGACGGGATATTCACCGCCGATGCCCGAACCGATCTTGAGGAAGCCGCCAAGGTGATTGGCGACAGTTTCTCCTATGGGGAACTTGGTGAAGATGTCGACACGGTTGGCGGGCTGGTGTTTGCGCTTGCGGGACGCATACCCGTTAGGGGTGAGGTCGTTGATGGATTGCCCGGGTTTGAGTTCCGGGTTCTTGATGCGGACCCGCGCAGGATCAAGCGACTTCAGATCGTTCAGACCCGAGGAATTGACCGACGACGGAGAGTGGCGAAGAGCAAACAAGCAGCATGATCGCCCACCTGCAGACAACTTGCTGAGAAATAGTTCATAACAGGCCCATTTAGTTGCCTTGTTATGCAATGATGTCGCGGTCCACATTTTCATGTTGCAACGCGGCACAGTCCTGCCAATATGGCGAAAACGAGAACGGCACAGCGCGCACTGACGGGACGGCCGCACGGCACATTCATGATTGGTCTGGTACTTGTTACACACGGACAGCTGGCGGTGGAGTTCCGACTGGCGCTTGAGCATGTGGTTGGCGAGCAAACCCATATTGCAACAATTTCCATTGGGCCCGACGACGATATGGAACACCGTCGGGACGATATAATTTCCGCGGTTGAATCAGTTGATGCAGGAAAAGGCGTCATCATTCTGACAGACATGTTTGGTGGCACGCCATCCAATCTGGCCATTTCCGTGATGGAAGCCGACAGGGTGGAAGTGGTTGCTGGTGTTAATCTGCCGATGCTGATCAAACTCGCCAGCGTTCGCACCTCAGGCGAGATGGCGGCGGCAATTGTCGAAGCACAGGCAGCGGGCAAAAAGTACATCAATGTGGCAAGCCACGTTCTGGCAGGCCAGTAGCCGTGAGCACATTGGAACCCCGGCGCTTCAGGATCATCAATATGCGGGGGTTGCATGCACGCGCTTCCGCAAAGTTTGTGCGCTGCGTTGAGACCTATGATGCAGAAGTAACCGTCACCAAAGACGGCCAAAGTGTTGGCGGCACATCCATCATGGGTCTTATGATGCTCGCCGCCTCCCCCGGGTGTTGCATTGATGTTTCAGCCACGGGCAATGAAGCAGAGGCTGCGCTGGACGCCCTTGAAACGTTGATTGAAAACCGTTTTGGCGAAGAGACCTGAACTCAGTTCAGCAGGCCCGGATATTTCTTCCAGGTTGCATCATCACCAAGTGCCTCGACAAATGCCTGATGGGCGTCTCGCTCCTTTTGCGTCAAGCGGGACGGTAGAGGATTGGGACGCGCCGATATGGCGACATCTGCTTCATCAACCATCTCCCCGGGTGTTTCGGAACTCTCCGAACTGGTTCCAAGCATAAGGGCAGCCTGACGACCACCGGAAAGTTCGAGATAGACTTCGGCCAGCAGTTCTGAATCGAGAAGTGCCCCGTGCTTGGTGCGGTGGCCATTGTCGATGCCGTAGCGATTGCAGAGGGCGTCGAGTGAGTTTGGACTGCCCGGATGTTTTCGCCGGGCAATTTGCAGGGTATCGACCACCCGTTCTGGTGTGATCTGAGGCTTTTTCAGCCGTTGAAGCTCTGCGTTCAAAAAGCCGACATCAAATGATGCATTGTGAGCGACCAGCATGCCCTCTGCAAAAAAGGCTAGAAAATCGTCTGCAATTTCTGAGAATTTGGGTTTGTCCTTGAGCATTTCGTTGGAAATGCCGTGAACTTTCAGGGCACCCGCTTCCACTTCCTTGCCTTCGGGATCGATGTAGACATGGAACGTTTTCCCGGTCGCAAACCGGTTGACCAGCTCTATTGCCCCAATTTCAATGACCCGATGACCATCCCGAGCACTCAGACCGGTGGTCTCGGTATCGAACACGATTTCGCGCACGTTGATATCCGAATTGCCGCTTCAGTTGGCAGAATCGCGCGTTCGATAGCCGAATTCAACTTTTGGAAGCGAACTATCCCCTGATTGTATCGGCTTTCTTCCATCCACCATCCCGAATGGTGGTGGCAATTTCGTTCACCGCCTCGCGAGCAGCCTCCATCCCCAAGGATGTATCGATAATGAAATCAGCGCGGTTGCGTTTGTCAGCGTCCGGCACCTGCCGTGCCAGAATGGCTTCAAACTGATCTTCCGTCATTCCAGGACGCGCCAGTACCCGGTCACGCTGCACATCTGCTGGTGCTGTCACCACAATGACGCCATCAACACGCGCATCGCCACCGGTTTCAAACAGCAAGGGCACATCCATTATGACGAATGGCGCCTCTTTTGCGCGGGCCTCCTCTAGGAACTGATCCCGCTCCTGTGCGACCAGGGGATGTACGATCGTTTCCAGCGCCTTCATGGCGGCATCGTTTCCAACCACATGGGCTTTGAGTGTTTCGCGATTGACCACACCATTTTCGACCGTGCCGGGAAACCGGGCTTCAACCATTGGTGCTGCCCGACCGGCGTAGAGATTGTGAACAACAGCGTCCGCGTCGTGCACCGGAATGCCAATGTCGCGGAACATCTGGGCGGTGGTTGATTTGCCCATACCGATGGATCCGGTGAGACCAAGCACGATCATTTGGTGCCCTCCAGTGCAGCAACAACAAGACTGTGCAGTTCTTTTGTGACCTGCGGACGCACACCGAACCATCGCTCAAAACCAGGAACCGCCTGATGCAGCAACATGCCCAGACCATCCACCGTGCGGAGACCACAGGCTCTGGCGCGTTGCAGCGGATAGGTGTCGAGCGGTGTGTAAACAATATCGGTCACGATTGCGCTCTTTGGAAGTTGTTCCAATGAGAGATCGGGCCAGCTCGTTCCCTCAAGCCCCAACGAAGTTGTGTTGATCACCAGATCGCAATCGTTGAGGTGATCGCCGAGTTGGTCCCAAGTCTGCGCCAGACAGGGTTCGCCGAAATGGTCAACGAGCGTTTGCGCTCGCTGAATTGTGCGGTTGATGATGATAATTTCGCCAAATCCACGCGACTGCAGACAGTCAATAATCGCGCGAGACGCTCCACCAGCACCGAGGATCACAGCCTTTGTCGCAATGCCTCTTTGCGGCCGATCCCAACCGGGGTTTGCCGCATCAAGATTGGCTGAAAATCCATATCCGTCGGTGTTGTCTCCATGAAGTTTGCCATCTTCAAACCACAGCGTATTAACCGCCTGCAGCTTTTGAGCATGGCTTGTGGCGACATCGACCGCACGGTAGGCCGCCTCCTTGTGAGGCAGGGTGACATTTCCCCCAGCAAACCTATTCTCCGCCAGACCAGAGATAAAATCATTGAATCCATCTGGCTCAACGGCAATCGGCTCATAGGAGCCGTCAATGCCAAACTGCGCAAGCCAATGGCCGTGAATGAGTGGGGATTTTGAGTGTTTTACCGGCCATCCCGTCACAAAGGCTTTTTTGGTGGATTGGAGCTCAGCCATCGATCGCCCCCAGCACGCGCAATTCTTTCAGCAATGGAAGGAGGGGCAAACCCACAATGGTGGAGTGATCGCCCGCAATCTTTTCAAAAAGCTGAATGCCTCTCCCTTCAATCTGGTACACGCCGACACTGGAGAGGACCGCGTCTCCGGCTGCTGCAAGATACCGTCCGACAAATTCCGGCGAAATATTGCGCATGGTCATGTGAGCCGGTTCCACATGTCGCCATATGGTCTCGCCACCACGCACAAGAACAAGGGCAGAGTGAAGCGTGTGGGTTTTGCCTGACAGTTTAAGAAGGTTGCGACGCGCTTCTTCCATGTTGTGTGGCTTATGAAACTGTTCATCGCCAAGCGAAAGTGTCTGGTCGCAACCGATGACAATATCGTCGGCGTTCACCTCACCGCTTTGTGCCACATTCTGTGCCTTGGCTTCGGCCAGCACCATTGCGATGTCTTCCACCGGCAGGTTCGCATTTTGAAGAGGCGCTTCAACCGCCCGCTCGTCAATGTTGGTAACCATTGCCGTAACGCTCAGCCCTGCAGCTTCTAGCATGGCCTTGCGAAACGGGCTTTTAGATGCGAGCACCAGCATCAGGCGCTCCTGTTGTTGTGAATTGCGATCACTTCGGCTGCTGTTTCCTCCACTGAACGACGCGATACATCAATCATAGGCCAGCGATTGGTCTTGCACAGGCGGCGTGTGTAACTCAATTCCTGCGCGATGATCGTTCGGTCCGTGTAAGTGGCGTTTACGAAATCATCTTCAAACGACAAGACGCGTTGCTGACGAACCTGTGCAAGCCGATCCGTGGTTGCGACGAGTGCCACCACGGATGGTTTTTTTGCCACCTCAACCCGCGGGTCCAACGGAACATCCGGATGGAGCGGGATGTTGGCGGTCTTTAGTCCGCGCTGGGCAAGATAGATGCTTGTTGGCGTTTTTGTGGTCCGGCTTATCCCGAGCAGAATGATATCGGCCTGTTCCAGATCGTCCGGCAGCACACCATCATCATGGGTCAAGGCAAAATGGATGGCTTCGATGCGATCAAAGTAGCTTTCATTGAGCGCATATTGCGCACCCGTTCTTCGATGGGCCTGTTCGCCCAGAAAATTCTGGAACACATCCGACACAGGCTTCAGAACATTCACGGCTGGAAGCGCCAGTGCCTGACAGCGTTCTCCCATCAGATCACCAAGTTCAGGATCGGCAAAGGTGTAAAGCACAATGCCTGGTTCCTGATCGATTCGGGACAGTGTCTTTTCTAGCTGGGCCTGATTGCGAACCATCGGGTAGAGATGTTCGATTGCTCGCGCATTGGAGTATTGCGCCGCCACTGCCCGCCCAACCGAAATCAGGGTTTCGCCGGTCGCATCTGACACCAAATGGAGGTGAAAGAAGTTTTCTGCGTTCCGCACCAAAAAATTTCGCCTTTGTGGAAAATCGGGGACAAGATCGGGTTGGGGCGGCTCTTAGCAGAAGCAGGCTTCAAAAGTTAATAATTTATTAACAAGACCGATGGGGTGGAACGTTTTCGGACAGTTGCCCTCCACACATTCCTGAACAACCTATCGCTAGTTTGTCCCCAGGTTAGGAAGTAGCGACAGGGTATTTGGCCTCCCTAATAGATTGAAGTAATTAAGTTTTCTCGATCCGGTCTGATTTTTCACTGAAATTTGGGCAACCGCCCGGCATTTAGTCACAGATGTCTTACCTGTTGATGGTTTGTGAAAATCTGCTGATCCCTATAATCCACCGACTCTAATAATAATCAAAACAGGGCTTAAGCCCTCTTAATTGTTGGATGGCCTTGTGAACAACGACGCAAACAGCGAAAAAACTGGTCGGAAACTGCTTCGGATTTTGAATGGCGAGACCTTGTCGCCCCCTCCGATTTGGATGATGCGGCAAGCTGGCCGCTATCTTCCGGAGTACCGCGAAACCAGAAAGCAGGCGGGTGGTTTCCTCGATCTCTGTTACAATCCGGATCTGGCAGTCGAAGTCTCACTTCAGCCCATTCGGCGATTTGGTTTCGATGCGGCTATTCTCTTTTCCGATATTCTGGTTCTTCCCGATGCGCTAGGTCAGCAAGTGACTTTTGAAGAAGGAAGAGGTCCTGTTCTGACGCCCATCACCAACGATGATATCAATCGGTTTGTAGATAAGGATGTTCTTTCCCATCTGGCACCAGTGTTAGAGACCGTAAATCGCCTTCGGTCTGATCTGCCGGATGAAACCACCTTGCTGGGGTTTTGTGGTGCGCCTTGGACTGTTGCGACCTATATGATTGCTGGCCACGGCACACCGGATCAGGATCCGGCAAGAGCATATGCTCTGGCGCATCCAGAGGCTTTTCAGAAGCTGATCGATGTATTGGTAGAGGCATCCGCCCAATATCTGATTGCGCAGTTGAGGAGCGGAGCGGATGCTGTTCAGATTTTTGATTCCTGGGCCAACGTGCTTGATCACGATCAATTCAATCGCTGGTGTCTGAAACCGGTTCAGCAGATCATTCAGAAAGTGCGAGCAGAAGTTCCTGATGCGCCCATCATCGCCTTCCCAAAGGGATGTGGTGCTTTCTACGAGAGCTATCGCCGAGAAACACGGGCTTCAATGCTGGGTCTTGATTGGGCGATGCCGTTGAGCTTTGCGCGACGTTTGCAAAAGCAGGGACCTGTGCAAGGCAATCTCGATCCCAAGCGGCTGATTGCGGGTGGAGACGCGCTCAAATCTGGAATCGATGACATTCTGGAAGCGCTGGGAGATGGTCCTTTGGTGTTTAATCTGGGTCATGGAGTGACACCTGACACGCCGATCGATCATGTTCAGACTATGATTGACCATGTGCGACGGAGCGTATGACGATGATTTTGTGGATCAAGGCGTTGCACATCATTTCCGTCATCTCCTGGATGGCTGCAATGCTCTATCTGCCCAGGCTTTTCGTCTATCACTGCGATGCGCCGGCGGGATCGGATCAGTCCGAGACATTCAAGATCATGGAGCGGCGGCTACTCAAGGCCATTATGACGCCCGCGATGATTGCGACCTGGGTGTTTGGCCTGTGGCTCGCCTTTCTGACGTCCGCCTGGTCAGAGGGCTGGTTTGCAACGAAGTTCCTGCTGGTTATCGTCTTGAGTGCGTTGCATGGCTTCAATGCAAAATGGGTCAAGGAATTTGCTGCTGACCAGAACAAGCGACCACAAAAATTCTTTCGCATTGCAAACGAAGTTCCAACGGTGCTGATGATCCTCATCGTTATTCTGGCTGTGGTCAGGCCCTTTTAGCCGCCAGAATCGTTTAGAAGATTTCTCGAACGAGAGCCCAGCGGACTGACAAGAAAGTTTTTTCTTGATCGTTGAGCCAGCCATGACTATTTTCGCCGCAACTCGCCTTTGACGTTCAACCGAAGTGCTGTGCGCTCGCTTGAACCCTTCAAGATTGAAAATCAGAAATTGAATACTCACCCGATGCCGGGACTGGTGTATTCAAATTTCGAGATTCCGACCCTTTCCCCATCAGTACGACCAACGGACCCGCGACTATGAGTCAGATGAAGCTTCAAGAGCTCAAATCCAAATCCCCGACCGACCTCATCAGCTTCGCTGAAGAAAATGACGTTGAAAATGCCAGCACACTGCGCAAGCAGGAGCTGATGTTTTCTATTCTCAAGAACCTGGCTGATCAGGAAATCGAGATCATTGGGGAAGGCGTTGTGGAGGTATTGCAGGATGGTTTTGGCTTCCTGCGCTCACCCAGTGCCAACTATCTGCCAGGCCCCGATGATATCTATATCTCGCCGTCGCAAATCAGACGCTTTTCCCTGCGGACAGGAGACACGGTTGAGGGACCAATCCGCAGCCCGAAGGAAGGTGAGCGGTATTTTGCGCTCCTGAAGGTCAACACAATCAACTTTGATGATCCGGAGAGCATTCGGCACAAAACCCACTTTGACAATCTCACACCGCTTTATCCCGATGAACGGTTTCGAATGGAGATTGACGATCCAACGACCAAGGATCTGTCAGCTCGGGTGATTGATCTGGTGGCGCCGTTGGGCAAGGGCCAACGTGCATTGATTGTGGCCCCGCCAAGAACCGGTAAGACGGTTCTCCTTCAGAATATTGCCCACTCGATCACGGCCAATCACCCTGATTGCTATCTACTGGTTCTGCTCATAGACGAGCGGCCGGAAGAAGTGACGGATATGCAGCGCTCCGTGAAAGGCGAGGTGATCTCCTCGACATTCGACGAACCACCCACGCGCCACGTTCAGGTCGCTGAGATGGTAATTGAGAAAGCCAAGCGCCTAGTCGAACATGGTCGTGATGTGGTTATTCTTCTCGATTCCATTACCAGGCTGGGACGAGCCTACAATACGGTTGTCCCATCGTCCGGCAAGGTTTTGACCGGTGGTGTCGATGCCAATGCGCTGCAGAGGCCAAAACGCTTCTTTGGTGCGGCGCGAAACATCGAAGAGGGTGGATCGCTCTCCATCATTGCGACCGCACTGATCGATACCGGAAGCCGTATGGACGAAGTGGTGTTTGAAGAGTTCAAGGGTACCGGCAACTCGGAAATCGTTCTTGATCGGAAGGTTGCCGACAAGCGGGTTTATCCAGCGATGGATATTCTCAAGTCCGGAACGCGAAAAGAAGACCTGTTGGTGCCCAAAACCGAGCTTCAGAAAATCTTCGTGCTTCGCCGCATTCTGTCCTCAATGGGCAATGTGGATGCCATTGAATTTCTCATCGACAAGCTGAAACAGACGAAGACAAACGACGAGTTTTTCGACACAATGAACACTTAAGACTGGGTGAAGCTTCAGCGCCCACCGTTGGATGGCTTGTTCCCATCCCGTCGATTCTGTCCCGTAACAAATTCGATGTTTTAGGCGTCCAGGACATGGAGTAACGGGAAGAGTGGTTGTATCTGTATTCAGTTACTTGCCAAAACGAGCGTCGGTGCCAGGTCGCCGTAAGCCATCTGTGAACTGCAAATAAGGCTGAATGGCATCCTGTGGCGGTCGACTGATGCGCTCTGGAGCTGTCTATAACCACGACCCATCCTTCTCAATAGATTCGGGTCCGGTATAATGTAGAGAGTTGAGCGTGCGCCTGCACAATTAAGCAGGATGGCACCCAACCAGCTTCGGCAAAATTACAGGTTCAATTGATGCCAACCCGGAATGAGACAATATTTGCGCTTTCGAGTGGCGATTTGCCAAGCGGAGTTGCGATTGTTCGGATTTCTGGCGATCAGGTCGATTCGGCAATGAAACGAATCTCCGGAGTAGTTCCGTCTGCTCGGAGCATGACCTACTCAGAGTTCAAAGACCCCATTTCGGGCGATCCATTGGATCGCGGCCTTTGCGTTCGATTTCCAGGCCCAAACAGCTTCACCGGAGAGGACGTTGGGGAGTTCCATCTTCATGGAGGAATTGCGGTCGTTGAGGGATTTATCCGTTCACTATCCGCGATGAATGGATTTCGCTTGGCTGAAGCGGGGGAGTTTACAAGGCGGGCTTTCGAGAACGGAAAACTCGATCTGACTGAAGTTGAGGGTATTGGGGATCTCATTGACGCGGAGACAGAAGAGCAGAAGAAACTCGCCTTGCGTCAGGCAGGTGGCTCGTTGCGAAAACTGTATGAGCAATGGCGTGAGCGCATCGTGCGTTGTCGGGCGCTCATCGAGGCTGAGCTCGATTTTTCTGATGAGGATGATGTCCCTGGCAGCGTCAGCGATCAGGTGTGGGTCGACGTCCAGCAACTTTGCTCAGAGATTAGCAATCATTTGGCGGATGATCGGGTTGGAGAAATCATCCGCGATGGTTTTCAGGTTTCTCTTGCGGGAAAACCCAATGCGGGGAAATCGAGCCTGCTCAACGTTTTGGCGAGGCGCGATATAGCGATTGTTACAGAACAGGCTGGAACCACTCGTGACGTGCTGGAGGTTCCTCTCGACATCGATGGAATGAAAGTTGTTCTAAAAGACACCGCAGGGCTGCGTGAGACGACAGATTTGGTGGAGTCAGAAGGGATACGCCGAGCGAAGCTGGCGATGAATAGTTCCGATCTGGTTTTATGGTTAACAGAGGATGAACCGACTGATAAAGAGCTGGGCCAGGTAGATGTTCCGATCGTTATTGTTCAAACCAAGACGGATTTGACTGGTGAACAG
This sequence comes from Pseudomonadota bacterium, assembly GCA_039029195.1. Classification (GTDB taxonomy): domain Bacteria; phylum Pseudomonadota; class Alphaproteobacteria; order Rhizobiales; family Rhizobiaceae; genus JBCCGR01. The sequence continues at coordinate 61,047 of JBCCGR010000014.1, forward strand.
CATGATTGGGCTGCCATATCTATTTCAGCAAAAACAGGGGTAGGTGTCGAGCAATTGATCGATTCGATTCGTAACCGAATTGAAATCAATTCTGTGTCGGAGAGTGGTGTCATTTCGAGGAAAAGACATCGAGACAATCTGAGACTTTGCTTTGAACAGCTTAACAGGTCTGTCGAAATGGAGACCTACCCTATCGAATTGAGAAGCGAAGAACTGCGAAAAGCGGGTGATCACATTGGTCGTATCACCGGCAAGGTTGACGTGGAGGATTTGCTTGATGTGGTTTTCTCATCATTCTGCATCGGAAAATGATTCACGTGAAACACTGCGCTACACGCAAATACCATTTTTGAAGAGCTGTTTCACGTGAAACACCGTTGGAGCTCAAAATTGGCAATCTAATCGCTTTGACGACTGCGGACTGAACCATTAGATAAGCGCGGCGAAGCGTAAACGAAACTCAAGTACCATGGACCACTTTGATGTCATCGTGATTGGCGGCGGACATGCTGGATGCGAAGCGGTATCCATAGCAAGTCGACTTAGTGTGCGTGTCGCGTTGGTTACGCATCGCTTCGACACCATTGGAGCGATGTCTTGCAATCCAGCAATTGGTGGACTGGGCAAGGGGCATCTGGTTCGAGAAATCGATGCTTTCGACGGTTTGATGGGTCGGGTCGCGGACCAGTCTGGCATCCAGTTTCGACTGCTCAATCGAAAGAAGGGCCCTGCTGTCCGTGGGCCACGAACACAGGCTGACCGGAAACTATATCGAAATGCAATGCAGTCGGAGATCAAGGCCCTGGAGAACGTCCAGGTCATTGAAGCTGGCTGCGAAGATATCCTGATAGGTCCATCCGGATCTGTTGTTGGTGTTCTGCTTGATGACGGCACGAAAGTGCCAGGTGGAAATGTCGTTTTAACCACAGGCACCTTTCTCGATGGTCTCATTCACATTGGTGAAAAGAAGATCAAAGCCGGTCGTGTGGGTGAAGCCCCATCAATTGGGTTGTCAAGAACGCTATCCCGCTTTGAGCTTCCATTGGGTCGGTTAAAGACGGGAACTCCGCCCCGGCTGGATGGAAGGACCATCGAATGGGACCGCCTCGGCGTACAGAAACCAGACGATGTTCCTGTGCCATTCTCAACGATGACGGATGAGATCTCTGTCCCTCAGATCGAATGTGGTATCACGCGTACGAACGCCCGCACACATGATGTGATTCGGGAAAATCTAAATCGATCCGCAATGTACTCCGGCCAAATTGACGGGGTCGGGCCGCGTTACTGCCCATCTGTAGAGGATAAAATCGTCAAGTTTGGAGATCGGGACGGGCACCAGATTTTTCTTGAACCGGAAGGGCTCGATGATGACACCGTCTATCCAAATGGGATTTCAACGTCATTGCCCGAGGAAGTCCAGCACGATCTGGTTGCTTCCATAGTTGGTTTGGAGAATGCCGAAGTCATTCAGCCTGGCTACGCAATTGAGTATGACTATGTGGATCCCAGGAGCCTGACTCCATCACTAGAAATCAACAAGCTCAAGGGCTTGTTTTTGGCAGGTCAGATCAACGGAACCACTGGATATGAAGAGGCGGGAGCACAGGGCCTCGTTGCTGGGCTAAATGCTGCGCTCACAGCATCTGGCCGCTCACCTTATCATTTCAGCCGAACGTCTTCCTACATCGGTGTAATGATAGACGATTTGACCACTCGCGGTGTTTCTGAACCCTATAGGATGTTTACATCGCGGGCTGAATATCGTCTTTCGATCCGAGCTGACAATGCAGACCAGCGATTAACTCCAGATGCAATTGCACTTGGGTGCGTTTCTTCATCGCGCCAGGAGCGTTTTGCTGAAAAACTATCGAGCCTGGAATCGGGGAAACAGGCGTACACTTCGCGATCTGTGACACCTAAGGAAGCGTCAGGTTTCGGACTGTCGGTTGCGCAGGATGGCATTCGCCGCAATGGATATGAGCTGTTGGCCTACCCCAATATCTCAACTGACGATCTGATTGCCATCTGGCCAGTATTGTCCGAACTGAATCATGATGTGGTTGAGCAGATTGAGATCGAAGCGACTTACAGCGTCTATCTGGATCGCCAGGCAAATGATGCCGCCTCAATTCGAAAAGATGAAGACCGAAAAATTCCCGATGATTTTTCTTATGATCCAATTGCCGGATTATCCAATGAGTTGAAGCAAAAACTCAACCAGGTTCGCCCGGCCAATATTGGGCAAGCATCCCGGATGGATGGAATGACGCCCTCAGCAATTATCTTGCTTTTGGCTCATCTGAAGCGACGATCAGAAGACGGTGTTGCTGTTGCCTGATACGGCCGACTTGCGCTCCCTGTTTGAAGTCTATCTGCCTTCGCTTAATGTTTCACGTGAAACACTCGGGCGACTGACAGTGTTGGAAGAGCTGCTGAGAAAATGGCAATCGCGGATTAATCTCGTGGCCAAGTCCACTCTGCCAGAACTCAGAACACGACACATTATCGATTCGGCCCAGTGCGTCGCACTCGCTCCGTCCACTAAGCGGTGGGTTGACCTTGGATCGGGCGGGGGATTTCCAGGGTTGGTCATCGCCTGTTTCATCGCAGACTATCCGGATGCACAAATCACGATGATTGAGAGCAACGGAAAAAAGGTTGCTTTCTTGCGGCAGGTGGCTCGCGAAGCAAAACTACCTGCGACAGTCATTCAGGGTCGCATCGAGATTGAAGCGCCAAAGCTAACGGCACCAGAGATTGTTACCGCACGAGCCCTTGCACCCCTGGATGTTCTATTTGATATGACCAGCCACTGGAGCGCGGGGAAGACCGTAGGTCTTTTTCAGAAAGGAGAGCAGTATCAGGCCGAGATCGACAAGGCGAAAATTCACTGGAACTTTGACTTCGATGTGTTCACCAGCGCAGTTGGTGAAAAGTCCCGGATACTCAAAACGTCAAATCTGTCGAAATCTCAATGAAACTGTATTGACCACAAGACGAGTTGGTTCGCGCTGTGGTATCAGTTTTTTAGCCAGACGCTCAATCTGATCAAGCAAATTCATGTCACCAGACAGACCTCCTCGTGTCATCACTATCGCCAATCAAAAAGGCGGTGTGGGAAAGACAACGACCGCTATAAATCTCAGCACGGCGCTCGCCGCCGTGGGCGAAGAAGTGTTGCTTGTCGACCTGGACCCGCAAGGCAACGCCAGCACAGGCCTGGGTATTGAGGCATCCGACAGGAATGTTTCATCCTACGATCTTTTGTCAGGTGAAGCAGATCTGAGTGAAGCGGCGATGGCAACGGCGGTGCCGCGATTGAGTGTGGTCCCATCCACAATGGATCTTCTGGGCCTCGAAATGGAGATTTCCAGGGAACAAGATCGTGCCTTTCGCCTGAAAAAAGCAATCGCGCAGCATTTGGGACGATCACCGAAGTTCAGCTACATCCTGATTGACTGTCCGCCGTCGTTGAACCTGCTCACATTGAATGCTCTTTCCGCTGCTCAATCGGTACTGGTGCCTTTGCAATGTGAGTTTTTTGCGCTTGAGGGATTGAGTCAGTTGCTCACGACCATTGAACAGGTTCGCTCGTCCTTGAACAACGAACTTACAATCCAAGGCATTGTTCTGACCATGTTTGATCAGAGAAACAATCTTTCGGGCCAGGTTGTTCAGGATGTTCGCCAACATATGGGATCGACCGTTTACGAGACGATGATTCCCCGCAATGTCAGGGTGTCCGAAGCGCCGTCCTATGGCAAGCCGGTGCTGCTTTACGATATCAACTGTGCCGGCAGTCAGGCCTATCTTCGATTGGCATCAGAAGTGATTCAAAGGGAAAAATCCCTGCAAGCCGCCTAACCGATTCGGATACGAACTGAATGGAATTGAAATGAGTGATGAACAGGCAAAACGACGGCTAGGTCGCGGATTGGCAGCATTAATTGGCGACGCTGAGCCTATGGTGGCATCGACACAGCCAACAGGAGTGCCGGCGGATCGCCACGCATCCATTTCAGATCTGGCACCCAATCCTGAAAATCCGCGCAAACTGTTTCGCGATGAAGAACTCAGCGATTTGGCGCAGTCAATTCGACAACATGGATTGATCCAGCCGATTCTTGTTCGCAATCGCCCCGGACCGACTGGTTCTCAGTTCGAGATTATTGCGGGCGAGCGCCGCTGGCGAGCTGCACAAATGGCACAGCTTGACAGTGTACCAATCATTATCCGTGATGTTGATGATCGGCAGTCTCTCGAACTCGCTATCATCGAGAATGTGCAGCGGAGCGACCTTGATGCCGTTGAAGAAGCCCAGGGCTATCAGAGACTGATTGTAGAGCACGACTATACACAGAATGATCTGGCAGAAATTATCGGCAAAAGCCGCAGCCATGTGGCCAACACACTACGACTACTGAAACTTCCTGCGGCGGTTCAGGCGATGATTACGTCGGGTTCACTCTCTGCCGGACACGCACGGACATTGGTGACCGCTGAAAACCCAGAGGTGCTGGCAAAATCAATTGTCGATGGTGGACTGTCGGTGCGACAGGCCGAAAAATTGGCGACGCAAACACAGGAAAGCCAAGATGCGTCCAAGAGCCATCGTGTTGCGTCAAAAGACTCAGCACTAGAGAAAGATGCCGATACACTTGCCTTGGAAAAGACTCTGAGTGATTTGTTGGGTCTTAACGTCAATATAAATCACAAGACCAGCGGTGGTGGCGATGTAAGAATCAAATATAGCTCACTCGAGCAACTGGATTTGATTTGCAAGAAACTGATGAACTAGATTGGCAGCCAGTTTTATTCGTTACAGAAACCGTTTTCTCTTCAATGCCAGAATCAGACCGACTGATTGTTCACTTAATAGAACCTCTGCAAGACCTGCATTTCTCCGCAAACTAAGATTGAGGGTGTCGATCCTGAACAGTGCTTCATTTAGAAGCTCTAGGGACCAGCTGTTGATCGCTTGTGTAAGAAGCGGCTTTCGTTTGAAGTTTGGCGGTGGGCGCATGGCGCCGATGGCTGCCTGAGCCGAAAGTCCCTTTGTCTCCATTGCCGATCGGGCTCGGTGCAACATCTGAAAATGCCTCAGTAGGGAACCTGCCACAACTGTTGGATGTGTACCAGCCTGCAGCAGCCGAAGCAGAGTTGTGATGGCCAGCGTTAAGTTGCCAGTGGCCGTCGCATCGATGTATGTGTCGGTGGCAAGCGCCGAAGCGTCACCGACAATTGCAAGTACATCATCATCGGTAATCGCTGTTTTGTCCTTTGCGTAGAGGCAGAGTTTTTGCACTTCACTCCGCGACGCCAGGCGATTGCTGCCCAGCAGAGACGTCAACAACTGTCTGGCCTCTGGTTCAATTGTCAGACTGGACCTGTGAAGTTCCTGTTCTATCACCTGATCAAGGGCTTTGGCTTCATCCTGAAAACAGGGAAGCGCCATGCCCGATTTAGAACGCTCGACTTTGGTTCGAAGCGGTGAGGATTTCTTGAGATCACCAGCCTCCAGAAGCAAAAAGGCATCATCCGGAGGTTGATCCAAAACCATTTGAACAGCCGCGGACAGATTTTTCTGGGTTGATCCACGAACCCAGATCAGCCGCTTTCCGCCAAACATTCCGATTGTGTTGGCTTCATCAGCAATCCGCAGCTTGTCTGATGCGGCGCTCTCTGCATCTATCGAAATTAGAGAGAAGGGATCATTGAGATCGACGCCGGATTTGTCGGCAAACTGCTTTGCCCGTTCGGCAACCAAGCCAGTGTCGGGTCCATAGATGAGAATTGTTTTGAAAGTTGGATCTGGCCGGTTCAGAAACCGGTCAACCTCATGTGCCTTGCACTGTGCCATCGGGCTGTGAACCGGTCGGCGGATTAGGATCTTCAATGTGTGCAGCAATGGCGTATTGCAGCAGTTGAGCCAGCTCTTTTGCCGCTCTGTTCTCGGCATCTCTTTCGGCGCGCTGATTGGCAAAACTCTGTGTCGTCCGATCATAGGATGCGATGGCTCGACGCGTGCCGGAACCAATAATCCGCCCCTCGGAGGATGATCGAACGGTATAGCTCGCGGTAACAGTCACTTGAGCAGATGTTGGCGACTGAGTTTGGGTGAGTACTGACAAATCCTGCGAGAAGGACGTCACATTGAGCGTCACGGAATAGTCGGTATTTGCCGGTTCACCGCCACCATTGATCGAAAACACAAGCTGATTACGCACCTGTTGCGCAACGCGGGTGGAAACCGGAGAAATCTCGACATTGGAGAGCTTGTTGGTGGCAACGCCGGGACCCGACGAAGAATTCACCTTTGGATTCAAAGGTTCGACCGTACATCCGGCAACGGCCAAAAAGCCCATCAGTGCTAAGCTTGTTGCAGCAAACTGCCTAGACAACCACATTGACAATCCTTTTTGGCACCACGATCACGCGTTTCGGTGCTTTACCAGACAGCGCGGCCTGAACAAAATCAAGTTCAAGAACACGAGCTTCAATTGCATCCTTCGGTTCGTCAACGGCAATGGTCAAGTCGCCACGCTTTTTGCCGTTAATCTGGACGGGGATTGAGATGGACTCTTCCCGGACCAGTTCCGGATCGGCTTCTGGCCATGCAGTTGCACTCACCATCTGATTCTCGCCCATGGCTTTCCAGCACTCTTCCGCCAAATGAGGCATCATGGGTGTGAACATCTGGATCAACATCATTATGCTGGTGCGCAAGGCTGCGCCACCGGCCATATCATCGGTATTCAGCTTTCGTTGCGCTTGCTCAAGTGTGTTGGTCAGCGTGTGAAGCTGCGCCACCGCGCTGTTGAAGCGCAATTCGGAGATCATTTCATCGACCCGAGCCAGCGTTTGATGAGTCTGGCGTAAGACTACGAAGGCAATTCCCTCATTGGGAGCTGTCGCTGCAGCATCACCGGCTTTACGAGCTGCAACATCGTTCACCAGCCGCCAAAGTCGCTGCACAAAGCGATGAGATCCTTCGACACCTGCTTCAGTCCAGATCACGTCGCGATCAGGGGGCGAATCAGACAGTACAAACCAGCGCGCGGTATCGGCGCCAAAGGTTTCCAGAATATCTTCAGGATCAACCGTGTTGCGTTTGGACTTCGACATTTTCTCAATGCCGCCAATGGTCACTTCGGCGCCGTTGTCAATCCGGTGCGCTTTGCGGCCAGACTCTGACTCCGTCACCGAGACTTCAATGGGAGAGAGCCACGACCCATCGGCATCTCGGTAGGTTTCGTGAACCACCATGCCCTGGGTGAACAGACCAGCGAATGGCTCCTTGAGATCGCAATGGCCGGTGATTTTCATCGCTCTTGTATAGAAGCGCGAATAAAGCAGATGCAAAATGGCATGCTCAATGCCGCCGATATACTGGTCGACGGGCAACCAGTAGTTTGCGGCCTCCAGATCTGTGGGAGCCTCGGCATCCGGCTGCGAAAACCTCAAAAAATACCATGAAGAATCGACAAAGGTGTCCATGGTGTCGGTTTCGCGACGCCCGGGTTTACCGCATTTTGGACAATCAACATCTCGCCATGTTGGGTGATGATCGAGCGGATTGCCTGGGGTATCAAGCATTACGTCGTCGGGAAGTGTGACTGGAAGATCAGTCTCGGGAACGGGCACCGTTCCGCAATCTTCACAATGAATGATCGGGATCGGACAACCCCAATACCGTTGCCGCGAAACACCCCAATCCCGCAACCGGTAGCGTGTAACACTCCGACCTCTGCCCTTTTGTTCAAACCAGGCGATGGTTTCTTCTATGGCATCATTGCTGGTGGCTTCTGTCACACCAGCAAAGTGTTCTTGATAGATCACCTTGTCGGTTTTGGGGGGAACCAGAGCCTCGTTTTCAACATCCCCCATTTCTCCGGGCATATGAAACGCGTTTCGAACGTCCAGGCCATATTTGCGGGCAAAATCCAGATCGCGCTGATCATGCGCCGGACAACCGAACACAGCACCAGTCCCGTAGTCCATGAGTACAAAGTTGCCAATCCAGACAGGTAGTGTCCGATCTTCAGAAGGATGCTTTACGGACAATCCGGTGTTGAAGCCCAGCTTTTCACCCGCTTCAATGACGGCTTCAGAGGTTCCGGTTCGTCGACACTGTGCATTGAACTCAGCCAGAATGTTGTTTTCGCTTTCAAGAGCAATGGACAGCGGGTGGTCCGGCGAAATCGCAATGAAGCTTGCCCCATGCAGCGTGTCAGGACGCGTTGAATAGCAGTCTATTGCTTCGAAACCGGACACATCATCTGCCAGCTCAAACGGGATCTCAATGCCGCGGGAGCGACCGATCCAGTTCTTTTGCATCAATCGAACTTTTTCAGGCCAGCGATCGAGATCACCAATCGCGTCGAGCAGTTCCTCACTGAAGTCGCTGATTTTGAAAAACCATTGCACCAGATCACGCTGTTCAACCGGAGCGCCGGAGCGCCAGCCGCAACCATCGATCACCTGTTCGTTGGCAAGGACCGTCTGATCCACCGGATCCCAATTGACCCGGGACTCCTTGCGATAGGCCAGTCCGGCATTCAGAAAATCAAGAAACAGCTTTTGCTGGTGCTCATAATAAGTGGCATCGCAGGTTGCGAACTCACGCTTCCAGTCCAGCGAAAGACCCATGAGCTTGAGCTGACGCCGCATCGCGTCGATGTTTTCGTAGGTCCAGCCCTTAGGGTGGGTATTGTTTTGCATAGCCGCATTTTCTGCTGGCATGCCAAAAGCGTCCCAACCCATTGGATGGAGCACTTGAAACCCTTTGGCCCGTTTGTAGCGCGCAATCACATCACCCATCGTGTAGTTGCGAACGTGGCCGATGTGGATGCGTCCCGACGGGTAGGGAAACATCTCCAGAACGTAGTATTTCGGCTTGCTGGAATCGACTTTCAGCGGGGTCTCAAAGAGCGCAGCCTGCTCCCACTTCCCCTGCCAGTGAGCCTCTGCCACGCGGGCATTGTAACGTTCGCTTGCCATTGATGAATACTTGTTTGAAAACGAGCCGGATAGTCGGGCGATTTGATTTCCTTGTGTTCCGAAAGGGACGGCAGGTCAACACCCCTTAAAGGCGCCGCCAAATGAACATCAGGTGGAATTTGTGACAGAATCTGAAGAACGATATCGCTCTGTGGTTTCATCCGTTGCGGTCGCAACCTCCAAGAACGAGCGATCGCCATCTGACGTAGAGCTTATCGCCGTTTCCAAAACCTTTGATGCAGATCATATTCGCCCGGTGATTGAGGCTGGACATCGGATGTTTGGTGAAAATCGGGTCCAGGAATCCCAGTCCAAATGGCCGGACCTGAAGCAAGAGTTTCCGGATGTGCAACTTCACTTGATCGGCCCGCTGCAGTCCAACAAGACTGCTGATGCGGTCCGACTGTTTGATGTGATACAAACAATTGATCGGGAAAAAATAGCTGTCGCTGTTTCCAAAGAGATGAAAAAGCAGAACAGGCACCTGAAACTGTTTGTTCAAATCAATACAGGAAACGAGCCTCAAAAAGCCGGCGTTTCTCCCCTGGAAGCAGATGATTTTATGTCGCGGTGCAGAACGGAACATGGGTTGGAAGTCGTCGGCCTGATGTGCATTCCCCCGGCAGACGAAAACCCCGGGCCGCACTTTGCGCTTCTTGCCGAGATTGCGAAGCGTAACGAACTCTCCCAGCTTTCGATGGGAATGTCGGCCGACTATGAAGAGGCCATAGCGTTTGGCGCGACCCATGTGAGGGTGGGAAGTGCCATATTTGGAACACGCACCATGCGCATACATTTAGATTAATCAGCCGCTTGATGTGATCGATCGCATTGATGGACGTGTCAATTGTGTAGCGTGATCTGTTTTCTGTCTGTAAAAGCGGCCTTAAGGGCGAGCGAAACTCATTTCAGAATGACACCGGATTCAAATCAGTCTGTGCGGGAGCAATTTGCCAGTAAGCCCGGCTTGCTGAGCAAAATGCATGCATGGATTTTCGGCCTTAGCCGGGGACAAAAGAGAATCTTTCTTCTCGTGTCAGACATTGTCATTCTGTCTGGCGCACTTTGGGTCGGATTGGCTCTGCGATACGGGACCATATCGGTGTTCGCGCTTGAACGCTTCATTTGGGTGTTCTTTGCGTTGCCGCTGGTTGGGGTCGCCGTTTTCTGGCGACTGGGACTTTACAACACACTGCTTCGCTCGATGGAGGCGCGGGCGATTGCCATACTGTCCGCGGGCTCATTTGCCCTGGCACTGTTTCTGTTTGTGTCCGGTCTGATTGACAACAGGGTACGATACCCAAGATCGCTACCAGCAATTTATGGCCTTCTGGTCTTCGTCTCCATTGGCGGGCTACGGGTTATCCTGCGCACATATTACCGGCATCTCATGTCGACCGTTTTCCAGAAAATGCCGGTTCTCATCTACGGAGCCGGTACGGTTGGGACTCAACTTGCCTCCATCATCAAGACCGGACAGGAATTCGAAGTTGTGGGATTTCTGGATGATGATCCGGCACTGAAGCGAAATTATATCGGCGGTCTGCGGGTTCACAGCCCGTCAAAAGCGATGTCCCTGATAGAACGGTACAGCGTTAAACGAATTCTGCTGGCATCTCACCGAATTGGACCGGGTCAGAAGAAAGGTCTCATTGAACGCATCAGTGGTGCTGATGTTGAAATTCAAACGGTCCCGAAACCCTCAGACATTATCAGTGGGCGCCTGGCGATTGACCAGTTGCGTGAAGTGCGCATTGAAGATCTGCTGGGGCGGGAGCCGGTTCCACCGATCCCTTCTTTGTTCAGCGAAGCACTTAAAGACAAGTCAATCCTGGTAACCGGGGCTGGCGGTTCAATCGGATCAGAGATCTGCCGCCAAATTCTGACTGTTCAGCCAAAAAGGGCGGTGTTTGTCGATTCCAGTGAACTCGCGCTCTATCAGCTTGAACAATGGCTTGGCTCCAAACTCGGTTCTGATGTCGCGGATTCATGCGCCTATGTGCTCGCCAATGTGCTCGACCAAAAGCACCTGAAAAACCTGTTCGATGAGCACAGCTTCGACATTGTTTTTCACGCTGCAGCCTACAAGCATGTTCCGATGCTGGAGAAGAACGAGTGTGAGGGTGTTCGCAACAATGTTTTTGGCACTAGGAACATTGCAGAGCTGGCCATCGATTCGGGAGTGGAACGGTTCGTTCTTGTTTCGAGCGACAAGGCCGTTCGCCCAGCCAACGTCATGGGCGCCTCCAAGCGGCTGGCGGAAATCGTCATTCAAAATCTCCAAAGAAAATCCAATGCGACGATCTTCACCATGGTGCGTTTTGGTAACGTGCTAGGCTCGTCCGGATCGGTTTTGCCGCTCTTCAAACGCCAAATTGAAAAGGGTGGGCCGGTCACCGTCACGCACCAGAACATGCGTCGTTACTTCATGACCATTTCGGAAGCATCCCAGCTCGTCATTCAGGCAGGGTCTATGGCGGAGGGCGGAGAAGTCTATGTTCTTGAGATGGGTGAGCCGGTTAATATCAACGATCTTGCACGGCTAATGATCAGGCTGTCAGGCCGAACGATCAAAGATGGCGAAAACCCAGCCGGTGAAATTGAAATCCATTATTCCGGGCTACGACCCGGTGAAAAAATGTACGAAGAATTGCTGATTGATGACACGGTTATTGAAACCAACCATCCGAAAATCATGCGCGCCAACGAACGATCACTTTCAGACGATGATCTCACCAATGCGCTTCAGCAACTGGAGACGGCGATTGGCGAACGCAACGACGCTGCAGTGCGTGCAATTCTGGAAGAAACCATTGAGGGATATCCTCACATTGAGGACCGTGGTGAGGAGCTGTCATCTGCAGCAGCAGAGTAGCCAGGTGGTTTCGAATCAGGAGGCTGATGCGTCAGCCGGAACTGCTTCACGATTGTAGATGTCCTCAAGGCGAATGATATCATCTTCTCCAAGATAAGTGCCGGTCTGAACTTCAATCAGAACAACAGGCACTTTGCCCGGATTTTCGAGGCGGTGAACCTCACCAAGCGGTATGTAGACCGATTCATTTTCTGCAAGCAGTCGCGCTTCACTCCCAACTGTCACACGTGCCGTTCCTTCGACAACCACCCAATGCTCGGAGCGGTGATGGTGTTTCTGCAGTGAAAGCGTTCCGCCCTGCTTCACGATAATGCGTTTGACCTGAAATCTCTGGCCAAGTGCCAGGGTTTCAAAGGACCCCCAGGGGCGCTCGACACGGGTGTGATGAACAGCCTCCCGACGACCCTGAGCCTTCAACTGATCGAATATGTGCTTCACATTCTGGGTTACACTGCGATCCGCGACGAGCACTGCATCCGGCGTTTCGACAATCGCAAGGTCCCTCGTGCCAACGCACGCAACAAGTCGACTTTGAGCGTTGACATAGGAGTTTTCCATTCCGTGACCGACCACGTCGCCAAGGAGCACGTTGCCGTCGCTGTCTTTGTCGCCGAGCTTCAGCATGGCATCCCATGAACCGATGTCAGACCAGTTTAGCGCGACCGGAATGACGGCTGCCTTGTCTGTTCTCTCCATGACGGCGTAGTCGATGGAAACGTTTGGGCAGGCCTTGAAAGCCGGAATGGATGGCCGGATGAAGTCCATATCGTTTATGGCATCATCCATCGCCGCAGCAGATGCCGAATAGATTTCTGGTTCGAACGCCTTGAGTTCCTCAAGATAGGTGCTGGCCTTCATTAGAAAGATACCGGCATTCCATAAAAACCCGCCATTCTCCAGCATTGCTTCAGCACCAGCACGATCCGGCTTTTCGACAAAGCTGCGAACCACATGAACGGCGGACTGGGAAAGTTGGTCCCCCTGTTCAACATAGCCAAAACCGGTTTCGGGGCGATCGGGTGCAATTCCAAATGTAACGAGATACCCCTCTTGTGCCGCCTGCTTTGCCTCTTCGATGGCGGAGAGAAGAACACCAGGATCGGTGATGACGTGGTCTGCCGGGCAACAAAGGATCAACCCGTCAGGATCCTGCCGATTGACAAGATGCGCGGCCAGCGCAATTGCAGGAGCGGTGGAGCGCGCCGCCGGTTCAAGGATCAAGGCCGAGAGGCTGATTTCTGCGTCCGCCATTGCGGCTGCTGCATGAAAACGATGAGCTTCGCCGGCAACAATGATGGGATCGTTGAAGCCGTCGCCGCGCGTGCGGCGGGCGGTTTCAACAATCATCGGTGCATCGCCATGCAGATTGAGAAATTGCTTGGGATTGTCTGATCGAGACAGCGGCCAAAGGCGTGATCCCGTGCCACCTGACAAGATAACCGGCGTAGTCATGACGACATCCTGTTTGTGCCGCCCTGCAATAGAGGACGGTCATTGATCATTTACAAACAGTTATCCTCAATTCGGTGAAATTTCGTTAAGCTGCCCCCGAAATCAGGGTTAAGCCGGTCGCATGCTCTCTCTTGGCAGCTTGATATTGAAACTATCCCTCAGTTCACGGTCAGTCGCTTCGTCAATGTGATCGGGAAACACGCTCGACAACAGGCGCTGCTTTTCCGCGATGGCCTTTGCCACCAGGTCGGGCTTTCCGATTTCTGCCCACTCCTTCGGGCTCAACCGATCTGAAATCGATGGGTAGACATATTCAGTCTGCATCAATCTGAGCGTCTGATCATGGCCTAGATAGTGACCAGGCCCACCCATGCACACATCCCGCATGGTCTCGATCGAGAGGGATTTTTTGTTCACCTCAATACCACGCACACAGCGTAGAGCCTGACCGAGCAGATCATTGTCAAGGACAAGACTTTCGAGGCAAAATCCCATTAGTGATCCGTGCATTCCAGCGGATTCATACACGAGATTGAGTCCGGAAAGGCCCGCCATCACATTAGCCATACCCTTCTCGTAACCGGCCTGAAAATCCGGCATCTTGGAATCGCACATTCCGGCAGCGGAACCGCCCGGAAGATCGTAATATTGTGCCATCTGAGCGCACGCTGCGGCAAGCAGAGACTGTTCGCCAGAACCACCTGACATGGCGCCGGTTCGAAGGTCGGATACGAATGGCCAGGTGCCGAAGATGGCGGGATGTCCGGGAACAAGCGCGTTGACGTAAACCAGACCGGCCAAAACCTCCGCAACCGCCTGGACCACCGATCCGGCAACCGCTGCCGGAGATGTTGCGCCGGCCTGACCGGCCGAAAGAAGCAGCACCGGCATTCCGCCTTTTACGCATGCTTCGAGAACGTGGCAGGCATCTTCAGCGAACTTCAGCGGCGGAACAACAAAACAGTTTGAGTTTGAGACAAAGGGGCGGGCCCGAAAGGCTTCTTCGCCACCAGCCACGCGATACATCATATCAAGTGCTGGTTTGACATATTCGCCGACGGTGAAGCTTGTTCCTATGTGTTTGGATGTCCCGCTTAAACAGGCGTAGAGCGTGTTGATGTCGAGATCAAACGGGTCTTCGAGATCGCGGGCCACCATTGGTCGCTGGAAGAAGTGGATATTGTCGAGGGATTCCACCATTCGAGCAGCATCGTAAATATCCTGAAGGCGGCTTTCGCGATATTCGCGTTTTTCAACGTCCACCAGGTGAACCGCGGCACCAGCGGTTCCGTAGTGTACTTTCTTCAGTTCCGGTTTCAGATCGTGCTTGGGATTGCGAGCATGCAAAGTGAAGTTCCGCGCGGCACCAGCAATTGTGTCTTTCACCAGCTGTCGCGGGAACCGGAGCCTGCCATCGTCTCCATGAACAGCGCCAATGCGCGTGCACACCTCTATGCAGCTTGGAATTGCCTGCGCCAAACCAATGTCCTCGAGAACAGTCAGGACAGCATCGTTGATTTGCTCAATGTCCGAAGCAGAGAGCGGTTTATAGGTACCGCCCTCCATGCCTTTCCAGATTGGCATGATGTCTTCCGTCAGCGGCGCTGCCCGAAGGGTTCGCCTTGCTTCGCGTCCGCCTGCCCGACGGCTTCTTGCTGCAGGTTCGCTCATAATATCCTCCCGATATGAGTGAACTTGGTCTTGCGACCGTTATTCTTTTGTCATGCCCGCTTCCATGAGCGCATCGAGTTTCCAGCTCGATATTGAGCTTTTCAGGGGTGTGAAATTTCCGTCATTCAGCATTGATTTGACCGCATCGTGCATCGCGCGATTGGCTGTGCTTGCGATTGAAGATCCCAGGCTGATGCGGCGTGCTCCGGCTGCTGCCAGTTCCTCATGCGAGTGATCAAGCAAGGATCCCGCAGCAAGGCAGTTCACCGGAATATTGACCGCATCACACAACGCCTTCAGATCTTCTATTGATGGCGGAATTGGCAAGTAGACCACATCCGCGCCTGCTTCTTCGAAGGCCTGGCAGCGTTTGATGGCTTCAACCATGTCGTAGTGTCCGAGCATGACCCCGTCGGCACGGGCGGTGAATACGAAGCCGTTTGACAGACCTTTCGCAGCGGCCGCGCCAGCTTTCACCCGTTCGACAGCAAGATCGAAATCATAGCTGCCCACGGGATCTGCCATATTCGTGTCTTCAATCGAGCAGCCCGAAAGGCCCGCTTCAGATGCAAGTCGTATGGTTTCGGACACTCTATCAGGGTCGTCGCCATAGCCGTTTTCAAGATCGCCATTCACGGGAAGCGATGTGGCGCTCACAATTTCAGAGGCATGGACAAGGGCCTCTTCCCGGGAGACGTGGCCCATATCGCATTTCCCTATGTGGAAAGCATGCCCGGCAGAAGTGGTTGCCAGGGCTTTTGCGCCAAGTCCAGCCATGAGTTTCGCGCTACCAACGCTCCAGGGGTTGGGCATGATGAAACAGCCCGACCCATGGAGATCTCTGAATGTGGTGTTGCGCTGAGCCTGACTAACCATTTCGGCCTTCTTCTAAGCTTTGACCCGTTCAGACTTGGGATCGTAAATGGGTCGCAGGCTTGCCTCGGCCGCAATTCGGGCGCCCGCGACTTCAATTTCAAAAGAGGAACTCAGGAGCTGATCCGGAGTTTCTCCGGGGCAGGGCACGTAGCCCATGCCGATCGCCGCACCCAATGTGTGACCGTAATTCCCCGATGTAAGGTAGCCCATAATTTTCCCGTCCCGGATGACCGGCTCATTGTGGTAAAGCAACGGTTCAGCTTCCTTGAGTTTGAATTGGACCATGCGGGTCTGAAGACCGGTTTCCCGTTTTTTCAGCACAGCGTCCCGGCCAATATAATCGGTCTTGTTCTTCCCCAATGCAAAACCAAGTCCGGCCTCCAGTACATGGTCCTCTTCTGAAATATCGTGGCCGAAATGGCGGAAAGCCTTCTCGATCCGACAGGAATCCATCATGTGCATGCCGCACAGTTTCAGATCCATGTCCTGACCGGCTTCCCAAATGGTTTCAAACACATGGGCGGCCATGTCTGAGGGGATATAAATCTCCCAACCGAGCTCACCCACATAGGAAACACGGTGTGCACGCGCCAGTCCCATGCCAATTTCAATGTCGTGGGCGTGCCCAAAAGGATGATTTTCATTGGACCAATCGTGTGGCGATACCTTTTGTAAAAGGTCGCGGGATTTTGGTCCCATGATGGCCAGCACGCCTTCTCCTGATGTCACGTCGGTGACGACCAAATTGTGGTTTCTCCTGTGGCGGGCAAGCCAGCTCATTTCGCGAATCATCGTCGCGGCTGGTGTTATGATTAGGTAGAGTGTTTCGGAAATGCGGGTGACGGTCACATCCGCTTCGATGCCGGCGCGGTCGTTCAGAAACTGCGTGTAGACAATGCGACCGGCATCCACGGACATGTCCGCTCCACAAACATGATTGAGGAAGCTCTCCGCATCCGGGCCTTCAACTCTGATTTTTCCAAATGAGGACATATCATAGAGCCCGACATTTTCGCGGATCGCGGTATGTTCGCGCTCTGAGTTTTCGAACCAGTTCTGGCGCTTCCAGGAATATTTGTATTCCGCCTCCTGTCCGGCGTCCGCGAACCAGTTTGCCCGTTCCCAGCCTGCCGTCTCGCCAAACACAGCACCCTTTGCCTTCAAATGTTCATGGAAGGGTGAGCGGCGAACACCGCGCGCGGTTGCCTTTTGCCGGAATGGGAAGTGATCCGCATAAAGAAGCCCAAGGGTCTCCTTC
Source organism: Pseudomonadota bacterium (assembly GCA_039029195.1). Taxonomy (GTDB): domain Bacteria; phylum Pseudomonadota; class Alphaproteobacteria; order Rhizobiales; family Rhizobiaceae; genus JBCCGR01. The sequence goes on from JBCCGR010000014.1 coordinate 78,182, forward strand.
GAGCGCTCGAACAAGAAGGTTTTGTTGCCCATGAACGGCTGCATGCGGCGAATGTCGACGTCCGACAAATCAAACGGCGGATAGCCGTGCTCCATCCAGTGTGCTAGTGCCATGCCTGCACCGCCGGAAGACTGGATGCCGATGGAGTTGAACCCGGCGCAGACGAAATAGTTCCGGACTTCCGGAGATTCTCCAAGATGATAGGCATCATCTGGTGTAAAGCTTTCCGGTCCGTTGAAGAAGGTGTGAATGCCAGCTTCAGCCAAAGCCGGGAAGCGATTGACGGCCTGTTCCAGAATGGGCTCGAAGTGATCGAAATCCTCCGGGAGCTGGTCGAAGCAGAAATCTTCCGGAATTCCGTCCATGGCCCACGGTTTGGAATGTGGTTCAAAAGCGCCGAGCAGGATTTTCCCGGCATCTTCCTTGTAGTAGGCGCATTCGTCGGGCACCCGAAGCACCGGAAGATGGCCCAAACCGGCCAATGGTTCTGTCACGATGTAGAAATGTTCGCAGGCGTGCAGAGGAATGTTTACGCTGATCTGGCGACCCAGTTCGTGCCCCCACATTCCGCCGCAATTGACCACATAGTCCGCGGTGATCGAGCCGGTTTGTTCCGATCCGTCTCGCTTCCACGACACACCGGTTACACGACCATTGGAGACGTGTGTTTGTGTGACGGCAACACCTTCCAGAACGGTTGCACCCATCTGACGGGCACCCTTAGCCATCGCCAAAGCGATGTTAGCAGGGTCAGCCTGACCGTCACCGGGTAGCCAAACGCCGCCCGCCACATCTTCGGTGTTGAGATGGGGATAGCGGTCCTTGATCTCAGCGGTTGAAATCTCCTCAACATCCACATCAAAAGCACGGGCCATTGATGCCTGTCGTTGAAGTTCTTCCAAGCGTTCTGCTGTCAGGGCGACGGAAATTGAACCGCATTGACGCATGCCGGTGGCAACGCCGGTCTCTGCTTCGAGATTGAGGTACAGATCTTTTGAGTATCGCGCCAAGCGCGTCATGTTTTTTGTTGCACGAAGCTGACCAATCAGGCCGGCAGCGTGCCAGGTCGTGCCAGAGGTTAGCTGTTTGCGCTCCAGCAAAACCACATCTTTCCAGCCTTGTTTGGCCAGATGGTAAGCGACGGAGCAACCTGCCACGCCGCCGCCGATCACTACAGCGCGGGATTGTGTCGGAACCGGTTTGCTCATCGACTTGCTCCCGCGGTTTTCTGGTTGTTCATGGCTCGGCGGCTTTGAATTTCGGCGATGTGTGCCGGCCCCACCTCACAACACCCCCCGACAATTGAGGCACCGGCGGCAACCCAATCATCGCAGAAATTGGCGTATGTCTTTGGACCAAGGTCTGTTCTGGACGTGAGCAGATCGACGGTCGCCCCCGGGCGTCGGAAGTCGGATGCAATTTCGGTGAATCCATTGGCATACCCGCCAAATGGAACCCCGAATCTGCTTAGATGCTTCAGGCCGGTGGTCACCGCTTCCGGGATTGAACAATTGATCAGAATTGCATCGGGTCGATGCCGGGTGATGATCGGTTCGAGCGCTGAAAGTGGTTCGCCGGAGCGCAAGTGACTTCCATCCTTGTCATCAACCGAGATACCCAACCAGACCGGTTTACTTCCGGATTTGGCACCCATCAGGGCGCCATCCGCTTGGTCGACGGAGCACATGGTTTCGAGCAAAACTATATCCACATACGGCTCGTGCAATCGCACCATGTTGGCATAATATTCGGCTGCGATCTCAGGCTCAGGTGCAAGATCAGGACGGTAGGACATGCCGAGCGGGCCGAGCGATCCTGCGATCTTTCCGTCCTTAGATGTGGCATCCCTTGCTTCAACGGCGATCCGGCAGGCTGTCTCATGTAGCTCCTCATACCGGTCTTCTATGTCTATTATCTGCAGTCGATCCGGGTGAATGGCATATGTGTTTGTTGTGACGACATCAGCACCAACGCCAAAATATTCTTCGTGGACCTCACGAAGGATGTGAGGCTCCTCCATCATCACATAGGTGCCCCAGAGAGAGTGCGGTGGATGGGCTGAGCGGGAAACGAGTTCCTGTCCCAGTCCTCCGTCGAGCAATGTGATGGCTGTCATGCCCGCAGCCTTTCATTGGTAGGGTCCCACAATGGCTGATCCGCCTGGACTGTTGCCTTGCAGCGTTTGCCGAAGATCTCAACCTCAATTTCGGTTCCAGGTTCTGTCAGTTCAGATTTCAGCATGCCAAGGGCAATAGACTTGTCGACGCGATGGCCCCATCCGCCCGACGTGGTTTCGCCGACCACTTCATCATTGTGCCAAAGGGTCGACATGTAAGGCGCATCGCAATCCTCAGCATCAACGACCAACGTCACGAAACGCCGGGCAACACCCTGCTGCCTTTCGTTCTGGATTGCGGCCTTGCCAACGAAGTCGGGCTTGTCGAGCTTCACAAACCGGTCGAGCCCACCCTGAAGGATTGTGTAGTCTGTCGACAGATCACCCTTCCAGGCACGATAGCCTTTTTCGAGACGCAGGGAATTGAGCGCATACATGCCAAACGGCTTCAATCCGTGCTTCTCACCAGCACTCAAGACGGCCTCGTAAATCTCTTTCGTATCACTGATCTGGGAGTGGATTTCCCACCCCAGTTCACCGGCGAAGGATACGCGAACGAGTTGACAGTGCTTGCCGGCAATCTGTGTTGTCTGGTGCGTCAGCCAACCCTTATCGAGATCAGCATCACAAACATCAGCAAAAATTGCACGGGATGCCGGGCCGGAGACAATTTGACAGGAGAAATTGTCGGTGACGTTTTCCAGCTCGAATGCGCAGTTCGCTGGACGGTGAGCGAGTAGCCATTCGAGATCGTGCCATTCAGCTGTCGCGGCCGTAATGAGGAAGAAGAAATCCTCATCAAGCGCCATGATCGACATCTCGGTAACAATGCGACCCTTGTCATCGGAGAAATAGCCAAGTCCGATGCGGCCCGGTTTTGGCACGATACCGGTGATCAGGCTCGAGAGCCATTCCCGGGCTCCATCACCTTTCAAACGATATCTGGAGAAACCGGGCAGATCGAGAATGCCTGCTGTGTCACGTACGGCGTGGCACTCTTCACGAATGCGATCAAACCAAGGTCCCTTTCGTGCCCATGTCTGGGTGGCTTCTTCGGATGTGTCATCGCCTTCTTTCACGTACCAGTTGGCGCGCTCCCAGCCATTATAAGCGCCCATCTGGCCGCCCATTGCCAGCACATTGTCGTGGACCGGCGAGAGCTTCTTGTCGCGACCATCCGGCCATTCGTGGTGCGGGAAGTGCATGGCATATTCATGCCCATAAACTTCCATGCCTTTCTTGACGCAGTAGTCGTGATCGCAGAATCCGGTGAACCGGCGCGGGTCGCAAGACCACATGTCCCACTCAGTGCCGCCTTCGGTGATCCATTCTGCCATGACCTTGCCGGCGCCGCCTGCCTGCGCGATGCCAAAGGTGAAGACGGCCGCTTCAAACGCGTTTGGTACACCCGGCATTGGGCCAATCAACGGATTCCCATCTGGAGAGTAGGGAATCGGGCCATTGATCACCTTGTTCACGCCCACTGAACCGAGCAGAGGAACCCGTGCCATCGCATCTTCCAGATACCATTCGAGGCGCTCTAGATCGTCGGGATAAAGCTGGAATGAGAAGTCCGCCGGCATCGGATCATCGGGCGTTGCCCAATGCGCACGGCAGTTTCGCTCATAGGGGCCGAGATTGAGACCAGTTTTTTCCTGACGCAAATAGTAAGAGGAATCCACGTCGCGCAGCAGGGGCAGCTTGTGACCGCTTTCAGCACTCCACGCTTCGATTTCCGGAATCTCGTCGGTCAGCATGTATTGATGGCTCATCACCATCATGGGAACCGTGCGCCCACCAAAGGGCTTGAACCACTCTCCCACTTCCTGGGCACGATAACCTGCGGCATTGACCACATACTGGCAACGGATGTCACCTTTTTCGGTTTTCACCACCCACTCGCCTTTGTCTCGTTCAATGCCGGTGACCGGGCAAAAACGCTCAATTCTGTTTCCAAGATCCCGGGCGCCTTTCGCCAGCGCCTGAGTAAGCTGCGCCGGGTCAATGTCACCATCGCATGGATCGTAGAGACCGCCCTCGAGATCGTGGGTTTCAAGAAACGGATACCGGTCCTTCAGATCGGATACCGAGCACATTTCGATATCGATGCCCTGATAGCGTCCCATGCCACGCACGCGCTCGAACTCCTGCATCCGTTCAGCAGAATGAGCCAGCCGGATGGAGCCGGTGACGTGGTAGTTCATCGGGTAATCGACGGCTGCGCCCAGTTCCCGATAAAGCTCGGTTGAATAGCGCTGCATGTTCATGACCGACCAGGATGCCGAGAATGTCGGAACGTTGCCGGCCGCATGCCAGGTGGAACCGGATGTCAGCTCGTTTTTTTCAAGCAGCATACAATCAGTCCAACCGGCTTTCGCCAGATGATAAAGGCTCGACGCGCCGACAGCGCCACCTCCGATGATGACGACACGCGCCTGAGAAGGAAATTCAGCCATGGATCATGTGCCTTTCTGATTTGCGGTCCGGTGTTAGTAAACCGGCGGGCTGACCACCCAGATGATGACTGTCTTGGTGGTGCCGGGATTTTTCCAGCGGTAGGGTTTGTGCTCAAAACGAAAGCTGTCGCCTTCCATGAGCGAGAATTTTCGGTCATCGATCCACAGGTCGAGCTGACCGGAGACAAGATACCCCGCCTCTTCGGTTTCACGGAAAACCGGATCATTCATCTCCGCTCCGGGCTCAAAAACGGATCGAAACATTTCAAATCCGCCGCCAAGATCGGGTGACAGGAGCTCTTCGACGATACCGGACTCTTTGGTGCCGAGTTTGCGGCGCTTTCCAGATCGCACCACGTGACCCAGCTCGTTTTCATTCTCGTTGCCGGTCATGAAGAACCAGCTCATGGGCACGTCAAACGCTTTTGCAAGCGTGCGCATGTCGGAAATGGAGGGTGCGGAAATCCCCCGTTCCAGTTGGGACAGAAACCCTACAGATCGTCCGATTTTCAGCGCAAGTTCTTTCAGGGTCAAGCCATTGGATTTTCGCAATGCGCGCAAATCCTGCCCGAGCTGGCGGGCTACATTGTCGCTCAACTCATCCAGAAATTCGGTTGTTATGGGGTTTGGCTGAGCCATCAAATTCTCCTCGTGAAAAATCTTTCAGAAATTTCATGAAAAAATCAAGAAGAATTTCACGACTGCGCATTGGCGGCTGTAGAAGTCCATCGTTTCAAAATTCAGGCATTGCAAATTGGAGCGCCCGGTGAGAGCAAACACCACATGAAAAGTCCAGCGGTGCGAGAGAATGAACGATACGACCAGGATCATTGATGAAGCGATTGCGGGCCGCCGTTCGGTTCGCGGGTTTTTGCCTGACCCCGTAAGCGAGGAAACAGTTCGCGACATTTTGAATGTCGCGTCGCGCGCTCCATCGGGAACAAATATGCAGCCCTGGAATGTATATGTGGCGATGGGAGATAAGCTCGAGACTCTTTCGAAAGCGGTGGGCGCTGCATTCGATGATCCGAATGTGGGCGAAGACCACACCTACAAATACTACCCCGACAAGTTTCCTGAACCATACCTGACGCGCCGACGGAAAGTTGGCTGGGATCTCTACAGTCTGGTGGGCATTGCGAAGGGTGATCATGAGAAGATGCACACCCAGCACGCAAAGAATTTTGCGTTCTTTGGTGCACCGGTCGGCATGATCTTCACGCTAGATGAGCGGTTGGAAATCGGTTCGTGGCTGGACTACGGCATGTTTTTGCAAAACATCATGATTACAGCACGTGGTCGTGGGTTGGACACCTGCCCGCAGGCGGCCTTTGCGCCCTACCACAAGATCATCCGACCCGAGCTTGAAATTCCTGATCACGAAGTGATCCTGTGCGGCATGTCACTTGGCAAAATCGACAAATCCGCCACCGAAAATACCTTGGAAACAGAACGCGCTTCGGTCGATGAGTTTGCTCGTTTTTGGTGCGAGTAAGCTCAATTCTGCGCGGAATTGGGACTGCAAACGCCTAATTTTTTGGCAATTTTACATGGCCACCAATTCCGTCTAAACCCGCGCCAATTCCTTCCCGCAGCCCGAGTTGCTGCCTGATCAAGACCGAGAGTGCCCGCTGCTCATGAAAAAGATTCTTGTCGCCAACCGATCCGAAATTGCCATCCGCGTTTTTCGCGCTGCCAACGAGCTGGGACTGAAAACTGTTGCCGTGTGGGCGGAGGAAGACAAGCTGGCGCTGCACCGCTTCAAGGCTGATGAATCCTATCAGGTTGGTAAAGGACCGCACCTTGAAAAGGATATGGGCCCGATTGAGAGCTATCTCTCAATTGAAGAGATGATCCGGGTGGCAAAGTATTCGGGCGCTGATGCAGTTCATCCAGGCTACGGGCTGTTGTCGGAAAGCCCTGAGTTTGTGGATGCCTGTGAAGCGGCAGGCCTCACATTCATCGGTCCGAAGGCCTCCACCATGCGAGCTCTCGGGAACAAGGTTTCCGCCAGAAATCTTGCGATTTCGGCAGGTGTCCCCGTTGTGCCTGCAACCGAACCTCTGCCGGAAGACATGGATGAGGTGCGCCGGCAGGCGAATGAGATCGGCTATCCATTCATGCTCAAGGCGTCCTGGGGCGGTGGGGGCCGCGGGATGCGGGTAATCCGCGCTGAGGAAGATCTTGAGCGAGAGGTTCTGGAAGCCAAGCGCGAGGCGCGTGCCGCCTTTGGCAAAGATGAAGTCTATCTTGAAAAACTGGTCGAACGGGCCCGCCACGTGGAAGTTCAGATCCTGGGTGACAGCCATGGAACCGTTGTTCATCTTTTTGAACGCGACTGTTCGGTTCAGCGGCGCAATCAAAAGGTCGTGGAGCGTGCGCCTGCGCCTTATTTGAGCGATACGCAGCGTCAGGAACTCGCGGGATATGCGCTGAAAATCGCGTCCGCCACAGACTATTGTGGCGCCGGAACGGTCGAGTTCCTGATGGATGCAGATACCGGCGCGTTCTACTTTATCGAGGTCAATCCTCGGGTGCAGGTGGAGCACACGGTCACCGAGGAAGTAACAGGCATCGATATCGTCAAGGCGCAAATTCATGTGGCGCAGGGCGAAAAGATCGGAACACCGGAATCTGGCGTTCCCCCACAAGAGGAAATCCAGCTGAATGGTCACGCGCTTCAGTGCCGGATCACCACCGAGGACCCCGAACAGAATTTCATTCCCGACTACGGCCGCATCACTGCCTATCGCGGCGCGACAGGTTTTGGCATTCGTCTTGATGGTGGAACGGCCTATTCCGGCGCGGTGATTACGCGTTTCTATGACCCGCTGCTTGAAAAGGTCACGGCCTGGTCGCCAACGCCTGAAGAAACCATACGACGCATGGACCGCGCGCTGCGTGAGTTCCGCATTCGCGGTGTGGCAACCAATCTGACATTTCTGGAAAACATCATTGGTCATGAGAAATTCCAGAACAACACCTACACCACCAAGTTCATCGACGACACGCCGTCGTTATTCGAAGAGGTCAAACGGCAGGACCGGGCAACCAAGCTGCTGACCTACATTGCCGACGTTACGATCAACGGGCATCCGGAGACCAAGAACCGCAAGCGGCCCATCGCGAATATGGCGAAGCCCGAAGCGCCGTGGTTTGATGCGGAGGTGCCTGATGGCAGTCGACAGCGGCTTGAAACTCTGGGAGCCGAAGGGTTTTCCCAGTGGATGCGTGATCACGACAAGGTTTTGATCACCGACACGTCCATGCGCGATGCGCATCAGTCGCTTTATGCAACCCGCTTTCGCACTTTTGATATTGCAGCGGTTGCCGGTGCCTACGGCAAAGGGCTGTCCAATCTCCTGTCACTGGAGTGTTGGGGCGGAGCGACGTTCGACGTTGCGATGCGGTTTGTCATGGAAGACCCTTGGGAGCGGCTTGAACTGATCCGTGAACGTGCGCCGAACATCCTTCTACAGGCGCTGGTGCGTGGATCAAACGGTGTGGGATACACCGGTTATCCGGACAATGTGGTGTCCGGCTTCATTGAACAGGCGGCAGAGACGGGGATCGATCTCTTCCGTGTGTTCGACTGTCTCAACTGGGTTGAGAATATGAAGGTCTCCATGGAGGCGATCCGCAAGACCGGCAAACTGTGTGAAGCCGCCATTTGCTACACTGGCGATATGCTGGATCCCGAGCGGGAACACTACAAACTCGACTATTATCTCGACATCGCGCGGGTTCTGGAAAGCGAAGGAGCGCATATCCTTTGTATCAAGGATATGGCGGGCGTGTTGAAGCCCAATGCGGCTACGGAACTTTTCTCCGCACTTCGCTCCGAGAGCAAGCTGCCGGTTCACTTCCACACCCATGATACGTCCGGTGTTGCCTCGGCAACGGTGCTCGCGGCCGTTGACGCAGGTGTTGATGCTGTCGATCTGGCTATGGATGCGATTTCGGGCGGTACCTCGCAGCCCTGTCTTGGATCTGTGGCTTCCGCTTTGAGCGGCACGGAGCGCGATCCCGGGCTTGATGAGGATGCAATCCGACGGATCTCGTTTTATTGGGAAGCCGTCAGTAATCAATATGCGGCGTTTGAAGGTGACGTGCGTGCACCTGCATCAGAAGTCTATCTTCATGAGATGCCGGGAGGGCAATACACCAATTTGAAAGAACAGGCTCGCTCGCTGGGTCTGGAATCCCGCTGGCATGAGGTCGCGCGCACCTATTCCGATGTGAACGAGATGTTTGGAGATATCGTCAAAGTGACGCCGTCTTCAAAAGTCGTTGGTGATATGGCTCTGATGATGGTCTCGCAGGACCTGACGGTTGCCGATGTCGAGAACCCGGAAAAGGACATCGCATTCCCGGATTCGGTGGTTTCTCTGATGCGTGGTGATTTGAGCAAGCCGCCACGGCCATGGCCGGAGGCGCTGCAAAAGAAGGTCCTTAAGGGAGAAAAACCACTTGAAGGCCGACCGGGCGAGCAACTTCCCCCCGCTGATCTCGATGCCGTCCGCGGCGAGATTGCTCCCATGATTGAAGGTCCGGTGACAGACCACGACCTCTATTCCTACCTGATGTATCCGAAGGTTTTTCAGGAGTTTGCAGGCATTCGCCGTGCCTATGGGCCAATCAGCGTTTTGCCGACCCCGGTCTATTTCTATGGAATGGAGCAGGGCGAGGAAATCTTCGTCAATATCGAACAGGGCAAGACGCTGGTCATCCGCCTGCTTGCGGTCACAGACACCAATGAAAAAGGCATGGTCACCGTTTTCTTCGAAATCAATGGCCAGCCTCGCCGCATCAAAGTGCCGGATCGTGCACATGGCTCGTCTGGATCAACGGCCCGACCCAAGGCCGATCCGAACAACGAGTCTCATGTCGCAGCACCAATGCCAGGAGTAGTTTCAACACTGGCGGTTTCTGCTGGAGATGCAGTTTCGAGCGGTGATGTTTTGTTGTCGATTGAAGCCATGAAAATGGAAACGGCAATGCATGCGGAGCGTGATGGTACGATTGCGGAAGTGTTCGTGGCTGCTGGTGATCAGATCGATGCCAAGGACCTGCTGGTGCGGTTTGACGAATAGCGTCACAACCCGCGGTGGCTGGCGGACTTTCCCAGTCATCAAACGCTCTGTTTTACTTGAGGCCTTTGGGGGCGAGATCACCGATTGAGGTTTCGGCCTCCCTTGCCCTTCCGGCCCGCCCGATCCGGGCTGTCGGAGGAAGCGGAGTGTCAAATTGATAGTCTGGATCGCGCTGCTGGCGTTTCCAGATTTCCAGCATCTCTTTCCAGGCACCCGACAAAGTTCGTGGCTCGGGCATGTCGTCTTTCACGCATTCGTGGAGACGCTTGAGATTGTAGCAGGGAACCCCAGCAAACATATGATGCTCCGTATGCCAGTTCATGCGCCAGTATAGAAATTCGATGGCGGGATGTAGCTGCATGGACCGAACGCTCTTGCGGAAGTCGGTGGTGTTCTGTTGCAGGCCGCAATGTTGCGGCAGGCCGACGAAATAGCTTAGCCAATTGCCAATGAAGGCTGGCATCGAAACAATGAGCGGGAGAACCCATTCGCCAGTCCACAACGAAAAGATCAGCACGCCGCCATGAAAAATCAACAAGGTTCTTGACCACAATACGGATTTTCGATGCTGCTCGGGCTGATCGCGGTGTAGTGCGTATAGCCATTCCTGACTGGGGATTGTTTGCGGACCTTCGCGGCCAAGTGCGCCCAACATTGTGACGTACAAAGTGGAAAGTAACCCTCCCTTGCCAAAGGTCCTGCCAGGTTGGGTAAAGAGATTAATCGTGAGCATCTGCAGCAGGAATGTCTTTCCCACCGATGGGTGCAATGGCAGTAGATTTTCCCTGTCGCCTTCCGGATGAAGCGTGTACCGGTGGTGATAAGTGTGGCTGCTTGCATAATCGAACGGGTCCCACCAGCTCACCAGGCTAAACAGGTAGAGAAACACGTTGTTGAGCCACTTTGTTTTGAAGACCGTGCCATGACCAAGTTCATGGGGGGCGGTTCCTGAAAAAAAACTTGCGACCGTGCCGTGAGCAAAGAGCGCCGGAAAAAAGGCCCACCACAGTTCTTGTCTCCAGTTCCAGTAGACCAGTGCCCCAAGCAGGACAAAAAGGGCGAGGTGTCCTCCCGCCTGCAACCAGCCCTTCCGGTCGCTACGTTTGGAGAGTTCCCGAAACACGGGTGGCTCGATTGGGGAGCGGTACCACTGAACCTGAAAGTTCTTTCTGATTTCGCTTAGAGGCCGGTAGGTCATCGTAGCCAACTGATGTTTGTTTTTGGGTCGACTTTGATCAAATCGTACTTTGCTTGATCGGAATAGTGACAATTGCTTTTCAGAATGTCGGCTTATTGTTCTGGACCTTCACTTAACTAGGGTATAGCACTGGCAGCCTTCGTCCGCGATTAGCGCCTGACGAAGCCAGGAAAACACCATGCAGTCCGGTTTGGAAAACGCGCACGCGCCAATTGAGCACGGGTCTGGCCTGTCATTGACCGGTCATGTCCGTGCAACGCTGCGGCTTGGTCTGCCGCTTGCTGCCGCGCAATTGGCGCAGATGGCCATTGGCGTTGCCGATACGATCATGATCGGTTGGCTGGGCGCAGAACCCCTGGCTGCAAGTGTGCTTGGCATTCAGCAGTATTTTATTTTCTGGATTACAGCGACCGGCTTTGCGCAGGCTATTATTCCGCTGGCCGCTCCCGCGGAAGCGCGTGGTGATATCACGGGTGTGCGACGTTCGACCCGTATGGGGTTGTGGGTGCTGATTCTGTGCTGTGTTCTGTCCTTCGTTCCATTGTGGAACGTGGAAGCCATCCTGATATTGCTGGGTCAGAATGCGGAATCTGCTGCAATGGCGGAGGATTATGTCCGCATCGCCATGTGGGGTCTGCTGCCCGGTCTGTTGTTTGTCGGACTGCGCTCGTTCCTGACCGCAATCGAGCTGGCGGCGATTGTTTTGTACGCTTCAATTGGCGGCGCACTTTTGAACATCCTGTTGAACTATATGTTCATTTTCGGAAATTGGGGCATGCCACGGTTGGAGCTGGAAGGAGCCGCCGTCGCCTCACTGGGAACGAATACGCTGATGTTCCTGATCGTGTTTGGCTATTGCCTGATGAAGGCGAAGGTCCGCTCCTACGATCTCTTCGCCCGCTTTTGGCGACCAGACTGGCCAGCATTTCGAGAAATTCTGCAGATCGGGTGGCCGATCAGTGCGGGCATCCTCGCGGAAGTCGGGATGTTTATCAGTGCGACACTCATTATGGGGTGGATCAGCACCGTCGCGTTGGCCGCACACGCAATTGCACTGCAAATCGCAGCCGTAACATTCATGATCCCCCTCGGCATTTCCAACGCGGCAACAGCCCGTGTGGGTCACTCAATGGGGCTTGAGGATCGTCTGGCGTTGGGAAGAGCTGGCTATGCTGCGCTTTTGATTGGCGTGGTGAGCGCCAGCATTGGTGCCTTGATCTTCTTCACGGTGCCGGAGTTTCTGGTCGGACAGTTTCTTGATAATAGCGTGCCATCAGCCGCGGAGGTGTTGGCGTACGCAACACCCTTGCTGTTTGTTGCGGCACTGTTTCAACTGGTCGACAGTCTTCAGATCATCGGTATGGGGGTGTTGCGCGGCCTGAAGGACACCAAGATCCCAATGATTATTGCTGTCTTCAGTTTCTGGTGCCTTGGCCTTCCCACGGCCTACTTCCTGGGAATTCCCATGCAGTTGGGCGGGGTTGGTGTATGGACTGGCCTTGCAATTGGTCTCGCAACAGCGACGGTGCTTTTCTGCGGACGATTTGCCATGCGGGATAATCTGGGCCTCGTGCCCTTCGGCAAGTAGTTCTGGAGCCCCACTGGCGTTTTTGAAACCGGTCATCCATATAGGCGCACATGAGCGAGATGGACGTTTCCTTCACCAAGATGAATGGCCTCGGTAACAAGATCATTGTTGCCGACATGCGCGGCCGCGTGGATGAAATCACGCCGCAAGCTGCCATTGCCCTTGCCGGTGATGATGCCACATCTTTTGATCAGATCATGGCGGTGAGGGACGCCAGATCGACGTCATCTGATGCGGCGATCCGCATTCTCAACAGCGACGGATCGCCAGCAGAGGCCTGTGGCAACGGTATGCGTTGTGTGGTTGCATGGCACAATCGCGACGATGGAAAGCAAAGCTACTGGTTTGAAGCGCCGACCGGGCGGCTTGATGCTTCATACGCTACAATTGATTCAATCACTGTGAATATGGGTGTACCGCGTACGGAATGGGACCAGATTCCACTTAGTGAGCCCTTTGCAGACACACGTACAATTGAGCTCCAGATCGGGCCAATTGATAACCCTATTCTCCACACGCCTTCAGCAATCAATATTGGCAATCCGCATGTGGTGTTTTGGGTTGAGAAGGACGTGTGGGCTTACGAGCTTGAGAGCTTTGGTCCGATGCTTGAACACCATCTCCTGTTTCCGGACAGGGCCAACATCTCGATTGCGCAGATTGTTGATGATCAGCACATTGACGTTCGTACCTGGGAACGAGGTGCCGGGATCACTGAAGCTTGTGGTTCAGCAGCCTGCGCGGCAGCAGTGAGTGCTGCGCGCAAGGGTCAGGCACAACGCCAAGTTACCATTACCGTGCCAGGCGGCGACCTGATGATCGATTGGCGTTCTGACAATTTCATTCACATGACCGGTCCGGCTGAGTTCGAGTTTGAGGGTAGGCTCAACCCGGAAACTGGCGCGTGGACGCGCGTTGGCTGAAATGACCAAGATTCCACCAAAAGCCGGGCTGAACATTCAAACCTTCGGCTGCCGACTGAACACTTACGAATCTGAAGTGATCCGCAAGGAAGCAGGCAAGGCAGGACTGGCTGATCTCGATGGTGGTGCCATCATCATCAACACTTGTGCGGTGACCAATGAGGCCGTGCGCCAGGCACGCCAATCTATTCGGCGCGCCCGTCGGGAAAACCCCGATACGAAGATCATTGTCACCGGCTGTGCGGCGCAGACCGAGCCAGAGACCTTCCGAACCATGGACGAAGTTGATCTGGTGCTTGGCAATGAGGAGAAGCTCCACGCCAAAAATTATGTTGTTGGCGCGCCAAACTTCGGGATTGAGCGGGAAGAAAAGGTTCGGGTCAACGACATCATGGATGTGAAGGAAGCTGCTTCACACATGGTGGATGCGATTGATGGTCGTGCGCGCGCCTTTGTTCAGGTGCAGAATGGTTGTGACCATCGCTGCACGTTTTGCATCATCCCCTATGGTCGCGGCAACTCACGCTCGGTCCCAGCGGGGGCAGTGATTGATCAGGTTCAGCGGCTTGTTGATTCCGGACACCGCGAGATTGTCGTAACTGGCGTGGACATCACGTCCTGGGGTGCTGATCTTCCGGGTCAACCGACGCTCGGAACGCTTGTTCAGTCGATATTGACGCGGGTTCCGAACCTCGACCGGCTGCGGCTATCCTCAATCGACTCCATCGAAGTGGACGAACCGCTGATGGAAGCAATTGCGGGCGATCAACGATTGATGCCGCATTTGCATCTTTCCCTGCAGGCAGGGGACAATATGATCCTGAAGCGCATGAAGCGCCGCCATCTTCGTGAGGACACGATCGAATTTTGTCATCGTGTTCGGGAATTGCGGCCTGACTGCGTGTTTGGGGCTGATATCATTGCCGGTTTCCCAACCGAAACCGAAGAGATGTTTCAAAATTCACTCGCCATCGTCGATGAGTGCGATCTGTCGTTCCTGCATGTGTTTCCATATTCACCACGCCCGGGGACGCCGGCAGCGCGAATGCCGCAAGTTGATGGTGCATCCATCAAATTCCGGGCTGCACGATTGCGGGCAAAGGGCGAAGTGGCGCATGAGCGACTGCTTAACGGGATGATCGGCCAGTCCTATGCCGTACTGGTTGAGAAAGACGGTTTTGGCCGAACGCCTCATTTTGTCCCCGTCAAGTTGTCCGGTGGAAGCCCGGGCGAGATCTGCACGGTCGAGATGACAGATCACGACGGCAAAGCCCTGAATGGGCGACTGCATGTGCCGTCGAAGCACGGGGTTGAGTCTGGAACTGTGATGGGAGCTCTCAATTGAAAAAGCCGGGGCTTCTGAAACGCATCTTCAGCTTTGGACGCAAGTCTGAACCTGAAGAAGAGGTCAAGCCAGATGTGGAACCCGTCGAAGTTGACCTAAGAGAAGCTGAACCGGCAATAGCGACGGAAGGTTCTGCGGACGATCAGGGCTTGAACAAGCTGACTGAATTAGCGAGCGCTTCAGAGCCAGAGCCAGAGCCCATATGTATACTTTGCGTACGCCATTTGTGTATAGTGGCTATCGGACTGATGCCCAGCGGCTGGTGTGAGACAGTGCTGTGATCGATGTTGGCCTTGGGAAATGGGGGTAGGCTAAATGTTACGGTAGAGGGGCTTGCG
>JBCCGR010000015.1:0-85705 GCA_039029195.1 Pseudomonadota bacterium
ATCTATCCCATCAACGCTTTGGGAAACGGAACCAGCCCAAGTCCCAGCGCATATTTGAAGATCACAAAGAGGCCAATCGACAGACCAACGCCCGCGAGTGCCGCCGCCAGCGGACGGGGCGAAATCTGATAACTCAGAACTGCCGCCGCGAGCGCGGTTGGGATGACAAATCCCATCGGCTTGAGCGCATAGGCATAGCCAACCAGCACCACCACCGCGATGGCTAACGCGCCGAGTGTGGCAAGAGACGGCCATTGCGGATCCGCATCGGGCTTCCAGATCATGTACAAGCCACAGAGCGCTCCAACAACGCCAATGCCTATCGGAAAGGCCTTGGGCCCAACCGGGTCAGACAGGAAGCTTGTTTCGATCTGGGTGGCGCTCGCCGCATAGGCGAGCGCTGCAATGACTGCGACCAGACCAAAGATCCGGTCGCTGATCATTATTTGATGACCCCGATGTCCTTGGAGAGCTGGCGAACCTCGCCAACAACCTGATCAACATAGCCCTGGAAGTCAGCACCAACCTTTGTGAATGGAGCAAGGCCGTTTGCGACCATGGCTTCTTTCCATTCCGCGCTGTCGGCAACTTTCTGCAGGCGCTCAGCCCACATGTTGAAGACCTCGTCTGAGACGCCTTTTGGCACGTAGAGGCCACGCCAGTTCACTGCGACCACGTCAAAGCCCTGTTCCTTGGCGGTTGGGATATCGTCGAAGCCAGGCACGCGCTCTTCCGTCAGCACGGCAATCACGCGCACATCACCGGATTTCAGGAAGCCGACAACTTCAGACATGTCGCCTGTCATGGCCTGGGTGAAACCACCAACGGTTTGGGTGATGGCGTCTGCACCACCATCAACACCGATGTACTTGATCTTGGTGATGTCGGTGAAGCCTGCACGCTGCAGGATCATCAGCGGCTTAAGATGGTCGAAGCCACCAGTCGCGGAACCACCGGCAAAAGCAACAGAGGACGGGTCAGCTTTGATCGCGTTGATCAGATCAGTCAGCGATTTGTGAGGGCTGTCCTTGGCGACAACGATGACGCCTGGATCGGCACCGATGGCACCAACAAAACGCACTTCGCTGGCGGTACGACCGGCATAGGCATTTTGCGCAAGGCGTGTGGCGGTTGCGGACGAGGCAGCCACGATCAGATCGGCGTCATCACCGCGTTCGTTGACCACGTGGTTGAAGGCAAGACCACCACCAGCGCCGGCCATGTTGGTGACCTGAATGGGCTTATCCACTGCCTTGATGTCATACATGATCTTGCCGATCTGGCGGCAGGTGAAGTCCCAGCCACCGCCGGGATTTGCCGGTGCAATGCACTCGGCGGCCAGCGCCGCTGCGGATGTTCCGACCGTCAAAAAAAGGCCAAGAGACAGTGTTTTCAAGGTTTTACGCATATAATCCTCCCAGATATGCAATCAGTTACTTCAAGCCGCTCATATTGATTTAGCCCACGCAATTTAACCGGAACTATGCGGCCCGTCCTCCCATGGTCATCGTGGCGACAGCACCAGACCAGCAATCAGTTTTTCATTGGCACTTCAGCTTGTCCAGTGCGCTTTGAAGCATTCTTTCTATGTGGAACTGACAATCCCGTTTAGTTCTTCCATAGTCGTGGGAAGATCGGTACCGATCAGAACGAGGCCCAGCGATTTATCTTCAGAAGCCTCCGTCACTTCGAACCTCTGACCCACCACCTGAATGAGTTTGAGTGTGCCGTTAAAGTCCTTCACAAAGCCTTTGGCCCGAACGATCCCAACATGATCCTGAGCCAGCTTTTGGGCCAGATCTTCGGCATCGCAGGGTTTATCCATCGCAAGGGATCGCGACTGAAATCGATCATCAAGATGGATGTGAGCACCAGCCCGCGGTCGGTCGTCCGGCATCACATTGCTTTGAAGGACCAATGCGGGCGGTACCTTGCCATGGGAGCTCGACACAATAGCAGCATTGGGTGCGCGTTCCTGCAACCAGTCCCTAAGCGCGTCCTGTTCCGCCTCGTCCAACAGATCGGTCTTGTTCAAAAGCACAATGTTAGCGCCTTCAAACTGGCGCAGCACCGTGTCACCCATATAGGGATCCACGGCTCGTTGCCGCACTGTTTCGCCGTCTGCCAGAACCACGACACCATCCATTGAGTAACCACTGATGAGAGAGACTGAACTTGCAATCGCACCGGGCAAGGCCACGCCACTTGCCTCAAGCACCACATGGTCAGGGCGCGGCTCGAGTTCTTTCAGATCAAGCAATGCCATCGACAGATCATTGCCGTAGGTGCAGCAGACACAGCCGCCGGACAGGCTGATCAGGTCGTCATCCTGCGCTTCAATCAGATCAGCATCAATTGGCAGTTCGCCAAACTCATTGACCATGATAGCGAGACGTTTGCCGTCGGCATTGCGCAGCAGATGATTGATGAGGGTGGTTTTGCCCGCACCCAGATATCCGCCGATGACAGTGACCGGAAGCGGTGAAGCAGATGAATTCATGCAAGCTCCGACGCCGGGAATATTCGGCCATCCTGAACCGTTCCCCAAACACGGACATCTTTCAGGTTTTCACCGCCAACTTCTTCCGGATCATCTTCGAGAATTGCCAGATCAGCCCGCTTGCCTGCCTCGATTGAGCCGATTTCGCCATCGAGTTTCAAGGTATAGGCCGCCCCGAGCGTGATGGCATAGAGTGCGTCAGCAACGCTGATTTTTTCATGCTCGCCCTGCACACGACCGGACGCTGTGACCCTGTTCACCGCCGCCCATGCGGTAAAGAACGGCCCCAACGGCGTTACCGGCGCATCGGAGTGAATGGCCATCGGAACATTGCTGGCAAGCGCCGTTCGGCAGGCATTCATACGTTTGGCACGCTCTGGCCCGACGGTGAGATTGTAGTGTTCATCTCCCCAATAGAAATGGTGATTGGCAAAAAGATTCACGCACATGCCGAGCTTTGTCATCCGGCGGAACTGCGCTGCGTCTGCAAGCTGGCAGTGCTGCAACGTGAACCGATGGTCGCGCGATGGATGCGCCTTCAGCCCCTCTTCCATGCAGTCCAGCACCAATTGCGTCGCTTCATCGCCATTGGTGTGGGTGTGGATATGGATGTTTTTGTCGAGGGACTGATTGATGATTTCGCGAAGATGTTCCGGCGAAATATACCAGAGACCGTTTGGAGCACCGTTATAGTAGCCCGGTTCCTTCAGGCGCGCTGAAAAGCCCTGAATGGATCCATCAACAACAACCTTGATCATGCCAAGCCGCAACCGATCGGTGGATTGCGCCCTCAGCCTTTGCACATGCTCGATCAGTTCCTGCGGTGTGACTCCATGATGAAAGCGAAGCGGGACAATGCGGGCCGGAAAACTCTCCTTTGCCGTCACCCGCAACATCATCTCAACCGCCTCATCCGGCAATCGAGCCGCAAGATCCGTTGCAGTGGTAACGCCCGAGCGCACACAAAGCTTGGCGAAATCGGTCAGCCCCCGCTCGTCGCAATCAAACATATTGCGATCAAAGCCCACATGGACTCCAACAGGCGTCATCACATCGGGACCCTTCAGTTCACCAGTGGGCAGACCATCATTGCCTAGGGGCACGCCCGGATGATTGATGCCTGTCTTGAAGAGGTCGGCGAGTTCGAGAGCCTTGGTGTTGACGTTCAATATATGGCCTGACGCGTGGAGCACACCAACAGGTCTGGTCGTCGATACCTGATCCAGATCGTGACGGCTGACGCGCTCATTGTTCATGTAGATCGGATCAAGTGACCAGCCTGAGAGCGGGGCATTCGGGTCCGCAAGTGTGGCTTCCGCTTCCTTGAGGCGATCGATCACCTGATCGATTGTCTTCACGCCACTCCACACCTTGCCATCCGGGTCCATGCGATCAAACCAACCTACATAGCAGTAGCGCCAAAGCGTGCCTTCCATGGCGTGGCTGTGCCCCTCGACCAAACCGGGCATGATGACCTTGTCAGCAAACCGGTTGTCAATCTCGTGCTCGCCCCAGCCTGAAAGCTCTTCCAGGGTGCCGGCGCCCAAGATGCTTCCATCGCGCACCGCCACGTGGGTCGCATAAGGATTGCTTGGGTTCATCGTGATGATTTTTTGGGCCGGGTAGATGGTAATGCCGGACATTCATGGCCTCGCTCAGCTGAGATTTTGCAGATCGTAGGTGGCTTTCGTTCACACCGAAAATAGTTTTAACTGGCGATAAAGCGCTATTTTTTCGAGGAATTGATGTTCAACTTCACCCTCAAACAGCTTCGCTATGTAGAGGCGGCTGGTCGACTGGGCTCCATTTCAGCCGCCGCACAGGAATTGAATATCTCACAATCATCGATCACAGCCGCCATCGGAGCGCTTGAACAGGAGATCGGCTACGATCTATTCATGCGAACCCCGGCGCGAGGTATCAGTGCCACCCCCTCAGGCGTGGAAACCCTTTCTCTCATCCGCCGTTTCATCGAACAGTCCCGGCATTTTGAATCTGAAATGCGCTCCGTCGATGGCGATGCCACCGGATCGGTCCGCATCGCCTGCTATGCAACCGCTGCGCCTTCTCTATTGCCCCCCATTTTCAAGAGCTATTCGAAGCGTTTTCCGCGCATGTCCATCAAGCTGCTCGAAGGTGATATGGAGGATGTCCTCACCTTTCTGGAAGCCGGTGAAGCCGACCTTGCCTTCACATATTCAGAAGCTATTCGCGCGCGAAATCATTTTGAGCCGCTGTTCACCGCACCACCTTACGCAATCATCGGCTCTGACGACCCTCTGTGTGAGCAGTCCAGCGTCAGTCTCAAGGAGTTGAGCTCCCGTCCTATGATCGTTCTCGACCTAGCCCATACGCGCGAATATTTCAGCGGCATGTTTGAAGATCTTGGTCTGGCACCCAATATCGTCCACTCTTCCCGGTCCGTGGAGATTACCCGCGCCTTGGTTGCTGGCGGCTTTGGCTTTTCAATTCTGAACATCCGGCCACCCGACTATCACACGGACCAAAATCGTTACCGAATTCTGCCAATATCAGACACGTTACGCATTCCAGAATTTGGCATCGCGACGCAATCCAGCGTGCGCCAGCCTTCGATGGTAACGACCTTTGTGGATCACTGCATGACCCTGAAACTTGACGGCGTGTTCAACGACCTGATTGTCCACTGACACGGGGACCGGCTTAGCGGGGATCGGGCGAAACTCCATTCATCCAAAAAATGCTCTAAATCTCCGCAATAAATCTCTTTTCTATTGAATAGCCCTTGCGCTACGCTCAAGAAAAAAACACAAATCAGGAACAGGTAAACAGGGAGCACCTTCGTGAAACGAATCCTAAAATCTCTTGTTATTACAACGGCTTTTGCTTCAATGTTGGCGTCGCCAGCACTGGCGGCGGACGAACCTCAAAAGGGCGGCACGTTGATCGCGCTTCTGGCGCAGACCCCCCGTCACCTCAACCCTGCCGTTCAATCTGGCACGGTAACCGGCGCACCCGGTGCACAACTTTTTGCAGCCCCCTTGCGTTATGACGAAAACTGGACGCCACAGCCCTATCTCGCGAAATCGTGGGAAGTATCGGACGATGGACTGACCGTAACGCTCAATTTGGTCGAGGGTGCGACGTTCCACGACGGCAAGCCGATCACGTCTGAAGATGTGGCGTTCTCAGTTGATACAATCAAAGCGAACCATCCGTTCAAGACGATGTTCGCTCCGGTCACTTCGGTTGAGACACCAAATCCAACGACAGCGGTTCTGAAACTCTCGCAACCGCATCCAGCCCTGATGCTGGCGATGTCATCCCAACTTATGCCGATCATTCCAAAGCATGTTTATGGCGATGGTCAGGACCCGAAAGCTCATCCGCAAAATTCCGAAAATGTGGTTGGCTCAGGCCCGTTCAAGCTGGTTGAATTCAAGCGCGATGAGCACGTTATTCTCGAGCGTTACGATGGCTTCTTCATGGAAGGCCGTCCTTACCTCGATAAAATCGTAATGCGCATCATCAAAGACCAGGCAGCCCAGACCATTGCGCTGGAAAATGGTGAACTGCATCTTGCAACGTTCATTCAGAACCCCCGCAACATCAACCGGATGAAAAAATCTGACAAACTGGTTGTCACACCGGATGGCTATGGCGCAATCGGTCCCCTCGACTGGTTGGCGTTCAACACTGCAAGCGGCAAAACCGCCGACGTGAACGTGCGTAAGGCAATTGCTCACGCGGTTGACAAGAACTTCCTGCTGAAAGCCATTCACCTCGGCACAGCAAAGGAAGCACGCGCCCCAATTCACCCGGACAGCCCACTGTCTGAATCAGATCTTGAGGCCTACGAGTTTGACGTCGACAAGGCCAACAAGATTCTCGATGATGCCGGGTACAAGCGCGGCGCGGACGGAAACCGGTTTGCACTGACGATCGATTACGGCTGGCCGGCGATGAAGCCAAAGGCTGAATATCTCAAGCCTGCGCTGAAGAAGATCGGTATCGACGTCACGGTTCGGACATCTGCCGACTTCCCGACCTGGGCGAAGCGCATTTCCACCCATGATTTCGATATGACTTGGGACACGGTGTTCAACTGGGGTGACCCGGTGATCGGTGTGCACCGCACCTACCAGTCTTCGAACATCAAGAAGGGTGTGATCTGGTCGAATACGCAGCAGTACAAAAACGCGCGTGTGGACGAGCTGCTGGAATTGGCCGGCAAGGAAACGGACGCGGAAAAACGCAAGGCGCTCTATTCCGAGTTCCAGAAGATCATCGCTGATGAACTGCCTGTCTACTTCACCAACACGCTGCCGTATCACACGATCTACAACAAAAGCGTGGGCAATCCTCCAATCGGCATCTGGGCATCAAGCTCGCCATTGGACCGGACCTATCTGAAGAAGTAAGTTCAACGTCACTTGCACTGTGTGCGGCGGGATCTGACGGTTCCGCCGCCGCAAAATTCCCCGACTGACAGGACCGCCCTTGTCTTTTGTCCAATCTTTTCTGATCCGTATCCTCTACGCCATCCTGCTGTTGACCGCTGTTTTGGTGCTCAACTTCTCGATGATGCACCTGGCTCCAGGCGACATCGCTGACACAATCGCCCAAGCCGCTGGTGGCGCAGATGCGGAGGCCATGGAACAAATCCGCAAGGATTATGGTCTCGACCAGCCGTTCTTGGTCCAGCTTGGCCGCTATGTCGGCAATGTGTTCATGTTCGATCTGGGGTATTCGTTTTTTTACAACGCGCCAGTGAGCACATTGATATTGGAGCGGTTGCCGGCAACACTGCTCCTGGTGTTTACAGCTCAGATTTTCGCCATGCTGATTGGCGTTGTACTAGGCGTCATCTCAGCCCGCCGCCCAAACGGTTTGACCAGCTATTTCGTGACCTTTATGGCGCTGTTCGGATATTCCGCGCCAGTGTTTTGGACAGGCATTCTGCTTTTGATCGCGTTCTCGTTGAAAATCCCTCTATTCCCGGTGGCGGGCATGGTCGACGTGACCGTCCAAGGTGGGTTTTTCGCAAAGGCGCTCGACATTGCGCATCATCTTGTTTTGCCGGTGATCACACTCGGCTCGATTTTTCTGGCGCTCTATTCGCGCCTTTCCCGCGCTACAATGATGGAAGTGCTGGGATCGGACTATGTGCGCACCGCCAAAGCCAAAGGGCTGAGTGAGCGCGAGGTGGTCTACAAGCACGCTTTGAAGAACTCGCTTTCGCCAGTCATCACACTGGCTGGCCTGCAGTTTTCTGCCGTGATCTCCGGTGCCGTTCTGGTCGAAACAGTGTTTTCCTGGCCGGGTCTGGGTTCGCTCGCATTTCAGTCAATCATTGCCCGCGACACACCAACGATCCTCGGCATTCTGTTTTTCTCGGCCTTGGTGGTGATTGTCGGCAATCTTCTGACAGACCTAGCACTGCGCATTGTTGATCCGCGTGTCAGGGGGCGAGCATGAGTTCTGATACGATGAACAAGCCCGCTTCTCCGCCAGAGGAGGTAGTGAAAGCCCGCCATCCGGCAGCAGAAGCATGGGAGATGTTTCGCCGCAACCATGCGGCAATGGCGGCACTCATAGTGCTGAGCATCATCACACTTGTCGCAATCTTCGGCCCGATTTTCTGGCCCGCTGATCCGTTTGAGATGGTCTGGGCACCATTCTCTCCGCCGGGCGAAGAAGGGTATGTGCTGGGCACCGACTATCTGGGGCGCGATCTGTTGATCATGCTCATCCATGGTGCACGGGTTTCCATTGTCATTGGTCTTGCCGCAGCCTTCGTTTCGATTGTCATTGGCGTGACGGTCGGTGCGCTTGCCGGCTTCTATCGTGGATGGGTGGAAGAAGTGCTGATGCGCTTCACCGAGTTTTTTCAGGTGCTCCCTACCCTGCTCTTTTCGATGGTCATCGTCGCACTGTTCGGCGCATCACTCCCCATGATCACATTTGCCATCGGAGTGGTGAGCTGGACTGCCGTTGCCCGTATCACCCGCGCCGAATTCATGCGTATTCGCGAACTTGAATTCGTGATGGCCTCGCGCGCATCGGGCACCAAAAACCTTCGTCTGATTTTTGGCGTGATTCTGCCCAACGCTCTGCCACCCATCATCGTGCAGGCCGCGCTTATGGTGGGGTCGGCGATCCTCTTTGAAGCAGGACTGAGTTTCCTCGGTCTGACTGATCCCAATGTGGTGAGCTGGGGTCAGATCATCGGCTCCAACAGGCAGTATATTCTCGACGCAAGCTACACCGTGACAATCCCCGGCGTAGCAATCTTCGTCACCGTGCTTGCGATTTCTCTCGTCGGCGACGGGCTCAACGACGCACTCAATCCGAAATTGAGGCAGCGCTGATGGAGCCGCTTCTCAAGGTCGAAAATCTGCGCATCGAGCTCACCACCAGGGACGGCATCGCACCGGTGATCGACAATCTCTCGCTGGAACTCAACGCGGGCGAAAGCCTGTCATTTGTCGGCGAATCGGGCTGCGGCAAATCCATGACAGCGCTTGGCATCATGGGGCTGCTTCCCGACAAAATTGGTCGTATTGCTTCCGGCAGCATCATCTTCAACGGAGAGGATCTGACCAAAGCAAGTGATGCCCGCCTGCGAGAGATTCGCGGCAACGATATTTCCATGATCTTTCAGGAGCCGATGACATCGCTCAACCCGGTCTACACCATCGGGGAGCAAATCGCCGAAGTGCTGCGGCGGCACCAGAACCTGAGCGCCTCGGCCGCTTGGTCAAAGGCAATTGATTTGCTCGACGCGGTTCGCATTCCAAATCCAAAGGCAAGGGTGAGCGACTATCCGCATCAGATGTCCGGTGGACAGCGCCAACGGGTGATGATTGCAATCGCGCTTGCCTGTGAACCCAAAATACTGATTGCGGACGAACCAACCACCGCGCTCGATGTCACCGTTCAGGCGCAGATTTTCGATCTTCTGCGCGATCTTGGCCGAGAAACTGGAACGGCGATCATCCTCATCACCCATGATATGGGTGCAGTTGCTGAAATGGCTGACCGCATGATTGTGATGTATGCGGGACGAAAGGCCGAGGAAGGCCCTGTGGAGCAGATTATCGATCATCCGCGCCATCCCTACACAAAGGGTCTGATTTCCTGCGTCCCCCATCTCATGGCAACGCTGACCGATGAACGACCTGAACTCACCGAAGTGGGTGGTATTGTTCCGGGGTTAAAGGAATTTGGGCGCGATGCCTGCCTGTTTGCCTCGCGCTGTGATCGCGTCGATGACAAATGTCTTTCCGCGCGCCCGCCCGAGATGGCGTTTGACAATCAACAGTTTGCGGCCTGCTGGCACGCGAAGGAGGTGTGATGAGCGACAACGCCTCCGACCCTACGCTTCTCAACGTCGAAAACCTCACCGTCCGCTTCGCCGTCAAACGCGGAGGAGGCTGGGGCCAGCGTTCGTATCTCTATGCAGTCGATGATATTTCATTCACCGTCAGGCGCGGCGAAACGCTGGCAATCGTTGGCGAATCCGGCTCTGGCAAAACCACGGCGGCTTTGGCAGTGGCGCGCCTGGTCGAAGCCTATGAAGGGTGCGTCGAGATTGGCGGCACCGACTTTCTTAACTTACAGAACGAAGAGCTGCGGCAGGCCCGCGCCAAGGTGCAGTTCATTTTTCAGGACCCGTATTCGAGCCTCAATCCGCGCCTTCGCGCGGAGGCAATTGTTCGCGAACCGCTTGATAGTCTGAACAGCGTGCCGCCCGCGGAAAGACAGGCCATTGTGGATCGCCTGTTTCGTGAAGTGGGACTGCGCCCCGAGCAGCAACGGCTGTTCCCGCACCAATTTTCAGGTGGTCAGCGCCAGCGCATCGGCATTGCCCGGGCGCTGTCAACACAGCCGGATCTCATTATCTGCGATGAGCCGGTCTCCGCGCTCGATGTGGCGGTGCAAGCGCAGATTCTGAACCTGCTGCGCAAATTGCAGACGAATTTTGGGCTCACCTACCTGTTCATCTCCCACGATCTAGGGGTCGTGCAGCACATGTGCGATTCCATCGCCGTTATGTATATGGGTCGGATCGTTGAATATGCGGATCGTCTGAGCCTCTTCAACAACCCGCTCCACCCCTACACCGCGGCGCTGCTGTCAGCGGTGCCTTCTGTCGATCGAAAACGCCGCGAACAAACAAAGCGGATTTTGATACCGGGCGATCCGCCGGATCCGATCAATCCTCCAAAAGGGTGCCGTTTTGCAAACCGGTGTCCGGTGGCGCAGAACACCTGCCGTGAGAGCCAACCGCCATTGCGGGAAATCACTGGCGGGCATCAGGTTGCCTGTCACCTGGTTGGCGATGACGGTGTTAGCCCCATGAAGGAACTGGCCACCGAAGAGGCCTGAGGGCGACCCAGCTACTTGTAGTCAATTGCGGCTTTCGCCTGTTCTTCCAGCCATGCGGCCATTTTTCGATAGGGCACCGGACCGTAGCTGATGCGGGCGACACCGAGGGAAGCGAGCGTCTTGCTATCCGGCACGTGTGGCAGCGCAATGATGTTGACCGGCAGTGAAACAGAAGCGCAAAGGCGCTCAATCAGTTTTTCATCCGCCAGCCCGGGGGCAAAGAAGCCGCTCGCGCCAGCATCAGCATAGGCTGCGGCGCGTTCGATGGCTTCATCAAGCATCGCGCCATCATGGGTTTCGGGCTTGGCCTTCAAAAACAGATCGGTGCGGGCATTGATGAAGACACCGGAACAAAGCGCATCCGCTGCCTCCCGTGCGGCGGCAATGCGCTCGGCCTGAAACGTTTTCTCGTGAAAATCGGAGGTGCCCACCACCTGATCTTCAAAGTTGAAGCCAATGGCGCCTGCCTTCACGATTTCGCTGACCGATGCCGCAACCTCTTGAGGCGACGTGCCGTAGCCGCCTTCAATATCGGAGGAGACTGGCAGATCGGTGGCGTCCGCGATGCGTCTTGTGTTTTCCACCACCAGCGAGAATGGAATGTTCTCCCCGTCCGCATAGCCATGGGCCACAGCGACCGGCCAACTGCCTGTTGCCAACGCCTTGGCTCCCGCCTTATCCACGATCTGCGCGCTTCCCGCATCCCAGACATTGTAAAGGATCACCGGGTCGGATTTGACGTGAAGCGCGGTAAACTGAACTGATTTTTCGGCCTGTGTTGGCATGGCGGCAATCCTTCTGACTGGCAATTTTCCCCTTCAATTGCGCGTTTATCGCTCAATCGACAAGGGTGATATTGACCTCGACCGTCACGTTCCGTTGAGGCGCGGTTAGGTTTGCCTGTCCACGGCTTCCCGCATCCACTGCTGCAAGACACGAACCGAGTGTTCAGAATTCACGCCACAGGCGGGATCAACCACTAGAGGACCGGGCCTGTAGCCGGAGGATTTCAAACCGCGCTGAACCGATTCCACCAGATGGATGTCTTCTTCCACCGTGGTTTCACGGTCCTGTCGCGCAAGTGCGGAAATCACCTGTGAGGACTCGCCGCCGATAGTATACCAGCCACGCCAGACCACAACGTGATCATGATCCACGGCGCGCCAGTGGTAGGTGTTGAGCACATTGCCGGGATAAACCTGAAACGAAAACATGGGCCACAAGAACCAGGAAGAATAATCGCCCGCATGTTCATTGGAAGAAAGGTCGATCGGATAGCTCATCTGATCAAGGTTCTGGCATTCGGTGGTGTGGCGCAGGCAATGCCCTTGTGGCTGGATGTCGTAAGTTTCCGGTTTCACAACACCGGTTGCGAACGTCTTGTGATTGAGCGAGCAATGGTAGCATTCGGAATAGTTTTCGATAGAAACCTTCCAATTGCACTGTTCGGGAATCTCGACCCATTCAATGGGTTCGAGCGACTGCCAATGGGGCACGAAGGCTGAAAGTTCCGTACGCGCTTTCGGGAACCAGTCATCCATTGGCGCCGCGTTTTCATCCAAATTTGCAAAGAGGAACCCGCAGAATTCCTCAATGCGAATGGGCATGAGGCAGATTTCGTCGCGATTGAACCCGGGTACCGCCCGAATGTTTGGACCCGAACGCAGCTTTCCAGAAAGTTCGTAGGTCCAGGCGTGGTAAGGGCAGACAATCAACTTTGCATTGCCCTGATCCTGCACAAGCTCGTGGGCGCGGTGCTGGCAGACATTGTAAAATGCCTTGATCTCACCCTCCCTGTCGCGAATGCAGAACAGACTTTCACCGGCGATTGAAAAGGTGAAATAGTCCCCCGGTTCCTTAAGCTGTGATGCGTGCCCCGCGAACTGCCACGTCTTGCGAAACAGACCCGCCGATTCAAGGCGAAAAACCTCAGGATCCGTGTAGTAGCGGGCGTCCAGAGAACGGACGGGCACATGCTCATTCATTGTCGTTGTCCTCGCCGACGCCAAGTGTTTCAGCCGCACGCGCTGCCGCAGCAAGAAACGCTTTCGCATCATCATTGGAAAACAGGATGCCGACCTCGTTGAAGTTCAGAAACAGCCGATCTCCGTCCCCAGCAAATCCCGTCGTGCCAATGGAGATCGTCGCTTCGCCTTCAAGCTTGGCGAAATCTTCGACCCGTCGCTTGAACTGAACCATCGTTGCCATGGGGTGCTCCTCACATGTCCTGATAGAGGCCGAGCCTATGCCGTCTTTCGTGAAACGTCTCGACGCGTTCGATGATATTGGGATCGGCGGTGGCGATCACAAAGCTCAAAAGCGTCTCAAGCAGCGCAATTGTCGACACGGATGAGGGAAAGAACTGCGGCGTGTCGCTTGCAACCACAAAACCATGATCGCTGCCAATGATGATGGGGGATGCCGGGCTGTCGGAGAGACCGATGACCTTCAGACCTTGCTCGCGCGCGATATAAACAGCCTCCACCACTTCGCGCCGGTAGGGTTTGCAGGTGATTGCGATCAGCACATCTTCGGCACCGGCCCAGGCCAGATCATCTGATGGGGTTCCACCGGGCTTGGGAATAGCATGAAAGTCGACCATGCCGGTGGACGCGAGATAGGTAAAGTTTTGCGCGTTGGCGGCATTCACACCAACGCCCAGAGTATAAACCCGCCTCGCCTGCCAGATGGTGCGGGCAGCGCTCGCGAGATCGGTTTCACTGATCGCTGCAAAGGTCGCCTCAATGTTTGAAAGCGCTGCCGTCACCATCTCGGCATAGAGCGCACCAAGATCGCCGCGCTTGCCGATCTCCTGCAACCAGCGTGCACGATCAGGAAAACTGGCCGTGCCTTGTTTGATGTCTTCCCGAAACGGGCGACGAAAATCATCATAACCATCAAACCCAACAGAGCGGGCAAGGCGGACCAGCGTGTTTGGCTTTACTCGTGCCGCGTCAGCAATCTGCCGGATCGAGGACACACCAATCGCGTTGGGATTTTCAAGCACATAAGCGGCGGCCTGCCGAACTTGCGGAGTCAGGACGGGAAGTGCGTCCCCCAACTGCGTCAACACGTCAGAAGCGCACTGGGATGTCGAATTTGGTACAAACGTATTATTCATGATTGACTATTGTATGATTGTTCGTTTTTTCTGTCTATCAGAATTCTCCCGTTTGAGAAGTTAGAGAAACAAGTTATGTCTGATCAGTTTCCCACCACTGCCCGCGTTGTCATCATCGGTGGCGGTGTCATGGGGTGCGGCCTCGCCTATCACCTGGCCCACGAAGGATGGAACGATGTGGTGCTGCTGGAAAAGGCGGAGCTTACCTCCGGCTCCACATGGCATGCCGCGGGGCAGATCACTCATTCAACGTCAAGTTTCGGTCTGGGTAAATGTGTTGACTACAATATCGGGCTTTATGCTGGCGCGCTGGAAGCGGAGACCGGGCAGAATGTCACCTGGCACGGCTGCGGGTCATTCCGGCTGGCCTATACCGAAGACGAAATGGACTGGCTGCGGCACACGCTCTCTGTCGGCCGCGCGCTGGGTTTCAACATCGAACTCGTCGGGCCAGACCGGATTGCTGAGCTTCACCCGTTTTACAATCTCGACGGAGTTCTGGGCGCGCTGCACACGCCTGATGACGGACATGTTGACCCGTCGGGCGTCACTCAGGCGATGGCAATTGGGGCGCGGCAGCTTGGCGTCAAGATCATCCGCCGCTGCCGGGCCACGAATGTTCAGCGGTTGCCGAGCGGTGAATGGCTGGTCTCATCCGAAAGGGGCGACATCACTTGTGAGCATGTGGTGAATGCCGGCGGCACCTACGCCCGGCAAATGGGCGAATGGTCTGGCCTGCAATTGCCCATGACCTCGATGACCCACCATTATTTCGTTACCGACAGCGTCCCTGAGTTTCAAAACCTTGAGACAGAACTCCCCGTGATTCGCGATGACCGATTTGTCTCGGGCTACATCCGCATTGAGCAAAAGTCCGGGCTGATCGGTATTTATGAGAAAGAAAATCCCAACACAGTCTGGGAGGATCATTGTCCGTGGGAGGCAGAGAATGAACTGTTCGAAGCCGATTATGACCGGGTCATGCCATGGCTTGAGAACGCGTTGGAACGCATGCCGATCTTTGCCGAGCTTGGCATCAAGCGTGAAGTGCATGGCGCGATTTCCCACCCACCGGATGGCAATCCGCTGATCGGTCCCGCACCCGGCGTGAGGAACTATTGGTGTTGTTGCGGCACCCAGATCGGCATTGGATGGGGACCCGGCCTCACGCGGGAACTCGCCCGCTGGATGGTGCACGGTGCCGCCGATATCTCCATGCGCGAGTTCGACCCGCGCCGGTTTGGATCGTACGCGACAAAAGATTGGCAGGTGATCAAGGCGAAGGAGGATTACTGCCTGCGCCACGAAATCCCCTTCCCGCATTTCAACCGTCTGGCCGGACGCCCGGTGAAACCCGGATCACTCTACGAGGCACTAAAGGACAAGGGTGCGGTGTTTGAAGAAGTGTACGGACATGAGCGGCCGCGCTGGTTCGCGCCGAAGGGGGTAGAGCCGGTTGATCAATATTCGTTCAAGCGAAACGTCGTACACGATATTGTTGGCGCGGAAGTGGCTGCTGTGCGCAACCATGCAGGCATCATGGATGTGACGGCCTTCACCAAGGTCGAGGTGAGCGGGCCGGATGCGGCATCCTTTCTTGAAGGACTGGTCGCCAACCGTCTGCCAAAAAAGGACGGTGGGATCATTCTCACCCACCTACTCAACAGGCGCGGGCGAATTGAGGTCGAGCTTACAATCGTGCGCATGGCGGAAAATCGGTACTATCTTGTCTGTGCAGCGTTCTTCGAACAACGCCTGCTCGATCATCTTGATGCACATCGCGACGGCGAAACATTCACTGTCGCCAATCTCTCTTTTGATTGGGGCGCGTTGGCACTGCAGGGTCCGAAATCGCGCCAGATCCTTTCAGCCTGTACTCCCGGACCGCTCGACAATTCGTCTTTCCGGTGGCTCTCCGCTCAGCAAATCGAGATTGCCGGTCATCCTATGTGGGCGATGCGCATGTCCTATGCCGGAGAACTCGGCTGGGAGATACACGGTCCCCGCGAGCATCTCCCCGACGTGTACAATGCGCTATGGGCGGCGGGTGAACCAATTGGTCTAGCCGACTATGGTTCGTTTGCGATGAATGTCATGCGCATGGAAAAGGGCTTCAAAGGCGCAGGCGAACTCACCAACGAAGTCACCCTGCCCGAGGCCGATGTGATGCGGTTTGTGAAGACTGACAAGGACTTTGTCGGCAAGGAACAGACCCTTGCCCGCTCGGGTGAAGACCTGCCCTGGGTCTGCGCTTATCTCGCCATTGAACCGGATGGCATCGTCGATGGCCATGGCGGCGAAGCCGTGCTTCTGAACGGCGATGTGGTGGGTTCCACCGCTTCGGTTGCGTACGGGCACACCGTCGGCAAGGTCCTCGCCTTTGCCTACATCAAACCTGCGGCAGCCGTGCCGGGCACAAATCTTGACGTTGTGATTGCGGGTGAGCCCCGCTCCGCTAAGGTGCTTTCAGATGCCGCCTATGATCCTGAAAATCTGCGCCCAAGGAGCGACGCATGACAACCACTCCTGACACAATGCGCGCCTTCGTTCTGGAAGGCCACGGCGACTTCGACAAGCTCGTGCTGCATTCAGACTGGCCCGTCCCTCGCCCGGCATCCCATCAGGTGCTGATCAAGGTCCATGCCTGCGGCCTCAACAATACGGACGTGAACACCCGCACCGGCTGGTACTCGAAGGAAGTGACCGAAAGCACCACTGGCTCGTCCTACGATGGTGACGTGGATGATGATGGTGGTTGGGGCGGTGCGAGCATTCAGTTTCCCCGGATTCAAGGGGGCGATGCTGCTGGCACCGTCGTCGCTGTGGGAGCAGATGCAGACACCGCACTTGTCGGCAGGCGCGTTCTCGTCGATACCGTTCTGCGTGATTGGTCAGACCCGCTCAACATGAACAAATGCGGCTACCTTGGATCCGAGGCCGATGGCGGCTATGCCGATTTTATGATCATCGATCATCGCAATGTGCGCCCCATCGATTGCGATCTCTCGAATGCCGAACTCGCCACATTCGCCATCTCCTACTCCACGGCAGAAAACATGCTCAACCGTGCTCTTGTGGGAGACGGTGACGCGGTGCTCATTCCCGGTGCTTCCGGTGGTGTGGGATCGGCGCTCATCCAGCTTGCCAAGCGGCGCGGTGCCAAGACCATCGCATTGGCGAGCAAAGCCAAACATGATGACCTTCGCGCGCTTGCACCCGATGCGCTTCTGCCACGCGAACCCGGCAATCTGAAATCGGCGCTGCGTGATGCGATTGGCAGCGACACAGTCTCAGTTGTGGCTGACGTTGTCGGCGGCGATCAGTTTCCCGTACTCCTTGATGTTTTGGAACGCGGCGGGCGCTACACCTGCTCAGGCGCGATTGCCGGTCCGATTGTCGAACTGGACTTGCGCACCATGTATCTGAAAGATTTGACCTTTACCGGCGCCACGATCCTTTCTCCCAACATTTTTGGCGATCTGGTGGGATATATCGAGCGTGGCGAGATCAAGCCTTTGCTGGCGCAGTCCTTCCCGCTGGAAGACCTTCACGATGCCCAGCGTGCCTTCATTGCGAAAAAGCACATCGGCAACATTGTGGTGACGATGGATGTTTAGGGCTGGAGACCGACGTCCCTAACCCGCTTCCGCAGCCTCGCCTGCTTCAGCACGGATTCTGCGCTCATCAGCGATGATCTCGTCGGGGAACTGGCTCATAAAGCAGCAGCACACGCCCTCATCAATCATGGTGCGTGGGCCATTTGGATGGCCAATGTGCCGATAAACCCCATGGCTGTGTCCATGGTGTTGGTGGTGGTGATCGTGTCCCTCGCCATGACTGTGCACATGATGGTGGTGGCCATGATGGTCATGGTCGTGAGAATGATCGTGCGAATGGCCATTTGATGATTCATCATCCAGCGGATCGGAGAACTCCGCATGATGGTGATGAACGTCTACCTCGCCCCGCGCCAAACGTTCCTTGAACGATGCCATGAGATTGTGATCTTCCACGATCTCTCCGCCACCTGCTTCTGCTATGCGCGCTTCGAACGTGTCGATGACATGGGCCTGGTCCGATAGATAGTGCGCCTTGTGAAACTGAATTTCGGGGTTCTCTCCAGCCACCCGGTCCACATAGGCATAAATGCGGTCGATCAGGCGACCTGAAAAAAGGAAGTAAGGCGCAACAACGATCTTCTTGAAGCCCAGCCGAACAGCCAGTTGAAGCCCGCGACCGACAGATGGAAAAGTGACACCGGAATAAACTGTTTCTGACCAGCCAAAGCCCAAATTCTCGGTCACGATACGGGTCAGTTTCGCGGCTTCCGCATTGGCGAGCGTGTCTGATGTGCCACGCCCCACAACAACCAACATAGTGTCGTACAAATCGCCATCATGCACATGGTCACGGCCCAGAGCTTCGAGGATCCGCGCTTCGAATGCGGCAATCATCTTGGGGTGGAGCCCAAGTTCCCTGCCATAGTCGATGGTGAGTTCGGGGTGTTTTTCCTGATAGGTGGTCAGCACAGACGGAATGTCGTTTTTCGCGTGCGTGGCAGCGAACAGCATTCCCGGCACGGCGACAATGCGCTGCACACTTTCAGCCAGAAGCCGGTCGAGACCCATGTGAATATTGGGCGCGGAATATTCTAGAAACCCGTATTCGACAGGCGTATCGGGATATCGCTCCCGCAGGCCTTTGGACAACAGCGCGAATTCTTCCTCTGCCGATTTGGCACGACTGCCATGGCCGCAGATCATGATGCCGGTTTTTGTCACAATACTTCCTCGCCAAAAAGGGTCACGATATTCCAGATCAGACCGATACGGGCCAGCGGCGCCGATATCAAGTCGACAATTTGAGACGGATGAAATCACGCCGCTTCCAGCACCTCTCGGCGTTGCAGACAAACGAATGCTCTTGCAAATTCGCGCCAACTCGCTTCATTTGTTAAACAAGGGAAGCGCCAGGCAAAACATGGCGATCAGAAGCCAAAGGCGGACGAATCAGCTCCGCCGCGGCGGGCTGTGGTTCAAGAGGAGATCAATGACATCACGCTTTGAAAAAGGCATGGCCACGCGGCGCTCCGTGTTGGGCGATGCGCACGTGGACCGTGCAGAAGCGAACAAAACCGCGTTTGATGAACCATTCCAGACGCTGATCACAGAAGGTGCATGGGGGACGGTGTGGTCATCGGACGTCATTTCCCACCGGGAACGTTCCATGCTCACGCTCGCGCTGCTGGCGGCAACTGGAAATTTTGAAGAAATCCCCATGCACATTCGCGCAACCGCCAATACAGGCGCGAGCAAAGAGGATGTGATGGAAGTGTTTCAGCACGTGGCGATCTATGCCGGCGTTCCCAAAGCCAATCACGCGATCAAGCTTGCCAAGGCGACCTACGCCGAAATGGAAAAAGGCGACGCCTGATCCATGTCGTTCACGCCGTTCAATGCACCGCTCCTTTCCGGCCTGCTGGGCGATATGGAAATGGCCGCGCATTTTTCTGTGGCTGCGGAACTTGATGCAGCGATCCGCATTGAAATCGCACTGGCCAAGGCATGCGCCGATGCTGGTCTGATCTCACAAGAAGCAGCCACGGCAATCGAAACATGCGCCTTCGAACCTGATGTCAAAGCGCTCAATGCCGCGTCGGCGCGTGACGGCGTCTATGTGCCGGAATTTGTGAAACAGTTTCGCGCGCGTGTTGGCGAACCGCACAGCACGACTCTACACGTCGGCGCGACGAGTCAGGACGTGGTCGATACCAGCCTAATGATGCGGTTGAAGAAAGCCAACTCGCTTCTTGTCGACCGTTGCGAAACCATTGGCGGTGCTCTGGACACGCTGATCCACACGTATGGCGACCAACCTCTGATGGGGCGAACTAGAATGCAGCAAGCGCTGCCGATCACCGTCAGTGATCGGCTGGATTCATGGCGCCGACCGGTGAAAAGCAGCACCGCTAACCTTACCGCTGCACAAGACCAGTTTCCCCTGCAGCTTGGTGGGCCGGTTGGCACGCGGGATACGTTTGGCATCCATGCAGATGAGATCTGCGCGGCAATGGCCGACGCATTGGGGCTTGCCGATGCACCCGCCTGGCACACCGACCGTTCAGCCCTTTGCGACTTCGTGCATGAACTGACAAAACTCACGACAGCGCTCGGCAAGATGGGGCAAGACATTGCGCTGATGGCGCAAAACGAGATCGCGGAAATAAAGCTCTCCGGTGCTGGTGGATCCTCCGCCATGCCGCACAAGCAGAATCCTGTTTTGGCGGAGTCGCTCGTCACGCTCGCGTGCTTCAATGCCTCGCTCGCCGGTGGATTCAATCACTCGGCTTTGCATGAACAGGAGCGTTCGGGTAGCAACTGGACGCTTGAATGGATGCTTTTGCCGCAGATATGTGTTGCTGCGGGTGCTGCCACACGCAATGCAATTCAATTGCTCGGCAGCATTGAATTTTTGGGAAAGCAACAATGACTGTACTTATTGCAGGAGCAGGATTGGCCGGGCTCTCCCTCGGGCTGACATTGCACCAGATCGGCGTGCCGTTTCGCATTTATGAAGCCGTGCAAGAAGTAAAACCGCTTGGCGTGGGCATCAATCTTCAGCCGAATGCGGTGCGCGAACTGTTTGATCTGGGGCTTGAAGCGGAGCTCGCAAAAATCGGCGTCCAGACCCGGGACTACGGATTCTACACAAAGACCGGACTTGAAGTCTGGACCGAGCCACGAGGGCGCTGGGCAGGCTATGACTGGCCGCAATACTCGGTCCATCGCGGCAAGTTGCAGATGCTGCTTTATGAAACGCTGGTGGCGCGTGCTGGCGGTGATTGCATCATCACGGGGCAACGTGCCGTCGGGTTTGAAAACAAAGAAAGTGGCGTTGAGCTTCAACTGGAAGATGGTGCCACCGGCGCGCGATCCTCGGTTTTGGGCACATTGCTCGTCGCTGCCGACGGCATCCATTCCGCCATTCGCAAGCAAATACGCCCTGGCGAAGGTGAACCCATCTGGGGCGGTGCGGTGCTGTGGCGGGCAACCACAATGGCCAAACCGATTCTCTCCGGCGCTTCCATGGCCATGGCGGGCCATGACACCCAGCGTTTTGTTACCTACCCGATCTCGAACCCGGACCCTGAAACGGGTCTCGCCATGATCAACTGGATTGCGGAACTCACCTATGATCCATCTCAGGGCTGGAACAAGGAAGACTGGAACCGGGAAGCACACCGAAACGACTTTCTGCCGTCGTTCAAGGACTGGTCGTTCCACTGGATTGATGTTCCCGCCCTCATTGCAAATGCTGAAACCGTGTTTGAATATCCCATGGTGGACCGTGACCCGATTGATCAATGGACGCAAGGCAACACGTCGCTGATGGGCGACGCCGCTCATCCCACCTACCCCGTGGGATCAAACGGGGCGAGCCAGGCGATTGTCGATGGGCGGGTGATTGGCTCGAAAGTTCTTGAGCACGGCGTCACTCCGGAAGCGTTGAACGCCTACGAAGCCGATGTTCGGCCCTTGACGGAAAAAATCATTCTTGCCAATCGGGGCAGCGGTCCCGACGCCATCATGCAAATGGTGGAGGACCGTTGTGGCGGGGTTTTCGACAATATCGAGGACGTGCTTCCCAAACAGGAGCTTGCCGATCATGCGGCGCGATACAAATCACTGGCCGGTTTCAGCATCGACGCTCTGAACAATCAGCCTGATCTGATCCCGAAAGAAAAAAGAGTGGTGGGCTAATGCGGCGTACGCAAGTCGTCATCATCGGTGGTGGTCCATCAGGCCTTTTGCTGTCGCAGCTTCTGCATCTCAAAGGCATCGATACGATCGTCCTGGAGCGCAAGACGCGAGACTATGTGCTCTCGCGCATCCGGGCCGGTGTGCTGGAAGCGGGTCTCGTCAGCACCTTGCGTGAAGCCAGAACGGCTGACCGTCTCGACCGGGAAGGTTTTGTGCATGACGGCACGGTGATCTCATATGCCAACGACGAATTGAAGATCAATTTCAAGGAGATGACCGGCAAAAGCGTCACCGTTTACGGCCAGACTGAGGTGACCCGCGATCTTTACGATGCGCGCGAAGCGATGGGCGGCACCATTCTGTTCAACGTGGAAGACGTCACCATAAATGGCGCCGACAGTGAGACACCAAGCGTGGGCTTCGCCATCGATGGCAAGGCGCAGGAAATCGCCTGCGATTTCATTGCGGGCTGCGATGGCTTCCACGGCGTCAGCCGACAGGCGATCCCCGAATCCATTCGCAACGAATATGAAAAAGTCTATCCGTTTGGCTGGCTTGGCGTCCTTTCTGAAACACCACCGGTCAATGACGAGTTGATCTATGCGAGTTCCGAGCGCGGCTTTGCGCTGTGCTCCATGCGCAATGAACAATTGAGCCGCTACTATATTCAGTGTGATCAGTCCGATGATCCTGCGAACTGGTCCGATGATCAGTTCTGGGATGAGTTGCGCAGGCGCATTCCTGCACAACATGCCGACAATCTGGTCACCGGACCGTCGATCGAAAAGTCCATCGCGCCGCTGCGGTCTTTCGTCTGCGAACCCATGCGCTGGGGCCGGTTGTTCCTGTGTGGGGATGCTGCTCATATTGTGCCTCCCACTGGCGCCAAGGGTCTCAACACCGCTGCCAGCGATGTTCAGTATCTCTACCGTGCTCTCACCGAGTATTTTCTCGATGGCAGCGTGGAAAGTATCGACAACTACTCACAAAAGGCGCTGGCGCGGGTTTGGAAAGCGGAGCGCTTTTCCTGGTGGATGACCAACCTCCTGCACCGTTTTCCGCACCAGACGGCATTCGATTTACGCATGCAGCGTGCGGAAATCGACTTCCTGCGTTCCAACCGCGAGGCGCAAAGCGTGCTTGCGCAGAACTATGTGGGATTACCTTATTGATGTGACGTTTAACGGCCCCGGATAGCAGCGCAATAGCCGTTGAGGTACCTTCCGAACGCCCAAGCAAATGAACGTCTGACCAAATTTCACACAATCCAAACGACGCTCCATCCATTTCCAATTCCGGTTTTCGCTTTTTGCGGACTCACGCATTTGACTCAGTCCACCTGACATGATTTCCTGACTGAATGATCAGTCAGGATGTAAGTCTCAACAATATCTCTATCAGTATGCACGTTGGTGAGGCCCAAGAATGACCCCGCCAACCGCATCGCAGTTGGAACGACCCGTCGTTGAAGCCGTTGATCCCGGCAGGCGGTTTGACGCCATATTGGATGCGGCGGAGTTTGAATTTGCCAATCAGGGGTTTAAGGGCGCGAGCATGCGTGCCATTGCGCAGCGGGCAAATGTGGCGCAGGCGCTGATCCATTATCATTTTGAAACCAAAGAGAAGCTGTTCGAAGCGATGGCTGCCCGGCAGGCCAATGCGATCAACGGTCGACGCGCGGAAATTCTCGACGAGCTGATGGACGACCCTTGCCTTCCATCGCTCGAAGCAGTGGTGGAAGCACTCTTCCGCCCCACCATCGAAACCGGGAATCGGCTTGCTCAGGGCGGCGGCGGATATTCCCGCATTCTTGTTTCGGTCGCGAATTCCATTGATCCGCGCGACCAACAACTCACCGAACGATATTACGATCCAATCGCCCAGAAATTCATCAGCGCTTTCTGCACAATCGAACCTCGATTGAACCGTCAGGATGCGGTGTGGGCTTACATGTTTTCAATTGGCGTTGGCATGACCATGATGGCCCGCACGGGGCGCTCTGCCCGACTGTCAGATGGCCAGTGCGACGATAGCGACATTGATGCCATGCTGAAGGAAATCGTGACCTTTGTGTGCGGAGGCATAAGGGCACTGGTTGCGCAACATGCGCTGGACTGAAGAAGACCGCTAGATCTTTCGAGGGAGGAACTCATGAGGAAAGCACTACTAACACTCATTGCAGCCGCTGCGCTTGCCGCGCACGGCCTGCCGACAACCAAAGCGCATGCCGACGACATCAATGTCACGATTGTCGCCGGGCATCCACCGGTCTTTCGCTGGGTGAAGCACGCAAGCAAAACCTTCATTCCTGCCGTGAACAAGGCGCTGGAAGGAACCGGCCACAAGATCACCTGGAGCGAACAGTATGGTGGCTCGCTTGCCAAAGTGGGCGATGAATTGGAAGCGGTCGAAGAGGGCCTTGCCGAAATCGGTCTGGTGGCAAGCCTGTTTGATCCGGCAAAACTGGCGGTTCAGAACGTCACCTACTTCACGCCGTTTGTTTCGTCGGATTCAACCGCAGTCTCGGAACTCATTGACGGGTTGCACAAATCCACACCAGAACTGCGCGCCTCCTGGGAAGCCAATGGTCTGGAATATCTGGGTGCCGCGATTGGTATTGACGACTATCTGTTGATGACCAACTTCCCAGTCAAATCCATTGACGACCTGAAGGGACGCAAAATTGGTGCACCAGGCCCGGCGGTAAACTGGCTAAAGGGCACGGGCGCGGTCGGCGTGTCGGGGAACCTCACCACCTATTACAACGAGCTCAAAACCGGGGTTTATGACGGTGTGATCGTGTTTGCGTCCGCTGCACTTCCCGGCAAGCTCTATGAGGTTGCACCGCACATCACCAAAATCGGATTCGGCGCCCAGTATGCCGGTGGCATTGCCGCCAACAAGGACTGGTTCGACAGTCAGCCGAAGGAGGTGCAGGACGCGCTGCGCGCAGCGGCTGAAGAAGACCGCATCGCCTATCACAAGGACCTCGATGCCTCGGTGACGAAGTTCCTAGAAATCATGCAGTCCAAAGGCGCGACCGTTACTGAAGTTGACCAGGCGATGCGCGAAAAATGGGCTGCTGGCATGGACAATGTGGCCAAGGTCTGGGCAGCCAAGCTTGATGAAGCCGGGCAACCAGGTACGAAAGTCCTGAAAATCTACATGGACGCCATGCGCGCTGCAGGTGCCACACCGGTGCGCAATTGGGATCAGGAATAGGGACGAACTGGCGGGTGCTTTCCGTGCAATCGCGAGTGCCCGCCAAATTCTCCATTGTCATCAACTCTACTTTGTCACACCCGCCAAAAGCGGGTGTCCAGGGCGGCAAATCGCGCTGGTTTTTGTTATCTACTCCCAGTGCGACACTGGATTGCCGCTGCAGCGGCAACGACAATTGATGGGGCGGCCAACCGAGCGATCAGCGCCGCTTACACTCTCCATATCGTCAACTCCGCAACCACCAAGAAACCACTCGTCATCTCACACCACATGATCCAGATCCGCACTCTCATCGACCGGCTCACCATGGCGCTCAATGTCGTCGGCACGCTGCTGATCGTCGCGATCATGTTGCTCGTGAATGCTGATGTCATTGGTCGCGGACTGCTGAACCTGCCGGTCTCCGGCGTGCCGGAAATGGTATCGATGTCAATTGTGGCGATCGTCTTCCTGCAGGTGGCGCAGACCTTCCGCATGAATCGGCTCACACGGTCAGACGCCCTGCTGGGTGCGCTGCAAAACAAACGCCCTCGCCTGCGCGCGGTCGTAGAATTAATCTTCGCCGTCGGCGCGCTGTTCATCATGTTGCAGTTGTTGCGGGCAAGCTGGCCACTGTTCGTAAAATCATGGGTACGCAACACGTTTGAGGGCACCATTGGCGATTTCACCGCTCCAATCTGGCCGGTCAAGCTGATCATCTTGATCGGCTGCACCATGTTGATATTGCAGCTTATCTTTCACGCCATTGATGCTCTGAAATCTCTGATCCACGGCAAACCGCTCGAGTCCGTCGCACCTCAGGAGGCCGAGCTTTGAGCAATTTCGAAATCGGTCTGGCCTCTCTCGGCGTGATGGTGCTGCTGGTGTATGGCGGGCTGTGGGTGCCATTTGCCCTCATGCTCACTTCGTATGGCGGCGTGTGGCTGATCAAAGGATCGCCTCTGCTGGCTGGCAAACTGCTCGCACTCGCAGCTTCCGAAACCATCTCCAGCTACTTTTTCGGCGTTGTGCCGCTCTTCGTCCTCATGGGCTATGTGGTGTCCGTTTCCGGCATGGGGCGGGATGCTTTCGATGTGGCAAATGCTTTGTTCAGGCGTGTGACCGGCGGGCTTGGTGTCGGCACGGTTGGTGCAAACGCCATCTTTGCCGCAATCACTGGCATTTCCATTGCCTCTGCCGCCGTTTTTACCCGTATCGCCGTGCCGGAAATGGTGCGCCACGGATACACCAAACGCTTCTCGGTCGGCGTGGTGGCAGGTTCGTCGGTCCTTGGCATGCTAATCCCGCCAAGCCTGTTGCTCATCCTCTATGGCCTCCTCACCGAGCAATCCGTGGGTGATCTGTTCATTGCTGGCATCATTCCCGGCCTTCTGTTGGCACTCGTTTTTGCCGTTGGCGTTGTGGCGATGGCGCGAATTTTCCCCCGATTTGTCGGCGAGAACATCACATCCGCAGGCAATGACGACGAGATGAACGGAGCGGATCTGTTCCGCAAGGCCTTCCCGATTGTCGCCCTCATCGCCCTTGTGCTCGGCGGCATTTATGGCGGATGGTTCACCCCTATCGAGGCCGGCGCGGTGGGCTGTCTCGGTGCAATCCTGATCGGGTTGGCGCGCCGCCGCCTTGGCTGGCTGGATTTCTGGCAGGTACTAACCGACACCGGCCTTGTGACGGCTGCCATCTGCTTCCTCATCATCGCAGCACAGATGTATTCCCGCATGTTGGCGCTCTCCGGCCTTCCTGCCGGGTTCGGCTCGTTTGTGGCGGGTGCCGACATCGGCCTATGGGGTGTGGTGCTTGCCTATGTGGCGCTGGTGATCGTGATGGGCACCATTCTCGATTCATCCTCCATCATGCTCATTCTTGTGCCGTTGATGCTCCCCGTCGTTGCGGGGTTCGACATCAATCTGATCTGGTTCGGCATCGTCACCGTGCTTGCCGTCGAAATCGGGCTGCTCACACCGCCCTTCGGCATATCCGTCTTTGTCATCAAATCAGCGCTCAACGATCCCGACATCACACTCGGCGACATATTCGCCGGTGCGGCGCCCTTTGCGCTCATGATGGTCGTGGTGCTGGCGCTGGTTTTATTGTTTCCACCCCTTGCAACCGCCTTGCTTTAGGAGATCTCATGGCCCGCCGATTTGTTGATATTTCCGTGCCGCTGGAGGCTGATATTGCCTCCGATCCGCCACCCATGCTGCCAAAGATCGACTATATCGATCATCAGATGTCGGCAGACCAGGTGATGGCATTTTTCCCCGGTCTCACAAAAGAACAATTGCCGGGAGGCGAAGGCTGGGCCGTAGAAATGCTGCAGATCGCCACCCACAACGGCACCCACCTTGATGCGCCCTATCACTACCACTCGACAATGAACAATGGAGAGCGGGCAATCACCATCGACGAGGTGCCGCTCGAATGGTGCCTGAATCCGGGCGTGAAACTCGACTTCCGCCATTTCGATGATGGCTATGTGGCAACGGCGGCGGATGTGGAAGCGGAACTCAAACGCATCGGCCATGAGCTTCAACCCCTCGACATTGTGGTGGTGAACACGGCTGCCGGTGCGGCCTACGGCCAGCCCGATTTTCTGGTGAAAGGCTGCGGAATGGGACGCGAGGCAACACTCTATCTGCTGGAACGCGGCGTGCGGGTGACCGGCACGGATGCCTGGAGCTGGGACGCACCATTTGCGTTCACCGCACAGGAGTTCGCCAAATCCGGCGATCCATCCATCATTTGGGAAGGCCACCGGGCTGGCATGGAAATCGGCTATTGCCACATCGAGAAGCTGGGAAATCTGGAAGAGCTTCCGGCCGCCGGGTTCGAGATTTCCTGCTTTCCCTGGAAAATCAAAGGCGCATCAGCGGGCTTCACCCGCGCCGTCGCTATCTTCAACGAATAGGAAGGCAAAGACATGGCCAAGAAAATGGACAAGGTGATCATCACCTGCGCCGTGACTGGCGGCATTCACACACCAACAATGTCGGATGCCCTGCCGATCACACCCGACGAGATTGCCCACCAGTCGATCGAAGCGGCGGAAGCAGGCGCTTCCATCATTCATCTGCACGCCCGCGACCCCGAGACTGGCCAGCCGACTCCCGACCCGGATGTTTTCATGCAGTTTCTGCCACGCATCAAACAGTCGTGCGATGCGGTGGTGAACATCACCACCGGTGGCGGGCTTGGTATGACCGTGGAACAGCGT
The DNA here is from genome assembly GCA_039029195.1 of Pseudomonadota bacterium. Classification (GTDB taxonomy): domain Bacteria; phylum Pseudomonadota; class Alphaproteobacteria; order Rhizobiales; family Rhizobiaceae; genus JBCCGR01. The sequence continues at coordinate 28,188 of JBCCGR010000015.1, forward strand.
CTTGCCGGACCATTGAAAGCGGAACCGGAAATGACATCGCTCAATATGGGCTCGATGAATTTTGCGCTGCACCCGCTCGCCAGCAAATACTCCACCTGGAAACACGATTGGGAGAAGCCGTTTCTGGAGGCCAGCGACGACTTCATCTTCCGCAACACGTTTCGCGACATTTCCTACATTCTGAAACATCTGGGCGAAGGCTGCGGCACCAAATTCGAGCATGAGTGCTACGACATTGGCCACCTCTATAACCTCGCCCATTTTGTCGATGCCGGGCTGGTGAAGCCGCCTTTTCTGGTCCAGTCGATCTTCGGCATTCTGGGCGGCATTGGCGCGGACATGGAAAATGTCATGTTTATGAAGCAGACCGCTGACCGACTGTTCGGAGACGACTATGTCTGGTCGGTGCTCGCCGCCGGGCGTTTCCAGATGCCGTTCATCACCCAGGCCGCCATGATGGGTGGCAATGTGCGTGTGGGGCTGGAGGACTCCTTGCACATCGGCAAAGGCAAACTGGCACAATCCAATGCCGAGCAGGTGCGAAAGATCCGCACCATTCTGGAGGAGCTTGGGCTTGGCGTTGCCACGCCAACCGAAGCCCGCGAAGTGCTGCAGCTCAAGGGTGGCGACCGGGTGAAGTTTTGAGGTGTGATCGCTGCTTTTCACAATCGCTCAAAGAAGTGCCGTTCTGCCTCGGCTGATCTACCTTGTTGTTTCCCTCCTCCAGCGGGGGAGGGTGTCGACGAACGTGGATGGGTGGGGGAGAAACCACCGACAATCCCCACCCGACATGACTACGTCATGCCACCCTCCCCTTTAAAAAAGGGGAGGGAAATAGAGGGTTATCGCAATCCCTCATCTCAACTGAACAAGTCCTCTTGCACAGCGGACCGTCGAAACCCATCATTTTTCCTTAGGTGTTACATGACCAACGAAAACCCCAATGCCGGCCTGCCTCCAAAGGCACAGGTGCAGTTCGACTGCCATGGCGAGGCGACCGGCAAAATGCGCAATGAGCTTGACGTCTTCATGACGCAGCCGTTCGAGGAAGGCCCGTTCAAACTGGCCAGCGATGAGGGGTCGTTTCACGGTGGCGAAGCCTCCGCCCCGCCCCCGCTCGCGCTATTTGTCGCCGGGTTGACAGGTTGCATCATGACCCAGATGCGGGCCTTTTCGAAACGCATGGGCGTGTCTCTGACCGACTTGAAGGTCAACACCCGCGTGGTGTGGGACTGGGAAGCCATGGGCCGCATCTACGAAACCGCCCCCCACTCGTTTGAAATCGACGTGGACCTGGAAAGCGATGATGATCACGACAAGGTCGTGGCGCTCATCCACGCGGCGCAAAAGGGCTGTTTTCTGGAACAGACGCTGGGACAGAAAAACACCATCCGCCACCGCCTGAAACGCGGCGATGAATGGGTGGAGGTGTAACGGGGAAGGATTTAATGGCGTTTCAACCGTTCATTCCGAGCGCACAGCAACAGGCCCGAGCCTATCCGATTTCACGAAGCGCATCCTTTCTCCGTCATTCTGACGAAGGTCAGAATCCAGGTGCAGTTGTAGGAAGTTCGGAGTTAATTGGCGGGTAGAGACGAGCAAACACTGGTGTTCCGAGCCGTGCACCTAATGAAGATCGCACTCGTAGCAGCCTCACTTGGATCCCGGGCCAAGCCCGGGATGACGAAGAAGAGGATTGCGTGAGACTGAAACTGACAGACTCCGCACAACTTACCACACCTACCCCAAAATACTGGAAGGAGTCGCTGCCCTTAGTCCCGTCGCCGACGATTAGAACTGGGATCCATAATCTCATCACGCCCGGTTGGCGCATCGCCTTGCGCCTCGCGTATTCCACGGAGAACGGACTCAACAGCAGCGCGGACGTCCACAGGTGCGTCGACCACAATCTCGATTGCTTCGTCGACATTGCTCGCCAGAAACTGCGTCACCTTCTGGAAAAGTTCTGTTTTGTCGAGGGTTCTTGCGCCAACCATACCTACCATGCCCCAGACGGTTGCCAGCACAAGGTTGCGAGCAGTGTGTTCACCTCGAGTCTGAGCTTTTCTGGCGGGTAGCCCCTCCCGCTCAATTGCCGCAAGCAATGCCCTAACGCGCTCGGCATCTTGTGACGTGATGACGTCGTTTTGGCGGGCGGCGATAACGACCCGTTTCGCCAGATCACCAGACAGTTCATGTAGAAAAGCACCCGTCTCTTCGTCCATTTCCCGACCGGCGGGAAAGCGTCGCACGAAGGGGGCGATGGAGCGGACGATGTCTTCAAACTGGCGCCGGTGGCTGGCGGTGAGCGCCGTCTTATTGCCCTGAGGGTTCTCGCGCAGGTCCTGATCCATTTCCAGGTAGGAGCCGAACGTCACCGTGGTGTCGTAAAGAACGTCGATCTGTTCTGCGAGCTCTTGCGGCGCACAAGCATAGGCTTGATTCAGCCGCGCGAAATCCGGATCAAAACCCTCCCAATTGTATTCCTCTTCAATCAGCCGAGCGACATCGACAAACATTTCAAGCTTGTTCTGAATTGAAGCAAATTGACGTTGGGTGCGCGGATCGGCGGCAATTGCCGCGTCATTCTCATCGCCCTGAGGCTGAATTGCAAAGTGAGCGCCCTGCTTCTCTCAGGCATTGCCCAAAACGGGGTTTTGCGCATTCTCAAGCGCCTGCTGGTTACGATGGTCTTCCAGCCATTGGGCGATTTGTGCATTGACCACCTCGGCACCCTGATCCCAGAAGTCATTGGGCTGTTTTGCAATTTTGAGGGTCAGTTCTTCGGCATAAGGCTCGTTGAGACCCCACGGTTTGGTGCCTTCGAGAACGCAGATGTACCATTCCAACCACGGATTCCAGTTTGAGCTTTGCTCTTCAATTTTGGTTAATCGTTCGAGGGCTACGGCGATTTGCTCAGGCGGTTTTCCATCTAGCCAAAGCGGACGGTCAACCAGACCTATCGCGACAAGTTTCGATGCCCGGTCATCCTGTAACATGTTAACCGCTTCTATCTTGCATTCTCGCCACATTTCTTCGGCGCCGTTCGGGAATTCCCTCCTATCGGCGTTTCTAGCAAACGAAACAGCATATGCCGCAAGCAGCACTGAATCAGCGGCTAACAGATAGTTTTTGGGGCGATGGTTTATCCAGACCGCGCGATCGGCTGAATTGAGTACGTCTACGGTTGCCAAAACAGCGGCAGATCCGGAACGGGTGGTGGCTTCAAGTGCCTTTGCCGCGGTAGCAGTAGCGTGGGCTGCAGTTCCGGCAGCGGTCGTTAAATCCCTTTTGAAGTACCTAGTTGCTGCCTGTGATATCAACAGCGCTCGAAACACACACTGGGCGATCTCGTCCACTCGAACGTCATTAAATTCATCCTGTTGTTCAAAATGCACTGCAATGGGAAGCACTCGCAGTGCCGCTCTCGCAGCCATCACCTGCGCGAATTCAATCGGCTGGTTTTCCAGCCACTCCCGCAACTCTTCTTTCGAAGTAAACTTCGGCACCTCCTCACCATTCTTGTCCTCCTGCACGGCACCACCCAACTCCGTTGAAGTTTCCTTCCCATAATCCGGCTCAGGCAGATCATCCTGCAATGGTGGATTGTTGGGGGTCAGGGCATCGAGTGTCTCAGGCGGGACCGAAGCGCCTTGCTCCAGAGCGCTGTAGATTGATCGCATCGATTCAGGGACGACACCGGTCAATTCGGAAAGATTGACAAGCCTATCTTCAATTTCGGCGGGACGATCCAGAAACAAGGGCTGGTGCAGCAGGGCGACAGGGACGATCCCGTTTGCGCGATGTTTCAAGTCGATGAGAAACTCCGGGTCACCTGCCTCATCTTGAACACGTTCAAGAAGCGTGAGCGCGCTTTCAGACTCAAACGCGCCTTCCTGACACCGGCGCAGCAGATCAATTGCTTTTTGAAAACTCTCCCTGACTTCAAGCACTTCCGAAGGATCAAGCGAAGAAGAACCCATCGGCGTGGTGCGTGGCAACAACCGCAGCACCGACCGCACGGCTAGAACCGCCCGAAACGGTTCGGCTTCCGCCCTGATGCGTTGTGAAAGCGTTTCGTCCACCGCCACCCTCTTTTGTTGTAGCGCAGTCTATAGGTTGCAACGGGTTGTTCAAGACAATGTCGGGATTACAGAATTCTGACTTGCGCAGCGTTCTACCATGCCGCCCACCACCCATCACCACCGGTGGCACCCGTGGTGTTCTCGTGCGCTCCAAGCACCGTTGTTGGCTGACAGTCTGTACCCGTCACTAGAAAAACACATCTACAACACGGTGCGCATGCGATAGCCGTCGGCGTAGATCATTTTCACGTCGGTGATGGGAACATCATTGTCCCAGGTTGTTCGTTCGACCACGAACAGCGCGGTGTTGATAGCCACCTTTAGAACATCAGCCACTTTGCCCGTTGCGTTCATTGCCGAAAATGCAATGACACCGGTGGTCAGCGGCGCATTCGCCACGAGCCATTCATTCGCGCTAATCTGGCTCAGGTCGACCTTTCCAATCTCCGGAATGGCTTTCACATTGATCCATCGATCTTCGAACAAATAGGGCTTTCCATCTGCCAGATGCAGAGCCTCTGTTTTCAGAAACTTGTCGCCACCGGGATGCTTCATGCGGCCACGAGCATCACTTGGGGGGACTTCGAGCTTCGAAGAAATTAGAGCGTAGCCATATTCCTGGTTTCGATCTTCGATTTCTTGTCTGACGATTGGGATATGGAGCGTGGCCTTGCGCACCGGATGAAGCGTTACGCGCGTTCCCGCCCTGCGTTTGCGGTCAACTAACCCCTGCTCGGCCAGGAAACGAAGCGCGCGGTTGACGGTTGCGCGCGCGCAGCCGAACTCTTCTGCAAGATCACTCTCATTTGGAATCAGTTGGCCAGGTTGCCAGACACGGGACTGGATGCGCCGCCGCAATTCGCCTTCGATAGATCGCCAGCTATGTATGCTGCTTGTTGCCAACTGTTCCTCCTGAGGCAATGCTTCTTAGAAGCTGGTTCAACGCAGCGTCGATCTGCATTACCAAACACCCGGTTCACAACTCGAGTGCATTCAACACATCCACATAGCGTTGCTGGATAGACTCGCGGCTGACATGCTGTCCTGCCTGGACCATATGCCGACCGGCGGACCATACATCTGTGATGGCTCGATCGTCGGCAGCAAAAACAAAACTGTCCAGCAGTGTATCTCCCGAGCGATTGGCAAAGGTTGGATTTGACCCATCCAATGCCGCGAGGTCTGCCCAATGGCCGACTTCAATCTTACCAGTTTTTCGATTGGCGGCCTGAGCACCACCTTTGGTGACCGCATCAAGCAGTCGCCTACCGGTGGAGAGATGTTCGGTGGCGAAAGCCGCACGTGTGTGATCGCGAAGCCGTTGAGAATAATCCAGAGTGCGGAGCTCTTCGCTCAGCGAAATCCGGATATTGGAATCCGAGCCGACGGCAATCGCCCCTCCATGATCCATCCAGGAGATTCCATCGAAAATACCATCGCCGAGACTTGATTCAGTGATCGGGCAGAGACCTGCAACCGCGCCTGTTTTTGCCAGACTCTCCGTTTCGTGCGCCAGCATTTGGGTGCAGTGGATAAGGCACCATCTTCGGTCAATGTCGATGTTGTCGAGCGCCCATTCAACCGGTCGTTTTCCCCAGTGTGACTTGACTTCATCGACCTCGGGAATCTGTTCAGCAAGATGCAGATGAACCGGGCCTGCAGGCACAAGTCGAGCAAGCTTTTCGAAATCCTCCGGGGCAACGGCGCGCAAAGAGTGCGGCGCGACCCCCAAGTTGCAGTCATCAGGCAGATGCCTGATACCGCTTGCCGCGCCCTCCACCAGTCTGGCGAACTGGTCCAGATCGTTGCCAAACCTTCTTTGGCCATCCGTGAGCGGACGCCTGTCGCACCCACCGAACTGATAGTGAACCGGCAGGAGAGTGAGACCAATCCCACTCGTCTGGCTGGCGGCGGCGATGCGATGGCTCAGTTCGGCCAGATTGTCATACGGATTTCCACTGACCTGATGGTGGACATAGTGAAATTCAACGTTCGTGGGATAGCCCGCTTCGAGCATTTCCATTTGAACGAAGGCGGCGATTGCCTCGATCTGGTCAGGGGTGAGCTGATCGATAAACTTGTACATCAACACGCGCCAGCTCCAGAAGCTGTCGGACTGACCCGATCCGCGCTGCTCGGTCAGACCAGCCATTGCGCGCTGAAAGGCGTGGCTATGCACGTTTACCGGTGCGGGAATGAGATGATCCACCACTGTCTGATCTTCTCTTGGCTTTTCGACACCTTCGACCCGTTTGATCCGTCCGTCACTATCAATCTCAATGGATTGGTTCGTCTTCCATCCATTCGGTGTTAGCGCAAATTTCGCGTGGATCGTCATTCTTTGTGTGCCCGTTTTTGTTGCGCCAAGATTTCTATTTGTATATACAAATAAATTATTAGCATGCGTATAACAACCTCTACAAAGTGACCGATGACGACCGTTCTGAAGAATGCGCGACTGGCGACACTGACCGGAAGCGAGCCCTACGGGCTGATCGAAGATGCTTCACTTGTCATCGAAGACGGCTCAATCAGTTGGGTTGGTGAGACGAAGTCGCTTCCCAAGCAATTCAACTCACTGCCATCACACGATGTGAGCGGAAATCTGATCACGCCAGCATTGATTGACTGCCACACGCATCTTGTTTTTGGCGGTGATCGGGCCAGGGAATTCGAGCAACGACTTTTGGGTGTTTCCTACGAAGAGATCGCAAGGTCAGGTGGGGGAATCCTGTCCACCGTCAACGCGACCCGCAACGCCTCACTGGACGAACTAATCGATGCCGCATTGCCGCGACTTGATGCGCTCATCAGCGAAGGTGTGGCGACTGTAGAAATCAAGTCAGGCTACGGTCTGGACATACAAACCGAGCTCAACATGCTGCGTGCGGCGCGGTCGCTTGCTTCACGGCGGAACGTGCGAGTCGAAACCAGTTTTCTAGGCGCCCACGCGGTGCCACCCGAGTTCAAGGATCGCGCCGACGCCTACATTGATGACGTCTGTATCCCAGCCCTGAAAGAGGCTGTGGCCGAAGGGTTGGTCGATTGCGTGGACGGATTTTGCGAGAACATTGCATTCTCGGCTGCGCAAATTGAACGCGTCCTCAAGGCAGCGCGGGAACTTGAAGTCCCGGTCAAGCTGCACGCCGAACAATTGTCCCATCAGGGCGGTACTGCATTGGCAGCACAATATGGTGCGTTGAGTGCCGATCATGTTGAATATGCAACGGATGATGATGCGCGCCTGATGGCCGCCTCTCAAACGGTTGCGGTGATCCTGCCCGGTGCGTTTTACACGCTGAATGAAACGCAGAAACCACCGGTCGAAGCCTTCCGAAAGCACAAGGTGCCCATGGCTATCGCAACCGATGCGAACCCGGGGTCATCGCCATTGTTCTCTCCTTTGTTGGCCATGAACATGTCCTGCACCCTGTTCAAGCTGACACCGCAGGAAGCTCTTGAAGGTGTCACCAAACATGCCGCCAAAGCGCTTGGCCTCGATGATTGTGGGGTTCTTGAGCCGGGAAAAAGAGCAGACTTTGCCATCTGGAACGTCAATCATCCGGCAGAGCTCGCCTATACAATTGGCTTCAATCCCCTCACTGAACGATGGGTTGCGGGGGAGTGCATTTGATGAAGCTCAAACCCGGTGCTGTAACGCTTGACGATCTGAAACAAATCTGGCTCGGCGACGGGGCGATCTCACTCGATGAAAGCTGCCAGAGCGCGATTGTGAAGTCGCACCAGGTGGTCGCAGACGTCGCTGCTGGAGAAAACCCGGTCTATGGGATCAACACCGGGTTTGGAAAACTCGCATCGATCAAGATTGAACCGGAAAACACGTCGGCGCTTCAGCGAAATCTCATCCTTTCGCACTGCTGTGGCGTTGGTGATCCCCTGGATCGCCAGACAACCCGGCTTATGATGACACTGAAGCTCATTTCGCTCGGTCGTGGAGCGTCCGGTGTTGCGCCATCGACCATCACGATCATTGAGCAAATGCTGGCGGCTGGCATCACCCCGCGCATACCGTCGCAAGGTTCGGTGGGCGCATCCGGTGACCTCGCACCGCTCGCCCACATGGCAGCCGTGATGATTGGTGAAGGGGAAGCCTGGGTTGACGGGAACCTTTGTCCGGGAGGGGAAGCACTACAAAAGAAGGGCCTAGAGCCGATCACGCTCGGCGCCAAGGAGGGTCTAGCCCTCATCAACGGGACACAGTTTTCCACCGCCTGCGCGTTGTCCGCCCTGTTTCAGGCTTGGCTCAACGCTCAATCATCGCTCGCTATTTCAGCGCTTTCCACCGACGCCATCATGGGTTCGACCGATCCGCTGACGGAAGAAATTCACACACTGCGGGGACATGCCGGTCAAATCGAGACCGCTGCTGCGATGAGAGAAATAATCGCCGGATCAGAAATTCGCGAGAGCCACAGAGAGGATGATCAACGGGTCCAGGATCCCTACTGTATACGATGCCAACCGCAGGTTCTTGGAGCGGCGCTCGATGTGTTGCGTTTTGCAGCAAGTACGCTCGAAGTTGAAGCGAACGCCGCAACGGACAATCCCTTGGTTCTGACGAAAACTGGCGATGTCGTTTCCGGTGGCAACTTCCATGCTGAGCCCGTGGCCTTTGCCGCCGATCAGATTGCCATCGCGCTCTCCGAGATCGGAGCCATTGCGCAACGGCGGGTCGCACTGATGGTTGATCCGACTTTGTCTCACGATCTTCCGGCATTTCTGACGCCCGAACCCGGGCTGAATTCCGGTTTCATGATCGCGGAAGTGACAACTGCTGCACTCATGAGCGAGAACAAGCATCTGGCAAACCCCTGTTCAACCGACTCAACCCCCACATCTGCCAATCAGGAAGATCATGTCAGCATGGCTGCCCATGCGGCGATGCGCTTGCATCGTATGAACCGGAATCTGAGCCATATAATCGCCGTCGAAGCGCTTTGTGCCTCTCAAGGCGTGGAATTCAGAGCACCGCTCAAGACCAGTTCAAAGCTTCAATCGGTCATGGAGGCCATTCGGCGCGCCTCCCCTCCCCTTAGGGAAGACCGATATCTGTCCAACGAAATGACGGCACTCGCTGCACTGGTTACGGACGGAACGCTTTGCAGCGGATTGAACCTGCCGGAGCTGGAAATTCCGAGGGCTCCGCGATGAACATTGAAACCTCAAGAGGGTCCGGCCCCATTGTGCTGGGGCTTCCTCACACGGGCCTCGACGTTCCAGCAGAGATTGACGAAAACCTGAATGAGCTTGGCCGATCGCTTGTCGACACGGACTGGCATATCCACACGCTCTATGAGGGCCTTGTTCCCGACGTTACAACGGTTCGCACCAGGATCCATCGCTATGTCATTGACGTAAATCGCGACCCGTCTGGTGTTTCTCTTTATCCCGGCCAGAACACAACGACCCTTGTGCCGCTGATTGACTTCGATGGGAATGATATCTGGAATGTTCGCCCCACAGAAGAAGATATTGAAGCGCGCAAACAGGCGTTTCACACGATCTACCATACCGCGCTTTGGGCAGAATTGGAGCGTGTGAAGGAGAAGCATGGATTTGCCATTCTCTATGATTGCCATTCAATCCGTTCCCGGATTCCGTTCCTGTTTGAAGGCACCCTGCCCGGCTTCAACATTGGCACCAACAATGGCGCGACCTGCAGTCCGCTAGTCGAGAAAGCAGTTCTGGACATCTGCGAAAAGGCCGACAGCTACACCACCGTCCTGAACGGCCGCTTCAAGGGCGGCTGGACCACAAGACATTACGGACAACCGGACGAAAATATTCACGCCATTCAGATGGAACTGGCGCAATCCACCTATCTGGAAACCGAACAACCGCCGTTCTCGTTCGACAAAAAAAAGGCCGAGCGACTGCGGGTCCACCTGAGGGCCATTCTTGAAGGCCTGACCGAAACGGCAAAATTGCTTGGAGCAAGACCATGACACAACCATCTGCGGGATCACGCCACAATCAGCGCGACGTCTTTCCTCCGACGGGAACCGACATCTCGGCGAAGTCCTGGCTCACGGAAGCGCCAATGCGCATGTTGATGAACAATCTGCATCCCGATGTTGCTGAAAACCCTCACGAACTGGTGGTGTATGGCGGCATTGGTCGAGCAGCGCGGACGTGGGACGACTTCGACAACATGGTGGCGGCGCTCAAATCCTTGAACGATGACGAGACAATGCTCGTTCAGTCCGGCAAGCCGGTTGGTGTTTTCCGCACGCACAAGGACGCTCCGCGCGTTCTGATAGCGAATTCCAACCTCGTCCCTCACTGGGCAAACTGGGACCACTTCAACGAACTCGATAAACGCGGCCTCGCCATGTATGGCCAGATGACCGCCGGATCGTGGATTTACATTGGTACGCAGGGCATTGTTCAGGGAACCTACGAAACCTTCGTTGAGGCCGGTCGCCAACATTACAATGGCGATCTGACAGGCAAATGGATCCTCACCGCCGGGCTGGGCGGCATGGGTGGTGCGCAACCGCTCGCTGCCGTTATGGCGGGAGCCTGCTGCCTCGTGGTCGAATGCGACGAGACTCGCGCCGATTTTCGTCTTCGAACCCGCTATCTGGACGAGAAGGCCAGTTCGCTTGATGAAGCGCTGTCGCTCATCGAAAAATGGACGAAGGCCGGAGAAGCCAAATCCGTCGGCCTGATTGGAAATGCTGCTGATGTGTTTCCTGAACTCGTCAAACGCGGTGTGCGGCCTGATATCGTGACCGACCAGACAAGCGCGCATGATCCGCTTCATGGCTATCTGCCGCAAGGATGGGGTTTGGCGGAATGGCGCGAGAAGCAGGAAAGCGATCCGAAGTCCGTCGAAGCTGCCGCCCGCGCATCCATGAAAACGCATGTGCAGGCGATGGTCGATTTCTGGAACGCCAGTGTTCCAACGCTCGACTATGGAAACAACATCCGACAGGTCGCCCTTGAAGAGGGTTTGGAAAACGCGTTTGCATTTCCGGGTTTTGTGCCGGCCTACATTCGCCCGCTGTTCTGCAGGGGTATCGGCCCGTTTCGATGGTGTGCCCTGTCCGGCGATCCTGAAGACATCTACAAGACGGACGCGAGGGTCAAAGAGCTCGTTGACGATGCCCATCTGCACAATTGGCTCGACATGGCGCGCGAGCGCATTTCATTTCAGGGATTGCCTGCCCGCATTTGCTGGGTCGGCCTGGGGGTTCGCCACAAGCTTGGTCTCGCGTTCAACGAGATGGTTCGAAACGGTGAGTTGTCCGCTCCGGTGGTGATTGGTCGCGACCATCTGGATTCAGGTTCTGTTGCTTCGCCCAACCGCGAGACGGAAGCCATGAAAGATGGTTCAGATGCCGTTTCCGACTGGCCACTGCTCAATGCTTTGCTCAACACGGCTTCCGGCGCGACATGGGTTTCGCTTCATCATGGCGGAGGCGTTGGCATGGGCTTTTCCCAGCACGCTGGCATGGTGATTTGTTGTGATGGCACTAAGGACGCGGATGCACGACTGGAGCGCGTTCTGTGGAACGATCCAGCCTCAGGCGTTATGCGCCACGCCGACGCCGGTTATGAAGAAGCACGAGACTGTGCGTCGCAACACGGTTTGAACCTGCCGGGAATTTTGTGAAATCGGCCACCTAAATGTGTACGCAGCGAAGCTCAGCTAGGGCGAGGCTCTCGACACCTGGTTTAACTCACCTGTCGTCACAGAACCTCGGCCTGGACATTCAGAAACACCAGTTCCGGCGTTTTGACCTCTACAACTCCGTGCCGCAATTCAGCATCTAGTGCGATGGAATCTCCCGGCGCCATCGGGATCCTTTCACCTCCGTATCCATAAATGGCTTCGCCCTCAATGATCCGGATAAAGATTACGCCCCGGCCGACATAGGTTGGCGGGGGGGCATCCTGGCGTTTCAGATGAACGGTTATGGCGTCAAATTTGAGATTGCTACGCCGGTGGTTGGCCAGTTGCCAAAATCTATGGGTGTGTTGGCCCTGAATGCGTGACGATCGCAACCCCTCGCCAGCCTGGGTAAATGTATAGTCGGAATGGGTCTGCGCCACGTCGCCGAAAATATTGACCAGTGGGATGTCGAGGGCTTCGGCAAGGCGCACCAGCGTCGGCAGGGTCGCTGAAGATTGTGCATTCTCAATGCGGCTTATCATTGGCGCGGAGACACCTGAGACTTCCGCCAAGTCCTTGGCGGACAAACCGTTGGCCCGTCGGGCGGAATGCAAGGCCGCACCAACAGTTTCTTCGATAGAGGGCATGCCCTCGGCCCCTATTTGGCTTTGTGCGCGAAAGCTTTAGCAAACCGCCATGTGAGGTAGTCACCACAAGTGATCGCGGGGTCCTTGGGCTGATAATCAGCGCCGAATATTTCGCGCGCATCAATCGCGGTTTCCGGGTTTGGATCATAGGCGCACACGATCGAAAGTCGCTCCTGACCAGAAGTGTTTTTTACCCTGTGAGGCGTCGAATTGTAGGTATCGTCCGTCCAGCGTGCCAGAAGATCTCCCACATTCACGATCAGCGTGCCATCAATGGGAGGGGCCGATATCCAGTCGCCGCTCACAGTTTGAACTTCCAGACCGCCAACTGAATCCTGACACAATACGGTGAGCATGCCGAAGTCTGTATGGGCTCCAACGCCAAACTGATCCGCAGCGGCATCGGCCGGCTGCGGCGGGTAGTACACAAACGAATTTCGGCTCATCGGCTTGTCATTGCTGCGTAGAAAGAACTGTTCATCCAGCCCCAATCCAAGCGCGAAACCGCGCATCAGATGTTCCGCAACCTCGTGGACTTTGCCGAAATATTCGAGACACAGCTTCTCGATCTGCGGCATATCTTGCGGCCATTTGTTGGCTCCCCTCAGTTCATGGTCTTGAGGATAGCGACCGTCCTTGCTTTGATATCCCCAAACGAAACTCTCCTTCAGATCGGGCTTGGCATCGTCGTCCATTTTGGCACCACCCACGCTGATCCAGCCCCGATGATTGCCGGTGATCCGTACCTTTCCTTTCTGTTCGTTATCAGCGCGAAAGAATGCGAGAGCCGCCTCGCGCGCCGTATCGATGAGCTCGTCCGGAATGCCATGGCCCTTGATGTAGATGAAACCGAGGTCAATGTTGGCCTCGTGCAAAGCCTTCGCCACAGACATGGGATCGCTGCCATCGCGAAGCGGGGCCACATCGACCACCGGAATGGTCGCCATGTCAAAGTTGGTTTCTATCTTTCCCATGATCGTTCAAAGCCAATAATTGCATTTTGAGAAACATATTGCATTTTACGCAACAAGAACAGGTCGAATACACTGTTTCGGGTGCATTTACGTCCCAAACTGGCTCACTCAATTCGCCAGCGTGTGTGCAAAGTAATTTGCAGTCGGCGAAACGAGCCTACCTTCTCGCTAGGCGTCGCTTTCCGCATAATATCCCACCACATCCCCATCGGTGGTCACGCCAAGGCCATTGAGATGCCGGTTGACGTAGTTGAAGTAGCCAATGATCTGGACCGCTTCGAGGATTTCCCCATCGTCCAGTCCGGCCGACTTCAGTGCATCAACGTCTGACTTTTCCATGTCTCCGGGACGCAATGTCAGTTTCTCTGCATATTTGAGCAGTTCCAGTTCTCGCCCGGAAAACGCATTTGAAGGGGCTCTCGCCTTGAGTGCGGCCTCAATTTCATCGGCGCGTCGATCATCCCCAATCAGATGCCGCGCGTTGGCCCAATGGTTCGCGTAGGAATAAGTCGATCCGTTCAGCAAAGAGACATACGAGCTGATGGTTTCCTGAAGCCATTCTGGCAGCGTGTTCGCTTCGTCGTGCAGCGCGGCCCGGTAAAGGATCACATGGCCTTTCATTGTGTTTGGCCGTAGGGAATGCACACGCATCACATTGTCTACCGTGCCATGAGGTGTTCGAGCGAGGTGCAACACCTCTTTCAAATCATCATCCGCGTCTTCATCTGCGATCATCTTGATCCAGGCTGCCATTGTCGTTCCAACCTTTCCAATAGGGTTACCCGTAAAAAGAGTTATGCGGCTTTCTCAGGCATTATCTCTGATTTGCAGCGGGCAACAAAATCTTTCCACACGTCATCGGTGCTTTCATCGAGCGTCGGTTTTGCATACTCGTCAAGCATCTGTTTCCAAAGCCGGTTGGCGCGATTTTCAGCGCTTCCACGCCCCTGCTCATCCTAGGTTTCGTAGCGCCTGACGTCAGCAATCGGATTTGGCGAACCGAGGCGCACCGTCAAAAATTCCGCCGAGGACGCGCAGAAATTGTCAGCCAATATCAGCTATCCAATCCCACCGTCGGTCGGGGATGTGACACCAGCTCCTGCAGTTCCGGGCGTTTCAAGACAACATTTGCGGTTGGCTCAAAGTTCTGGTCCAGCAAACGGCCATCCTCCCAAAGCGGTGTGCCATCGATCTTGATGGTGGGATCCAGCACCATCCAGCAGATTTCGCCCGGCGGATAACCGCCGCAAGTGTGGAAGTGGGCAAATCTCGGACTGCCAAAGATGTTGTTGGACCAGCGATCCGGGTTGTCATCGATTCCACCGGTGTAGAAGCAGGCTGGATGAATACCGGCATGCCAGGAATGGATCGCATATTTGTCGATGCCGAACCGGCGCGAAACCATCTCATAGTGGGCTTCAATAGCCACAACGCTTGATCCTTCACCCTCAAAGCCGACGATGCGCCCCTGTTCGACCAGTGCAAACACGATGCCCTCAATCTTGCAGCTTGCCGGAGCGTAGGACTGTGATCCGGTCGGTGTCAGCCATCTGGTCAGTGCGACCTTGCCGGACATGCGTCTCGCCAAAATTGGCTGCGGGACACAAAGCGGAAATCGCCTTATTGCCACTTCACCGTCGGGCTCCAGATCCTGATCGTCCAACGGGCAAATGAGTTCTGTCCCGAGTGGACAGGCAACCGTGATTTCGCGCGCGCCAAATGAAACCCGGTCCACCGCAGCCTTGAACTCCTTCATGGCCTTGTGATTCACCGAGGCGTAGGTCGACGAAAGCGCCGCCACATCGCGCGTGTAGAGCATCGCGACGCTTTTTCCGGGAAGATTGTCGGTGAAGCGATCCTGATCACCAATGCGTGCGAGATAGATGATCGTGTCGTGTTGGCTTAAAAGCTGTTCGTAGTCTTCCGGCAAGTCATCGTCCGGTGTGCCGACCCGGATGGTGGAGGCTTCTGCGCCGAGGTCTTGAACGGCGCTCGCCAGCAATGTTGAAATTTCATTGTCGTACCAGCCAAACTTGGGATCTTCGCAGACTAGGAGAACCCGATCGTCGGGTTTCACCTCCAGACAGTTTTGCAGCAGGTTGAACGCGCCTGCCTTGTCATACTCAATCAAATTCACTCACCTGTCTCCGCCTGCGGATCACGACTCAAACCATCTTAATCCACACAGACATGCGGCAAATCTCTAAACACGCTGGCCGGATTGCATCTTGCGTTCAAGCCACCGTACACCCGCTGACACGATCAAGATGAGGACCAGATATTCGAGAACCAGAATGGTGTAGATTTCCAGTGGGCGATACTCGACCACCACCAGCTCGTTGGCCTTGCGTGTCAGTTCCTGCATGCCGATAACCGAGACGAGGGACGACATTTTCAGCATGTAAACAAGCTGATTGCCCAGTGCCGGCAGGATACGGCGGATTGCCTGAGGCAGAATAACAAACCGCATCATATCGGAGTAGCTGAGCGATATTGAATGCGAGGCTTCGTACTGTCCCTTATCGATGGACTGAATTCCGGCCCTGAAGATTTCGGCTTCGAAGGCACTATCTGAAAGTGCCAGCGCAATGACGCCGGCCCAGAAGACGGAGATGGAAAGGCCGGTCATCTGGGGTAGTCCGTAGTAGACCCACAGGATCAGAACCAGAATGGGAATGGCCCGGACAAGCTCGACATAGACCCGGTTGAACCGCCTCAACGACGCTTTCTTGGAAAGACCCGGAAGGGCAACCGCCAGACCGATGACAATCGAAATGATGATCGCCGTTATGGAAAGCAGCAGCGTGTAGTAAAGGCCGCTGGCGAGAAACTTCAGATTGTTCAAGCCCGACGGAATGGTGGGATTGACGACATACCAACCCCAGTTCTGGGCACAGCCCGTCAGGAGAAGAGCGGAGGCAAAGAGAACGGACAGTCGGCCAAAGGTCACGCGCTTTCTCCCTGCTCAGTGCGACAAAATTTTCGCCAGGAAATCCTGACACCGATCTGTGCGCGGTTTGGTGAAGAACTGATCAGGCTCCGCTTTTTCGACAATCTCCCCATGATCCATGAAGACCATTGTATCGGCGGCCCGTTTGGCGAAACCCATTTCGTGAGTAACACAAATCATTGTCATGCCGCTTTCGGCGAGTTCGCCCATCACATCCAGAACTTCGTTGATCATTTCCGGATCAAGCGCCGATGTTGGTTCATCGAACAGCATGATCTGTGGTTCCATGCACAAGGATCTTGCAATCGCCACACGCTGTTGCTGACCGCCGGAAAGCTGGGCCGGGTATTTGTCTGCCTGCTCGGGAATGCGCACCCGCTCAAGATAGGAGACCGCAAGCTCTTGCGCCTCCGCTTCGGACATTTTTCGGGTGCGAAGCGGGCCTAGGGTCAGGTTCTGTTTTACCGTGAGATGAGGAAACAGGTTGAATTGCTGAAACACCATTCCGACGTTTGAACGCACAGCCTTCAGGCTCGCATTGGTGTGTGTCAGCTCCGTTCCGGCGACCTCGATGCGCCCCTCATCATGCTGCTCCAGACCGTTGATGCAACGGATCAGTGTCGACTTACCGGAACCCGAGGGACCGCAAACGACAACCTTTTCGCCCGATTGAACTTCCAGAGATACGCTGCTCAGGGCGCGAAAATTGCCGAAGTCCTTGCAAACCTGTTCCATCTTTATGGTGGCGGATGGTTTCAAGTTTGATATTCTCTCCCGATGAGCCGCGAAAGGGAACTAAGCCACGAAATTGATTGCCACGCAATGAGTTAGTTGTGTTGCAAATTCAATGGCACACATGGGGCTCTGAAACGATCAAGGGAGATACAAGTGAAACTGATCAAACTGGCAACAGCGCTGTGTTTTTTAGCCTGTTCAACAACTGCGTCGATGGCGCAATCGGCGTTGAATGAGATTTTGAACACCGGTGTTTTAAAAGTGGGCACCACGGGTGACTGGAACCCGATGACCATGAAAGACGTCACCAACAACAGCTACACTGGCTACGATATCGACGTGATGAACGAACTTGCGAAAGACCTTGGTGTTAAGGTTGAGTTCGTACCGGCCGACTGGAAAACGCTTGTAAGCGGTGTGACCGCAGGCAAGTATCACATGACCGGTTCGGCCTCGGTTTCGCCGGCCCGCGCCAAGGCAACCGGTTACTCGACACCCTATTTCTCGCTGGCAACCGTTCCTCTCATTCTGAAAAAGAACGCTGACAAGTTCAAAGACTGGGATGACATGAACAAGGGCGATGTGACCGTTGCGGCGACGCTCGGCACAACGCAGGAAAAGCAGGTCAAACAGTTTTTCCCTGATGCCAAACATCAGATTGTTGAGGCTCCAGCTCGTGACTTTCAGGAAGTTCTGGCCGGACGGGCAGACGCGCACATCACATCCAATGTTGAAGCGCTGAAGCTGGTTGAGAAATATCCTCAGATGATGATTGTCCCGGTTTCGGCACCAAAATCGCCTACGCCAATCGCGATGCTGCTTCCGCAGTCCGACCAGGTCTGGATCAACTACATCAACACCTGGGTTGCTCTGAAAAAGGAACGCGGATTTTTCGACACGCTCGGCAAAAAGTGGCGGTTGAAAGAATAGATCACAAAGCCTGATGCAATAGGAGGGGCGCTCACTTGAGCGCCCTTTTTCATGATAAAAGTCTACGCTATTCCCGTAAGCCTCTATTGTGCAAAGCTGCGCATCCTGATGCGCCACAAAAACCTTGATTGGCAGGAGATCCTCCCTCCTGGCGGATATGGTTCGGCTGAATATGCGACACTCGTTCCGGCGGGAAACCTGCCCGCACTGGAGCACAACGGGTTCTTGCTGGGCGATTCAGAGGCCATCGCCGAATATCTGAACGAGATTTGTCCTGAACCGGATATGCTTCCAGGTGATGCGAAACAGCGGGCCGCAATTCGGGCACGATCACGGTTTCACGACACGCGTCTCGAACCCGCCGTAAGATCCCTTTTCCCGCATATCAAGAATGCCAACCGGGACACGGCGTTTGTGAAGCAGCAATGGTCAGTTGTGCAGCAAGGGGTGGATCAACTGACGCGATTGCTACCGGTGACCATTGAGGTTTTGACCCTCGGCGATTGTGGCTTTCCCATTACCTGTGCCTGGATTGAAGAACTCGCCCGGCATTTCGGATTGGAGCCCGCATCAAACGACAGGGTGAAGGATTATCTTGGCGCTCTCGAGCGGTTTGACGCCGTCGCGTCAGAACTGGCCGACTATCGTCCACGTCTTGTCGAATGGCTTGGTGATCAATGAGGCTCGATCTTTGCACATGGTACGAGGTTGAAGACTATCTTCAGCGCTCCAATGCGATCATCCTCCCCACCGGCTCGACCGAACAGCATGGCCCCATGGGTCTGATTGGCACCGATGCACTCTGTGCAGAAGCGATAGCCCAAAGGGCCGGTCAAGAGCTTTCAATTCTTGTTGTGTCGACGCTCGCTTACACGCCGGCCCCATTCAACATGGCGTTTCCCGGCAGCATTTCCGTCTCTCCACCTGTCTATGAAAGTCTGGTTTCAGAAATCATCACCGGACTTGCGACCCAGGGATTTCAGCAGTTCTACTTTTTGAACGGCCATGGCGCCAATCTGGAATGTCTGGCCCGGGTGACCGAAAAGTGTGCCGCCGCTGATCGGCAGATCAGGGTTCGATCCTGGTGGGATTTTGAGCCGGTTAACCGGTTGCGTAGGGAGTTCTACGGCGATTGGGAGGGGATGCACGCCACCCCTTCCGAAATCGCGATCACTCAGGCCACCCATCGAGTTGTTGAATCGGGTGACGCTGAGACCCCTCCCGAAAAATTGAGTGCTGCATACATAAAGGCACATGCCGGAGACAAGCATGGTCCGCCCGGTGAACACCGTCGAGACTTCCCGGATGGACGCGTCGGTTCCCATTCCGCTTTGGCAAAGCCAGAACACGGGAAGCAGCTCTTGGACGCAGCAACGGCCGCCGTCGCGAATGACATCCGAAGTTGGATAAACGCCTGACGGCAAAAATCAGGCTAACAATTGCACACCCGCATTGCGCATTGCATTGAGGGCTCCTGACAATGATCCGTCCTGATCAATTGCGCGGCAGGCATTGAGGATCACGCTCGTTTCAAAGCCTTGTGCCCGCGCGTCTTCAGCAGAAAACCGCACGCAAAAATCCAGCGCAAGGCCAACGCAATAGACGCGTTGAATGCCGCACTCGCGCAGATAATTCGCGAGACCCGTCGGGGTCCGGTGGTCGTTCTCAAAAAAAGCCGAATAGGAATCGATGTCCGGGCGAAATCCTTTTCGAATGACCACCGCAGCGTTGGATGTGTCCAGCTGTTTGTGGAACTTTGCGCCTTTGGAGTTCTGAATGCAGTGGTCTGGCCAAAGGACCTGTGGACCATAGGGCATCATGATCTCGGAAAATGGCTCGGCTCCAGCATGGCTAGATGCGAAAGAAGAATGACCCGCCGGATGCCAGTCCTGTGTGATCGCCACCGTCTTGAACTGTTCTGCCAGCCTGTTGATCGGCGCGACCACCTCGTCTCCGCCCGGAACCTCAAGGCGCCCTCCCGCACAAAAGTCCCGCTGAACATCAATGACCAGCAAAGCGTCGTGGCGACCGGGATGGAAATCAAGCACAGCGGTTCAAACTCCCGCCAGTTCTTCCATCATCTGATCACGCATGATGAATTTCTGCGGCTTTCCAGTGACGGTCATCGGTATCTCGGTTTTGAAGCGGACAAAGCGCGGGATCTTGTAGTGCGCGATCTGTCCCCGGCAGAACTCCCGGATCTCGTTTTCGTCTGAATTCGCACCCGGTTTCAGAACAATCCAGGCACAAACCTCCTCACCATATTTATCGTCCGGTACGCCAAAGACCTGCGCCTCCGCCACATTTGGGTGGGTGAATAGAAATTCCTCGACTTCCCTTGGATAGATGTTCTCCCCTCCACGGATGAGCATGTCTTTCACCCGTCCAACAATCTCGCAATATCCGTCCGCATCAATCGTGGCCAGATCGCCTGAGTGCATCCAACCGGCAGCGTCGATCGCTTCACTCGTCCGGGCATCGTCCTCCCAATACTCCCGCATGACACTGTAGCCACGCGTGCACAATTCTCCCCGCTCCCCAACCGGCGCGACCTTGCCCTGCTCGTCCACAATCTTGACTTCAACATGGGGGTGAATCCGCCCCACGGTTGAAACGCGTTTGTCCAGCGGGTCATCCGCATGACATTGGAACGAAACAGGGCTGGTCTCGGTCATGCCGTAGGCGATTGTGACCTCTCTCATGTTCATTTCGCCCACAACGCGTTTCATGATCTCGATTGGGCAAGGCGCGCCGGCCATGCAACCGGTTCGCAAAGAACCAAAGTCGGTTGAAGCAAATTCAGGTGCGTCCAGCAGGGCAACGAACATTGTGGGCACGCCGTAAAGGGCCGTGCAACGTTCCTTATCGACTGCCCCCAATGTGCTCTTTGCATCGAAACTTTCGTCCGGAAATACCATCGCGGCTCCGGTTGCAGCGCAACCAAGCACGCCCATCACCATGCCGAAGCAATGGTAAAGGGGAACAGGAATACACAGCCTTTCAGCTTCACTGAAACGCATGGTCTGAACAACAAACCGGGCATTGTTGACGATGTTGTAGTGGGTCAGTGTGGCCCCCTTGGGGGAACCTGTGGTGCCGGACGTGAACTGAATATTGATCGGATCATCTGGATCGAGGTTCGATGACAGTTCATCCAGGCGCATACGATGGGCAGGCCCGGCCAGCGTCATCAAGTCGCTGAACCGGTGAAGTCCCTGAAGCTTGCTCTCTCCGGTTACGATTGCGTGCTTCAAAAACTTCAACCGGGTGGAAGACAATTCACCCGGCTGTGATGAAGAGAGTTCAGGGGCGACCTCACGGAGCATCGCCACATAGTCGCTGCTCTTGAAGCTCTCAGCCAACACCAGAGCTGTGCAGCCGGATTTGTTGAGTGCATATTCGAGCTCATAGGAGCGATAGGCCGGATTGATATTGACGAGAATGGCGCCAATGCGAGCGGTGGCGAATTGCGTCAATAGCCACTCCGGCCGGTTCGGCGACCAGATGCCGACCCGGTCGCCAGGGCCGATTCCCAGCGCCAACAGGCCGCTGGCAAGATCATCACATTTGCGGACAAGTTCCGACCAACTCCAGCGCACACCGTGAGCACAGAATATCGCAGCATCCCGGTGACCATGTCGGTTGGCGGTTTCCTGAAGCACCTGGAACACCGTCTTGCGCCATAGCGGCACATCAGTTCTGCCACGAACGAATGAGCCCCCTTCTGGCTTCAGATCATCGGCGCTCGGCCTCACTAGCGGGGACGCCACATCAAGCGATGTGATCGGTTTGGATAAATCGGTGATGGTTGGTTCAACCATCACATGGATTTCCAGTCCGCAGCCTGTTCGAATGCATGAGCGGCGCGATAGATCGTGCTTTCATCATAGTGGCGCCCGATCAACATCATTCCAACGGGCAGGCCATTGCTCAAACCGCAGGGAATGCTCATCGCCGGATGACCGGTGGCATCAAACGGCGCGGTGTTTGCCACCATCTCGAACGCGCGCTGCACGACCAGAGACAAAGGCGCATCGGCAGGTGGCAGCGGCGTTGCCTTCACCGGGAGCGTGGGCATCAGCAACAGGTCGAACTTGGCGAGAGAATCATCGTAGGCCGCCCGCAGGCGACGGCTCAAATTCTGCGCTTTGGCGTAAAAATGCCCGCGATAATATTTCTGCATATATTCGCCGACGAACATGCTGATCTTCAAGGACTTGGAGAGCTCGTCCGCGCGTGTGCGCCAATTGGAATGTGCATCAAGCAGGCTGGTGACGTAGAGGCCCTTCCACCCGGTTGCGAAGCCGTTACCGTGCATCATGATGTCGGTCAGACCTTCAAGTGCAATTGGCGTCCAGATTGCCGGCCCCTGCAGATGCATGGGGATGGAGGTTTCTTCCACCACGGCCCCCAAGGAAGTCAGTTTGCGGGAGGCTTCGCGCACTTTTTGGTCGACATCCGGTTCGCTGTTGTCGAGTCCAAAACTCTCGCGAACCACGCCAATGCGCATACCGCCCACACCGCGGCTCAGGGCTTGCGTGTACTTATCCGTGCGCGGCGCATATTGGCGCGGATCCAGTCCGTCATCTCCGGCAATGACCTCCAGCATCAGCGCATTGTCGGAAACCGTCTGGGTAATTGGCCCAGTGTGATCGATCGTTGGCTCGATTGGCATGATGCCGGTGTAGGGAACCAGCCCATGGGTCGGTTTCATTCCATAGCAACCGCAGAACGACGCGGGGATGCGGATTGACCCTCCCTGATCGCCGCCAATAGCCATATCGACTTCACCCGCACCGACGAGCGCGCCGGAACCGGAAGAAGACCCGCCCGCAGAGTATCCAATCTTGTAAGGGTTATGCACCGGACCGGTCGCGTTGGTATGGCTTCCACCGGAAAGGCAAAAATATTCGCAGTGCGCCTTGCCCACGATAGTGCCACCAGCGTCGAGAATGCGGGTGACAACCGTCGCGTCCACATCAGGCGTGTAGCCTTCGAGCGTGGACGCGCCATTCATCATTGGTACACCAGCGAGGCAGACATTGTCCTTTAGCGCAATGGTTTTGCCTTCAAGAACACCGGAAACAGCCCCGCGCACTTCCGATTTCACATACCACGCATTGAGCGGGTTTTCGTGGGTCGCCGGACGATGTCCTGGCGTGCGTGGATATTTCACCTTCGGCAGCTCGTCGGGCATTGAATCGACCAGATCGTAGGCCTCGAAATTGGCCTCCATCAGCGTCAGATATTCGTTCAGCTCATCGTCGCCCATGGTGATGCCGAGGCCGGAAGCGACATCGCGCATTTGCTGGATGGTTGGCCGTCTTACGGTCATGTATGCCTCCTTGCCGGCGGCAGCCGCTGGCGGGGTGGGGTCTTGTGAGAAGTGTTCTGAAGGGCGGGAGGGCGTGGAGCCGGAGCCGCTGTGTTCGCGGGTGACCCGTCCAGCGCCAAGGCCGACAAACTCGTCAATCAGATCTGCCGCATTGGTTTCGCCGGTCGCGAGATCCACTTTCACTTCGCCACGTTCAAAAATCATCAGCCGGTCACACAAACCGATCAGAAAATCGAGGTTCTGTTCCACCACCACAATCGTGATATCGCGATTGTCGCGCAGCAACTTTAGGGTGGTGGCGATCTCGTCGACAATGGAGGGCTGAATGCCTTCTGTTGGCTCGTCCAGAAGCAGCAGGTAGGGCTCAGCGATCAGGCAGCGCGCGATGGCTAGTATTTGCTGTTCGCCGCCACTCAGCGCGCCTGCGTGTCGATCGAGCAAGGGTTGCAGACGTGGAAACTCGCTCAGAATCCGGTCGATGGCCTCATCAATCGGAACATCTGAAGTTTCCTCACTCCAGGCAAATCGCAGATTGTCGATCGCGCTGAGCTGGGTGAAAATTCCGCGCCCCTGAGGCACGTAGCCCAGACCAAGGCGGGCGCGTTCGTGCACGGGAAGTTCGGTGATGGTCTCGCCATCGAACACCATTCTTCCTGCCGTGGCTGGAAGATAGCCCATAATGGTTTTCAGCAAGGTGGACTTGCCCATTCCGTTGTGGCCGAGAATTCCAACAATGCTGCCGTCTTCGATGCTGAATTCCGTACCGTGCAGGATCGGTATTGCTCCGTATCCACCGCGCAGGCCGGTCACTTCAAGGATCGGTTCGTTGATATCGCTGCTCATTGTCGCTTGCCCAAATAAACGTCCCGAACAACCGGGTCGTTGAGAACGGTCTCGGCGTCCTCCTCAATCAGCACCCTCCCCTGATGAAAAACCGTCACCATTTTTGCGATCATTCGAATGAAATGCATGTCGTGTTCCACGACAATGAGTGTGGCGCTCTTGTTGATCTCATGAATGACCGAGACCATCCGCTCGACTTCATCCGAAGTAAGACCTGCCGCAGGTTCATCAAGCAGGACGAGCCAGGGTTCACCGGCGAGCACAATTCCCAATTCAACGATCTGCCGTTGCCCGTGGGCAAGCGTTGACACTTCCGACCGTGAAATCTCCTCAAGCTCAAGACGCTGTAATGTGTCATCGACAATTCGGTCTGCGGCCCGCGAACGGTTGGTGCGTCGCGCCGCGAGCCAGATGTTCTCGCGCACGGTCAGTCCGCTCATCACGCTCGGAACCTGCGTTTTGATCCCCACACCAAGTCGGGCAACCTGATGCGGGCTAAGTCCGGTCGTGTTTTCTCCATCGATGAAGATTTCGCCGCTGGTCGGCGTCTGCATCCCCGTCAGACACTTGAAGAACGTGCTTTTGCCCGCTCCGTTGGGACCAATCAGACAGCGAAGCTCATTTCGCTGAAGGTTCAAGCTTACTGAATCGAGGGCAACCACGCCCTCAAACCGCATCGTCAGATCACGCGCTTCGACGACCGTATTATTCGCCATTGCGACCTCCTTCGCGAATGGGTCGGCGTCTGGCTCTGCGTTTGCGCGATGACGATCTCTTTCGGTTTGAGCTCCTCGATCCTGTGCGCTTTTGGAATAGATCGGCAATGGTCGGGAAAATTCCGCGGGGCAACAGCAAAACCGCCAGCACCAGCACGGCACCCATGACCAGCGTGTTGTCGATCAGGCTTTGTTGACCCAGAAGATATTTCAGATAGCCCAGACCCGCTGCACCCAGAATGGGGCCCGCAAGCGTTCCAGCACCGCCCACAATCACCCAGATGATGATTTCAGCCGACTGACCAAGTGAGAAGAGATTTGGCGTGACGATCTCGGCCCAGTTTGCGTAAAGGCAGCCCGCCAGTCCGGCCACGCCGCCGCCAATTGCAAAAACGGCCGTCTTGATGAGGCGAACATCATATCCCATCAATTCTGCACGCAGCTCATTTTCGCGGACCGCAACGACGATGCGGCCGAAGGGGCTTCGCAGAACCCAGCGCAATCCGAGATAACAGGCCAGCAGCAGGACGAGGCAGAAGTAATAGAGGCTTTCGCCGTAGAGATATTCGCTTGGATCCCACGGCAGGGAAAGCGTTTCGAATCCCGGAATGCCATTGTAGCCGCCAAGTCTTGCGGTTCCGATGACATATTCCTCACCCGCTGTCACATTCATGAACTTGTAGAGAATGAGGGTGAAAACGAGCGTGAGAACGGCAAGATAAACGTCGTTCAACCGTCCATAGAAGAGCATGGCGCCGAACACGGCGGCGACAAGAGCAGGCACAATTATGCTGATAAAAAATGGCCCCCAGGGGGTTCCGATATTGATCGCGGAAATCGCATAGGCGTAGGCACCGAGCCCAAAAAAAGCGGCCTGGCCGAAGCACAATATCCCGCCAAAACCCCAAATGAAGCCGAGGCTCAGACCGAGCAGCGCGTAAATGCTGAGCAGACACAGCGTGAAGACATCCACGCCCAAGGGCAGCAGAAACATCAGCAAAATGCCGACAAAGGCCGTGAGGATGATTTCCCGGATGAGGTTCACGATCAGATCCGGTCTTTCAGAAAGCGTCCCGTGATCCCCGTGGGGAGTAGGCGCAACAGAACAACAGCCGCAACAAGAAGGGCGATTTCACCAATCACGGACGTGGAGAGGAAGGTGAATATTTGCGACACGGCGCCGAAAAGGGTTGCGCTGGACAACATGCCGGAAACCACGGCGGTTCCGCCCGAAATTACAGTAATGAACGATTTCGCGATGTAGTTGGCACCAGATGCCGGGTTCAGCCCGACCAGCGGTGCCATCACGCCACCAGCGAGGCCCGAGAGTGCAGCACCGGCGGTGAAGGTCATCATATAAACACGCGATGTGTTGTAGCCGAAAGCGTTTGCCATCTCGGGGTTTTGCATGGCTCCCCGGGCGATTAGTCCGGCGCGAGTGGTTTTCAACACGCCGTAGACGATGGCAATGGTGACCACGGCCATGAGGATCACAAACAGATTGTAGCCACTCATCTGGTAACGTCCCAGAGTGAAGCCGGCAATTGGCGTCGGTATGCCGGTGGTGGTGTTGCCAAAGATCATGGTGAAGCCACCAATCATCAAAAGGCTCAGCCCCCAGGTGGCCAGCATTGTGTTGATCAGCCGACCATACAGGAAGCGGACAATCAGCCTTTCAACCAGAAGCCCAAAAAGCCCAACAACTACGGGTGCGACAATGAGAATGCACAGGTAGATCGGCACGCCGAGCCCGTGGGCGGTTATGGCCGCATATCCACCAAGTGTGATGAACTCGCCATGCGCCAGGTTGATCACCCGCATCATGCCGAAAACCACTGCCAACCCCGCGCTGATCAAAACCAGCACGGCGATGGCATAACATATCTCCACGATCACAACCGCGGCATAGTCCATGTCAGAATCCTGAAGACATTAGTGGCCCGAAGACAGGGGTGGCCCGAGGATGATGGCGGGCCACCCTTTGCTGCGATCAGATCTTGATTTCATACTGGGTGGTGTCACCCGGATTGGCTTCAAGATCGCAAACAAGCTGGGTATCGACCGGCTGGCGCTGATCGAAACTCTTGACCACGTTCATTTTCTGATCGCCAACCTCCACGATGTGGACATCAGTCACAACGTGATGGGTTTTCGCATCGACGGTGATCTTGCCGGTCGGACCGGTGATGCTGACACCGGATTCCAGTGCCTCAATCACCTTGTCGCGATCAACCGATCCCGCCTTGTTGGCACCTGCCGCCCACAAGTGCATGCCTTGATAGGTCGCAACAGCCAATTCGTGAATATCATCGGTGGAACCAAAACGCGCCTGCCACTTGTCGAGGAAAGCCTTGTTTTCCGGACGATCAAGCTGCTTTGAGAACGAATAGGCCAGAAGGATGCCGTCGCCTTCCTCCTTGGTCAGAACCACCTGTTCGTTGCCGGCACCTAGTGTTGTCGAGGCCATTGGGATTTTCTTGTTCATGCCCGCGGCCGCCCATTGGCGGTAGAACGACAGATGCGCGCCACCCACCAGTGCCGACATGATCATGTCAGGAGCAGCTTCCTGGATTTTCGCGATTGTCGAGCCGAAGTCAGCGACATCAAGCGGGAAGAAGTCGGTCTGCACGACCGAACCGCCGCTCTTACCCGCATAGTGCTCAATCCATTTGGCAGTGATCTGTCCGTAATTGTAGTCGGCCGCCAGCGTGTAGATTTTCTTGCCCCACTTTTCCATCGCGTAAGGAACCAGCACTTCAGCCTGCTGGGCCGGCGTTACGCCCGTGCAAAAAATGTTGCGATCGCACACGCCGCCTTCGTACTGCACATTGTAAAAATAGAGGGTTTTCGATTTCCGCAAGGTCGGACGAATGGCCTCTCGGGACGCCGAGAGAATGCCACCGTGCACCACGTCGACCTTGTCCTGGCGGGTCAGTTTTTGCGCAAACTGGGTGTAGAGCGCCATGTTGGACTGGGTGTCATAGGCAACTTTTTCAAGCTGTTTTCCGGCAATCCCACCAGCCGCATTGATTTCCTCAATGGCCATCGTGACGGCCTTGTCCATGGGCTTCCCGTAAAGGTCAAAAATGCCCGAAGTATCAAGTATGCTGCCCACTTTGATGCTGTCGGCAGCTTGCACAACATTCGGCAGAAATGCGGTGGTGCCAGCGGCGGCAGTGCCCGCAACAAATTGTCTACGATCAATCTTCATAGTTCACTCCCATGTGTTGAAGTCAGTTCTCTTTTCCCGGTGATCTTTTCTGCGAGGTTCGGCCCCCGCTTTTTTGCTTTGCCGGCTTTTCATCGAGTTCAAAGTTCAGGCCCACCGATTTGCCGATTTTCTTCATTGCAGGCATCTGCAACGCAAGTTTCAACGCGCTGTCGACCGCGCCATCAATCGGCCCCGCCGCGGACTGTGCTCCATTGGTTGATCCCAGGCCCATGACTTGATTGATGCGAATGGAATCGATCTTTTCCATTGGCTTCATCATCTCAGCCGCCAAAACTGGAAGCCGGTCCATCTTGTGCATGTCCAGTTTCATTGCGATAACCTGCGGAGAAAGCTGATTTTCAGCCTTGATCAACTGCGCCTTGCCTTCCGCTTCTGCGGCAAGTTCCGACCTTTTGGCGGCAGCCCTCATATCAGAGGCTTTTGCTTCAGCCTGGGCCGTATCCAACAAAGTTTGCACTTCTGATTTGGTCCGCTCCTCGCTGGTCTGCGATTGCTGTTGTACCTTGATGAGGGCGGTTGCCCGCTCGCGCTCGGCTGCAAGCCTTTCCTTTTCGCTTTGGACCTTTTCCTGCGCGGCGATGACGGATTCGCGGGAAAGCTCGGTTTCAGCGATGATCTCGTTTTCGTCTGCACGTTTCTTCGCGAGCGCGATCTGGCTTTCGATTTTCGCTGATTCCGCCGCCAGCAGGGCGTCCACTTCGTGCTGGCGCAAATCCCGATCGCGTTCGATTTCCCGACGGCGGGTTTCCAATTCAGTTTCGATCTTGCCCTGATCCGCCTTTTTCTGGGATTCCAGGCGCGCAAGCTCCGTGGCAGCGGCAGAATCTGCCCTCGCCGCCTCGATGGATTGGGTTTGTGCGATCTCTGCCTGTTGCTGCTGCTCGTCAATCTCGAGTTTTCGTTTCAGACTATCGAGTTGCACCTGACGCACGGACACATCTGCATCGGCCTCGATCTCGGCGCGTTTCTTTTTGTTCGACGAAACCACTTCGGCTAACCGGCGCATACCGACCGCATTGAAGGCGTTGTTTTCATCCAATGAAGCAAAAGATGCCTGATCGAGATGGGTCAACGACGCGGATTCAAGCCGAAGCCCGTTGGATATCATTCCTTCCGCCAACTCCGCTCTGACGGCCTTTACAAAGCCACCGCGGTCTTCATGCAACTGATCCATGGTCTTTGTGGCAACGACGGACTGCATGGCATCCACAAACCGGCCATTGAAAAGATTGCCCAACTCATCCGGATTCAAGGATCGTGAACCAAGCGATTGAGCCGCAGTGGCGACGCCTTCCGCAGTTGGTTCAACCCGCAGATAGAATTCCATCTCCGCATCCAGCCGCAGCCGATCCTCGGTCATCAGCGACTTTTCACCAAACCGGCGAATTTGCAGCCGCATGGTGCGCATGTTGATTTCTTCGACCTTGTGCAGGAACGGAAGCGCCAGAAAACCGCCATCGAGAACAACCTTTTCACCGCTGGCACCCGTTCTGATCAGCGCCCGCTCACGGGTCGCCTTGCGATAAAACCGCTGCAAAAAAGCGATGGCAATCGCCACCGCAACGACAATCACGACAATGGAAATGAAGACATTCATAGCCAGTCTCCGGAACTGTTCCATGCCCGTCAATTCCGAAGGAACTGCCACGGGCACACCATTCAAACCGATCCTGAAAGGTTGGCGCGGTTGCCGCTATGAGTCAATTATTATTTTCCTAGGAAAATAATGGACATAATTTCGAGCTATCGACCCGCAGGATAAGTGTCGATCACCTGAAATTCATGGCCGACCGCCTCGGCAAGAAACATTGTCGAACAGGACCCGCCACGCCCGGAAAAAATCGAATCCCGAGCACCTTCGATCTCGAGGATCAGATCGCGCAGACGCCAGTCTTTTGTCTCACTCTGCTTCGACAGCGCTTTGAGAAAATGCATGCCTTCATAAAGCGATTGGCCAATGGCGTTGAGTTGCGGGGCACGGGACCCAAACCTGGAGTGATATCGCTCCTTAAAACTGCTGTTTGATGCGGTTTTGAGGCCACCAAAGTAGCCGGAGGCCGCAAAAAGGCCGTCTGTGTTTTGCGCGCCAATCGCAAGAGCCACATTTTCCTCGATCGCGCAGGATAGTCTCACAACTCGTCCAGATAGATCGGACTGGCCAAAGGCGCGATTGAAATGGATGGTATCGTCCCCCACCAGGGAGACAAGAACGGCATCAGGTTTGCGTTCAGAGATTTGCTCCAACAGCGTATCAAATTTGGTCGTGCCAAAAGGAAGATAGCGTTCACCGCAAACATTTCCACCATATTTCGTGATACCGCGTTTGAAAACCCGATGGCTTGCGTGCGGCCAAACATAGTCATTTCCAACGAGAAACCAGCGTTTCAGATTGTAGCGCTCTGACAGCCCCGCAGCAGCCGGCAACAGTTGCATGGTGGGCGTTTCGCCAATGCAAAAAACACCTGCAGTCGTTTCGCCCCCCTCGTAAAGCGGGGTGTAAACATACGGCAATTGGCCACCGAGGGATTGAGCCAACGCTTCACGAACATCGCTGGTGTGCATGCCCACGATGGCGTCAATTTCGCCTTCGATAAACTGTTCTTCCGCCGACTCTGCGACAGATTGCGGGCATTCTCCCGCGTCGACGATTTTAAGAACAATTTCCCGACCGTTGATGCCGCCGGCATGATTTATTTCTTCAGCGGCAATTTCCGCACAGGCCCGGCAGGACGCGCCCCAAATCCCTGCAGCACCGCTCGTCGGGATGAACAGGCCCACCGAGAGGAGATGTGGCCTTCTTGATGCAATGGAACTTTCAAGCCGTCTAGCGCGTGCCATAACGGTTCCCAGCGATTCGATACATACACATGGTCCAGGCTCCCCGCAGACAGTCTGCGATGGATTGAGCAATCAGACAATGGGATTGTTTTCGTGGGATGGTCGTGAGATTATTTGAATTGGAAATTAAATCGACCTATATGCGACATCCGATCATCTGTTTTGGTTGAGGCCCCCATTGCGCGAAAACGAGAACATCTTGAGCGAAGACAATCTGACGATTGTGCTGGCGCGCGCGCATCGCAATGTACATGGCCGCATCAGTGATATCCTAAAGGCCCGGGATATTCCGGTGGAGCAGTGGCGTATTCTCTCCGTGCTGGCAGACGGAGAAGGCCACACCGTTGGTTCCTTGTGCGATCGGGCGGTGATGAATTTTTCCGCGCTTTCAAAAACCATCGACAGGATGGTTTCGCGCGCACTTGTTCATCGAAAGCAAGATGAAACCGATCATCGACGTGTGCTGGTCTACATCACACAGTTCGGGATCGAGCTTTATGCATCCTGCAAAGCCGATATGGAGCAAAGCGAAAGCCATTTGATCGGCGGATTGAGCGAAACCGAAACATCAACGCTCAAGACCCTGCTGCAGCGACTAGTCTGAAACACGCATCATCTAACCCATTGAAATTTTTGGTAGCGGGAGAGGGACTTGAACCCCCGACACGCGGATTATGATTCCGCTGCTCTAACCACCTGAGCTACCCCGCCACAGGGTCGGGCAACCAACGATCCGGAGCGCCGGACCCTGCCCTTCACGAACGTCAATATTTCAACCGGCGTTCAAGCACGGGGCTTATAGAAACGTCCAATTGCAGCGTCAAGCGCTGTTGCGGTGCGGATATGAGAATTTACCGTACAAAATCCGACCCGCAATATGTCGCTCCTGATTGAACGGGACGGCTGAGGCTGTGTAATAGTTGGCCAGGCTGAACTTCCCGCCCCAGCGGGCAAGTGGTTTCAACGTTTGATGCAACAGGACAATCCTATGACCAGCGCTGCTGCCCTGCTTCACGAGACTGTTTCGACCCCCTTTGAGGAAGCGCGCGCCATGCCGCCCTCGGTTTATACGTCGGACGAATTTCTGAAACAGGAGTTGAACGGCATTTTCGCCCGCGACTGGTTTTGCGTGGGCCGGGCTTCGTCGATGAGTGAGCCGGGTGACTACGTCACCACCGAACTCGCCGGTCAGCCTGTTGTGGTCGTCAGAGGTCATGATGGCGCGCTGCGGGCGATGTCGAATGTCTGCCTGCACCGTATGTCCACCCTGCTTGAAGGGCGCGGCAACACCAGGTCCATTGTGTGCCCCTATCATGCCTGGACCTACAATCTCGACGGCTCACTGCGCGGCGCACCGGCGATGACCCTCAACCGCGATTTCTGTAAGAAGAGTTATGTGCTTCCCGATATCCGTTGCGAGGAATGGCTTGGCTGGGTGTTCGTCACGCTGAATGCTGAAGCATCGCCGGTTGCCAGCCAACTCAGCGATGTGGAAGCGCTGATCGGTGATTATGATTTGGCGAACTACACCGAGACATTTTTCGAAACCCACGTGTGGAACACCAACTGGAAGGTGCTCGCCGAAAATTTCATGGAGAGCTACCATTTGCCCGTGTGTCATGCTGGCACCATTGGCGGGCTCTCCAAGCTGGAAGAAATGGTGTGCCCGCCAGGTGAGGCTGCATTCAACTACCACACGATCCTGAAAGATGATCAGCTCAAGATCGCGCTTGCCCATCCGGATAATACGCGCCTTAAAGGCGACCGCCGCCGCATGACCTATCTCCTGGCCATCTATCCAAGTCTGATGATCACGCTGACCCCCGGCTATTTCTGGTACCTCAGCCTCCACCCTGAAGGTGTGGACCATGTGCGCATCGGTTTTGGCGGTGGCATGTCGCAAGACTATGTGAATGATCCCGATGCCCAGAAGCACTTTGAAAACCTCAAAACCCTGCTTGACGAGGTGAATGAGGAAGACAGGGGCTGCACGGAGAAGGTCTATCGCGGCCTTTCCTCACAGGTCGCCAAACCGGGACATTTGTCGCATTTGGAGCGGCCAAACTATGATTTTGCCCACTACATTAATGACAGGATCAACGCTGCCTGAGTGAGACGAACTGTTCGCCGGGCAAAACGGGGCGAGCACCTTGGTTCACACACGCATCCGCAAGTTTAACACCAAAGACACTTATCCTGAGCAGAATCTCGACAATGATCTGTGCCAGGCTGTGGTCACCCATGGTGGGAAGACAGTCTGGATGCGCGGCCAGTGTCCGCAAAATCTCGATGATGCGAAAAACATCGAAAGCCACGACCCGGTCGAACAGACCCACAAGGTGATGCAGAACATTCGCCAGCTCATCGAAGAAGCGGGCGGAAACATAAGCCATCTGGTGAAAGTGGTGGTTTACATCACTGATGTGCGCCACCGCGAGGCGGTCTACCGGACCATGGGAGACTATATAAAAGGCGTTCACCCGGTCTCAACCGGGCTGGTGGTTCAGGCGCTCGCGCGACCCGAATGGCTGGTGGAGATTGATGCCACCGCGGTGATACCGGAATGACCTTCTCGCTGGTCGCCCTCTGCCGTGAGACCGGCATGTTCGGCGTCGCGATCTCGTCGTCCTCGCCCGCTGTTGCTGCCCGCTGCTCTTACACGCGGGCAGGCGTTGGGGCCGTCGCGAGCCAAAACATCACCGATCCGAGGCTGGGCCCTCTTGTGCTGGAGCGTCTTGCTGCTGGAGATGATGCGGTTCAAGCGGTCGAGACGGTTATTGAGGGGGCCGAGTTTACCGACTACCGCCAGCTTCTGGCGATTGATGGGCAGGGCAACACGGCCATTCATTCGGGACCAAACTCGCTTGGCATCTGGACCCATGCGCAAGGGCAGGATGTCATATCCGCGGGAAACTTATTGGCCAGTGACGATGTTCCGCAAGCCATCGTTGCAGGATTTGAAACGGCCGATGGTCATCTGGGAGACCGGTTGGTGGCAGCGATGAAAGCCGGGCTTGAGGCGGGCGGCGAAGCCGGACCCGTTCACTCGGCAGGCATGCAGATTTGCGATCAGGTGAGCTGGCCTGTTGCAGACCTGCGCTGTGATTGGACAGAAGACTGTCCTATTGCGGCCATTGAAGCGGCCTGGGCCGTCTACAAACCGCAACTCGAAGCCTATGTGCAACGTGCGCTCGATCCCCGCGAAGCGCCATCCTACGGGGTTCCCGGCGATGAATAAGCTCCAAATCGACCGCCACTTGGAGCCTCACGGCCCCTACAGCCGCATTCCTGAAATGCGCGTTGAACTGGCAACGCTGGCACAATTGCCGGACGACGCACCATTCGGGCTTCCGGGAAAATTCTATGTGGACGATGCCTGGTTTTTGCATGAGCGCGAAACCCATTTGCGGACGGGTTGGCACTGCGTCGCGCGGGCTGATGAACTGCCGGAGACCGGCGACTATCTGACCCTTGAATTGCTGGGCGAGCCGCTGATCCTAGTGCGCGACAAGGGCGGGCTGAAGGCGCTCTCCAACGTGTGTCGCCATCGCGGCATGCCGCTGGCCCAGGGTTCAGGAACCGCCAAGCGCTTTGTCTGTCCCTATCATGCGTGGATGTACGGAACGGATGGGCAGCTCCAGCGCGCCGCACGCATGAAGAATGCCGGGTTCGACCCGAAATCCTGCAAGCTGGGGGGGTTTGCTCTGCGGGAGCGGTTTGGCTTTCTCTATGTGTCGCTGAGCGAAACGCCTGGTGACATCGACGCTGCGCTGAGCGGCCTTGACGCGGTCATAGGGGCCTACCAACCTGAACAATATCGTCTGGTTCACGCGGCAACCGAGGTCTGGAACACCAATTGGAAATGCCTCGTTGAGAACTTCATGGAAGGCTATCACCTCTCCGTGGTTCACCCGCAAACGCTGCATGGCTACACCCCAACGGGTTTGAGCAAGAAGGCCGCATCAGGGGCCGGGTTCACCAGCTATTTTGCGAATTATCCCTCAGACCTTCCCTCTCGCGGGAGCGGCGCTCCGGGGCTCGATCCAGACGCGCGGCATCGTTCTTCCCTCTTCTCCGCCTTTCCCTGTCAGGTGGCGAGTGTGGCCGCATCGCTGCTGGTTTCCCTTTCCATTCGCCCGCTCACCGCACAATCCATCGAAGTGCGCTGGACCATGTCGGTTTATGGCGATGATCTGGACGAGGAGACCATTGAAGAGCGGATCGCGCTCTGGAATGAGGTCAACCGTGAAGACCGGGAAAAGCTGGAACTCATGCAGCGCGCGCTTGGGTCGGTTCATGCCACCGGAGGACCGCTTGCGGGCGAGGACTATGAAGGAACCGTCCTGGATTTCCTCAAGTGGCTGGCGCGGACGGACGCTGCCGCTGGTTAGCACCTGTCAGTATTGAACTAAAACCCCGCCCAAATCAGTTGTTCTGGCCTTCAATGCACGCGGTCCGGGAAAGGTAACGTTAAGTCGCCGGGGAGTCGCGGAAGTTACATACGGCCGTTTACGACGTCGTATATCAGCTGTCTCCTGATCGCCCCCTTGCGGGCACAGCGAACGCATATGGAGTTGGGTGCTACAGCCCAGTGAAAATCCCATGCAACAAACCTCGGTTTTTGTTCCACACCTCATCCTGAGCTCGTCGAAGGACGGGGTGTGGCCAGGTTTGGAGGCCACCTCGTGGTTCGACAGGCTCACCATGAGGTGGACTATGGGAACATAGTTGTCACACCCTCCAATTCCCTCCCGTTTTCCAAAGGGGAGGGTGGCGTGGCGTAATCATGACGGGTGGGGATTGTGGCCACTTTCTCCCCCACCCGTCGTCTTACGACGACACCCTCCCCCGCTGGGAGAGGGAAACAACAGAGCCTGAAATCCAAGATAACCGCAGAATGCGATAACCCTGCACACAACCGGTGGAGATGAGAACACGGTGATATCGAAGCCCGAAACCAACTACGGAAAACTGGGCAAATAGAGTTCAAATACGGCGTTGGCTGATATGATTTGCCAGATTCATGGCATCAACCCACACACCCCAGATAAACGATGAGCCGCGCATGGAAAGCCATGGCAGTCCCAAAAAGTAGATGCCGGGTACATCAGTAATACCGGCCTGATGCTGGGGCCTACCGCTCTCGTCGAACACATCGACATTCAGCCAACGGAATTCCTGAACATAGCCGGTTGCCCAAATGATGGTTTTGATGTTTGCCTTCGCGAGATCAAGTTCCAGGGTCGGGTTGGCAAGCGAAGGTGGATCGGCAAGAAACGTTCGAGCATCGGGTTCGAGCGGAAAGCCCAGCCCTTCGCGTTCGATATATTCATCTGCCTCATCGAGCAGTGCCAGATAGTTGGCGTCACCTTTGGCAACGTTCTCCTGCAAATCACCAGCAATCCGCAAGACGCCATCCTTGAAATCCTGCGTCATGCCGAGCAGATTCATGCCTTGCGACCCGAGACGTCGAAAGTCGACTGTTTCTCCCCCGCGGGCGCCGCTAACCGCAATGGTGACATGCTCCGCACCAGCAGGAGGTGACTTGAGTTCCCACTTTCCAAGCACGCCAAGCCACCAGACAAAATCCTTGCCCCGATAGCTGCGCGGCGGGCGGTCGTGCGGACCGACAGAAAGCCAGGTGTCCCGGCCCAACAGCATCAGTTCCTCGGCGATCTGCGTTCCTGATGATCCAGCACCCACGACAAGAACAGCGCCATCGGCCAGTTGTTCTGGATTGTGATAGTGGAAGGAGTGCATCTGCTTGATGCCGGCCGTCTCCGGCACAATTGGTGGGAACACCGGATGCTGAAACGGGCCGGTGGCCGCAACAACATTGTTCGCGTCAATCACCCCATCTGAGGTCTCAACCCGAAATCCGCCACCATCCAGCGGGCTTACATTGAGCACCTCGACACCGCAGCGAACGGGGGCATCAATTTCCTTCGCAAAATCTTCCAGATAGTTGGCCACGCTTTCCTTGGAGGCAAACCCATCCGGGTCCACATCTGCAAATTCCTTTGCCGGAAAGCGGTCATGCCAGGCCGGGCCATTGGCAACGAGTGAGTCCCATCTGGCAGTGCGCCAGCGTTCAGCAATGCGGTCCCGCTCAAGGATCAGATGAGGTTCAGCGTGGTCCTTCAGGTGCGCGCTCATAGCAAGACCCGCCTGCCCGCCGCCAACAATCACGGTCCCCGTTTTCTCGATGGTCATTGCCAACCGCTTTGCACAATTCGGTTTCGTCGCTTGACCCTATCTGGGAAAGTTGGCCGTGCCCATCAGGATTTCGACGGATCACGCGTTAATTCGGCCAGCCGCTGGTGGGCTGCTGATTTGCCTGATCGTGTTCTGTCGACTAGTGTCCAGAACATGCAAGTCTAACTTGCAGGAAACCGATCATGTTCCCGGGTTTCGAACGCGCCCGGCAATGACACTTCCAGCAGTTCCAGATCAGCCGATGCATTGGCATAGCGGGTGACTTCGCCCGGTGGCACGACAAAGGCATCGCCCGGCGCCAGATCATGGGCCGCGCCCGACGCCTGAAGTTGCATGGAGCCTTCGAGTACGAAGGTGAACAATATGTCGGTGTTGTGAGATGCGAGTGGAGCATCCACGGCACCACCCGTCCAGCGCGCAACCTGCACATTGGCAACGCCTTTTGTGCCCGCGTTAATGCCCGTCTCGCGGTGCTCAAAACCTGCGATCCGCCAGGGCAACCAATCTGCCTTGGCTACCTCATGGTGCACAAAAGTCTGTCCGCCAAACTCGCGTTCAGGCCGAAAATCGGGGGTCGGGAGATCCAGATCATGGTCGACGGTGGTGATGTGTTCCGCCGGAACACCGATCTCGACCACTTCCACACTATCCGATGCTTCGAGCACCCGGTGGCGGATTTCCGGTGGCTGGATCACGCAGTCGCCGGCGGTCAAACGCATCTTTGGACCCTGATCCTCGTAGACCACATCAACCCAGCCACGATAGCAGTAGATGAGCTGGAATCCGACCGTGTGATAGTGCACCATATCTGGCACTGGACCACCATCGGGAATGCGGATGTGGCTTGCAATGATTGACCCGCCCAGCCGGTCCGGGATCAGATCGCGGTAGTGCATTCCGGCCCGCCCGATCACCCAAGGCGCCTTGTCCTTCAGGCGACGCACCATGAATGTGTGCTGCGTCGGCGGTATCTCCATGGGCTGATTGGCGCCAATCAGTTGAATGCGTGTTCCGCAGGGTGAAACCAGTTCGCGCTCACCGCCCGCCAGACTATCGGGATCGTCACACAGCAATCGAACGACACCGGCACCCTTTGGTGCATCCCGTTCCATGCGCAATCGAACGCCATGGCCCGATAGAAGAATGGACGCAGGATCGTCAGCGGGAAAAATCTCATCCAGCCGGAAGCCAAGCTTTTTCGTAAAAAACGCCAGGTCTTGTGTGACATCGTCCGACTGAAGCAGAATTTCAGCGCCGGTTACTGTTGATGCGGGGTCGGGTCGGTCGGTTTGATCGTTCACTTTTGCACTCTCGCTTCTGATCGCTAGCGAACAGGTGGCAGCAATTCCCGAAGAGTGTTGGGGGTGACCCTGTTTTGCAAGCCAAATCTGCGCCGCGGTCTCGACATGATGCCGAGAGGTACCCGAAGAGAGTGGATTCCGCTTGATTTGGTTTGAGCGATACGACTATCAAACCCTAATTCCCGTCGCTTTCCGGCGACGCTGTTTCCCTGCTTTTTGGGTTTGGTTTCATGCCGCATTTTATTGTTATCGGTGCCGGTCAGGCTGGTTCCTCTCTCACCGCCAAGTTGCGTTCAAGTGGCTTCGACGGAGACATCACCCTGATCGGGCTTGAGCCGGTTCCCCCTTACCAGCGGCCGCCGCTTTCCAAGGCCTATCTAATGGGGGACATGTCTCTGGACCGTCTGCTTTTGCGTCCAGAAAGCTTCTATGCGGATCAGAACATTGCATTGAAACTGAATGCCGCCGTTACTGGTATCGATCGCGACAAGCAAGAGATCATCCTGGAGGGTAAACGTCTTCGCTACGATCAGCTGGCCCTGACCACAGGTTCCGATCCCCGTCGCCTCCCCGCCAGCATGGGCGGCGATCTCGAGGGTGTGCATGTTGTCCGCAATCTGGCCGATGTCGATGCCATGGCTCCAGGCATCGTATCAGGCAAACGGGCATTGATCGTGGGCGGTGGCTATATCGGGCTTGAAGCCGCCGCTGTTGCCTCCAAGTCGGGCATGGAGGTGACGTTGGTTGAGATGGCAGACCGCATTCTGCAACGGGTCGCGGCGCCACAAACCAGCGACTACTTCCGCAACCGACACCAAGACCATGGGGTCAGCATTCGGGAAGGCATTGGGCTGAAGCGCCTTATCGGCGACGGTAAGGTTACTGGTGCTGAACTCAGCGATGGTTCCACGCTCGATGTCGATATGGTCATTGTCGGCGTTGGTATTCAGCCAGCCTCGGGCCTGGCTGAAGCGGCGGATCTTGTTTGCGAAAACGGCATCAGCACAGATAAATTTGGCCGCACATCTGATCCTCACATCTGGGCCGCGGGTGACTGCGCTTCCTTTGAGTTTCGCGGAAGCCGCATTCGTCTTGAATCCGTGCAAAATGCAATCGACCAGGCGGAATGTGTGGCGACAAACATGCTCGGCGCGGAAAAGCCCTATGACCCCAAGCCGTGGTTCTGGTCAGACCAGTATGATGTGAAATTGCAGATCGCCGGCCTGAACACCGGCTATACTGAAGTCGTCATCCGCGAGAATGCAGCGCCAAATTCGGTTTCACACTGGTACTATGAGGGCGAAACCTTCCGCGCGGTCGATGCCATGAACGACCCTCGCGCTTATATGGTGGGCAAACGCCTGCTGGAAATGGGCAAGAACCCGGACAAGACCGCCGTTCAAAACCCTGAAACGGATTTGAAAACACTAATGAGGGGGTGAGCGGGTTTCCCCGGTTGCCGCAAACGCTTCCTCCTCACAAAAACGCCAGGATCTCTGCCTTTGTCGGTGGCGCAGCGCCGACCCGTGTGCAATTGATTGCAG
This sequence comes from Pseudomonadota bacterium, assembly GCA_039029195.1. GTDB lineage: Bacteria > Pseudomonadota > Alphaproteobacteria > Rhizobiales > Rhizobiaceae > JBCCGR01. The sequence goes on from JBCCGR010000015.1 coordinate 68,173, forward strand.
CGCCAGTGGTTGCGAAGCGCAAAAGATCTGTCAGCGCGAAATCATCCAGGCCAGAAATGGGATTGTCGTCGTCACCGCAATGGTCAAGCAGCCAGGCCAGCACCGCACCCATCAGTGAATCGCCAGCCCCCACCGTGTCCTGAACCTCGATCTTTGGCGGTGCAACCGTTGCGCTGCCAGAACCGGTGTATGCAGAAGCGCCCTCACCGCCCTTTGTAAAGATGACCAATTCTGTGGCGCCACCCAATTGATCAGCAATAAATGCGTCTGCTGACACCCCAGGTGTGTAATAGTCAAGATCCTCATCACTCAGCTTGACGATGGTTGCGATGGACAGGAGTTTCCTCTGCCTTTCCACCCAGTTCGCCTTGTCGGTTGTCATGGATGGTCTTGCATTCGGATCGAGCGAAATGCGCAGTTTGCCGGCAAGCGCCATGCAATAATCGGCAATGTTGTCGGCACCCGGCAGATCAATCAGCGAGATCGACCCCACGTCCAGAATGTCCAGTGGATCGGGATCAATATTCGCCGGATCCGGTTCCATGTTCCTCGTCGCAGTGCCGTTGTTGAAGAAGGCGTAGCGCGGGCTTTCACCGGACGTGTCGACAAATGCCAATGTGGTTGGATCATCCGACCGCAATGCCAGATCACAAGAGACGCCTGCGGCCAACAGGTGGGCTTCCAGTTGCTCACCAAATAGATCTGAAGACAGCCCGCCGATGAAGGAGACATCCGCACCGGCAAGCGCCGCAGCACACGCTGCGTTGTAAGGGGAGCCCCCGGGTTTGGGCACGAAGGCGTTTGTTCCGTCTGTTGCCACGCAGGGCACAAAATCGATCAGGGCTTCGCCACACACATAGAGTTTCGGCAAAATCAGGTCTCCCTTTTCGTCAATTCGAGCAGTTCGAGTGCTGCGGCTTCATCGGTGATGAGTGTTTTGGGCTGCAAGCGCCGGATGGATGCAAGCAAGGCCAAGGCACGATGCTTCCCTCCGGTGGCAAGTACAACATTTTTTGCGGTTGCCACCCTGTCGAGATCAATCGACATGACGCGATCCGCCAGGGGATGGTTAACCGATTTACCGCTTTCATCAATGAAATTGCACATGACGTCGCTGACTGCGCCAGCATCGACCAGCGCACCGAAACCCTCATCTCCGGTGATCTCCTGTGAGAGTGATGTGCTGTCGCGAACGACTTCGCCACAACTGACGATGGCCATATCCAGATTGCCTGCGAGACGGGTGATCGCTCCCAAGTCGCACTTTTCAAGCAATATCGATTTGGTTTCAGCGCTGTCCACGAACACCGGTGCCAGATAGAGAAAACACTCTGCGTCCATCAGCCCGGCAAGCCGCCACGAAACCTCGACCGGGTTGTCGCGTCCCGGATTGACGATGCCACCCATCAGCGACACCACCCTTGCGTTGGTCAGACGCTTTGGGGGGAAGTTGCGCAACGATCGTTTGAGTGTGCGCCCCCATCCAATGCCAACCGTCATTCCATCCTGAATTTCCGCGCTGAGATAGCGCCCAAGTAGACTTCCCACGGCATCGGTGGGGTTCGAACCACCCTCGCCGGTCGGCGCGACCAGCACCTGCGTGATTCCAAACCGGGCCTCGATGCGAGTCGCAAGATCGAGACATTCGTCAACCGCTTCGGACACAAACACCTGAACTTCATTGCGTTTCAGCGCCTCATCGAGCATGCGCACGACCGTCGCCCGGCTGATTCCCAATCGCTCGGCAACCTCGTTCTGGGTCAGCCCCTGATTGTGATAGAGCCAGGCCACGCGAAGCCTGGTTGATGTGGAGCGCGGGCTCTTTCGTTCCGGTGCAGCGTTTGATCGGGCCATTTGGTCAAATGTCAGTCGATCACGCCGAGAACAGCACCCACATCAGCCAAGTCACCCTCTTCAACACGTATCTCGCTTAGCGTGCCCGAAGTAGGTGCTTCCACCTCCACACTCGCCTTGGTGGTTGTGAGAATGAGCATAGGTTCCCCGGCGGTCACGCTATCACCGGCAGAGAACAGCCATTCGCTCACTTCGGCTTCCTTGATTTCGGTTCCAAGTTGCGGAACCACGATTTCAGTGGCCATGATTTTTCATCTCCTTTGGCGTGTGCCGCGTCAAATTCCCTGACGTGCAAGGTCAAGATCGTTCCAATTGCGGAACACGCTGCGATTGGGTTTCAGATGCGGGAAAAAGTCGGTTGCGACCGCGTCAATGATGTCGCGCGCTTGGGGGAAGTAGGTCTCTTCCATATCCGCACCCGGCACGATCCAGTTGGGGCTGCCCAGCACGCGTGGCGGTGCTTTCAGATCACCGAAAGCGTGCCTGGTGACCGTGCTCGCTAAAGTTTGCGCGAAACTGCCGCGCTCCGACGCTTCTGACACAATCAACAAATGTCCGGTTTTGCGCACCGAGGCCAAAACCGCGTCATAGTTGAATGGCACAAGCGTTCGGGCATCAATGATTTCCGTTTCAACATCAAAGGCTTCTGAGAGCTCGTTTGCCGCCTCAATGGCTGGATAGAGTGACGGACCAATGGTCAAAATGGTCAAATCGTCTCCGGCACGCTTGATGTCCGGCTCGCCCAGCGGGGTTCTGAAATAGTGCTGCGGCACGCCCTTCGTTTCGAACTCTTCCACACGGTCGTAGAGCCGCTGGCTCTCAAACACGATCACAGGATCATTGCTGGACAGGGCCGACGCCATCAGCCCCTTCGCATCTGTCGGCGTGGCGGGATAAACTAGTTTCAGACCCGGAACATGGGCAACCATCGAGGACCAGTCCTGCGAATGCTGCGCACCATATTTTGAGCCAATCGAACAGCGCAACACCACCGGCAAATCAATCATGCCGCCAGACATCGCCTGCCATTTCGACATCTGATTGAAAATCTCATCTCCCGCGCGGCCAATGAAATCGCCGTACATGAGTTCCACCAGCGCCCTGCCACCGGCCATGGCATAGCCCACAGCGGTCGCCACAATGGCGGCCTCGGATATGGGTGAATTGAAGAGACGCTCATGGGGCAGAATGTCTGCCAGACCACGATAGACACCAAATGCGCCACCCCATTCGCGGCACTCTTCGCCATAGGCGATCAGCCTTTCGTCATGGGTCATGTGATGGAGAATGGATTCAAACAGCCCATCGCGCAGGGTCACCGCCCGCATCGGCGAGATTTGCTCGCCATTCTCATCGAGTCCGAAGCGGCTCTTGCGAGCGATCTGGCGAACAGGCGCCGCCTTTTCGGTTGGATTGGTGAGTGACGCCAGCTGGTCGGGAACCCGAATTTCAGTGCCTGAAAACATCAGCCCGCCAATAAGAGCTGGTTTGGAAGAGATATCTGCGGCGGCTGAAATTGAGGGATCGATCGCGGCGTGAACCACACGTTCCATCTTGTCCGCGACTTCCGCCTTCATGCTCTCAACAGCGCTCGCGCTGAGCACACCACCACTTGTCAAACACTCGGCGAAAAGCACGATGGGATCGTGGGCTTCCCAGACCTTCAACTCATCGCGCGAGCGATAGGCATTGGTGTCGGAGGTGGAGTGTCCGCAGGAGCGATAGCATTCCACATCAAGCAGCGCGGGCCCCTCCCCTGCGATCAGCCGATCCCGTTGCCGTTCCACAGCATCCGCGACCGCCAAAACATTTGTGCCATCCACGGTTTCGGCATGCATAGATGCCGGGTTGATGGCTGCCCCCACACGGGACAACCGCTCCCACCCCATGGTCTCGCCAATCGTTTGGCCACCCATGGCATAGAAATTGTTGGTGAACTGGAAGAGCACCGGCAGTCCGCCCGGTCGTTTTGCCTCCCAAAGCGTTTCAAACTGCGCCATGGCAGCGAAGTTCATTGCCTCCCAAACCGGGCCGCAGCCCAACGAACCATCGCCGGTGTGGGAGACGCAGATCGTATCCTCGGAAAGACGCTTCTGGAACAGTGCCGCCCCTGCGGCAATACCTGCAGACGCGCCAACAATCGCATTATTGGGATAGGCGCCAAGGGGTGGGAAAAAGGCGTGCATGGAGCCACCCATGCCGCCATTGAAACCGTTGGATTTCATAAAGATTTCGGCAAGCAAACCGAGCAGAACGAAATTCTCGGCAAGGTCCTCCTCTCCAACAGCGCTGGCCGCCGCGTCGCGCAAAACGCCACTCTGCGTTTCAGCCATAATATTGTCGATGGCGGCGGCATCCAGTCGGCCCAGCGCACTCAAGGTCTTGGCAATGAACTCCCCATGGCTGCGGTGTGAGCCGAAAATCAGATCGCGCGGCTCCAGGGCGAAGGCACTGCCAACCGCAGCGGCTTCCTGACCGATCGAGAGGTGGGCTGGGCCTTTGTAGACATAGTCCGCACTGCCATATTTCCCGGTCGCTTTGAAACTTGCCAGCATGGACTCGAACTCGCGCACGATCAGCATGTGCCGCAGCATGTTGATGAGAGCCGCATCGCCTCTGCGCTCGCGTTCGTCAGCGAGTGCCAGTCGATATTGCCGGATCGGGATCGGCGCAAACGCCACCTCACCCGGTTCAGCCAGAAGATTGGGATCAACCGCGATTTGCTTAGGCATGCGGGAATCTTTTCGATTGCATCAATTGTTTTTTTCGAGTTACAAATGTTGTATACAGATGTCCAGACGAAATCGTTGAGACTGCGTCTGATCTGAGTTGCTTCGTCTCGCAGTAAGGGCGGGGGCACACCGAAACTACACGCACTTTCACTCGGGTTTGGACGTGATCAGGTCGGTTCCAGCCAGCGAACAAAAACCCAGCCAAACGGTGAATCGAGCAACTCTCCCCAATCCTCTATTGACGAACCCATCCAATCCTGCCTACGCTAACATTCTAGCAATGTTAGGGAGGATGTTGCGCCTTGCAATTGAGAGCGCGCACCAGCGAAGCTGACCGGCGACCAAAGGTCGACCTGGTTTATGACGAGCTTCGTTCGGCGATTCTCAGCGGGCACCGCGCACCGGGTGAATTCCTCGACAAGTCGGAATTGGCCGAAGAGTTTGGCGTCTCGCGCCAGCCCATTGCGAGTGCGATTGACCGGCTCGCGTTTGACGGTCTGGCGAAGGTCGTGCCGCAGCATGGTTCGTTCGTCACCAAGCTGGATCGCACAGCCATTTTCGAACGATTTTTCATTCGCCGCGCGATTGAGGTCGAACTTGTTCTGGTGGCCGCACAGTCCATTTCCGACGATGTGCTTGCCCAACTCAGCCACAATATCCGCTACCAGCAGGCCGCTCTGGACGGCGAGGACCTCTCAGGCTTCTTCCGGTTGGACATAGAGTTTCACGACCTTGTTCACTCGGTTCAGCCGAATGCCGAAGCCATTCGCATTTTGGAACGAACCACGTTGATTTTGGAGCGGGTGCGCCGGTTGCTGCTGCCCGTGGCTGGTCGGCCAAACAAGACGCTGAACGAACACATTGCTATTCTCGATGCGCTGCGCAAGCATGATAGCGAGGCTGCAATGACGGCCATGCGCACACACATTGTCCGCGTGGAAAACCAATTCAGGGAATTCGTTGATAAGAGGCCGCATCTTTTTGAAAACGGATAAAATCGCAAAACACAAAACCAGTGTAAGGAGGAGATCATGAAACTGGGAATTGCCAAGAAGGCGCTTCTGGGAGGAGCCGCACTGATTGGGATGATGGTGGGTTCTGTCACATCATCTCAAGCAGGAGAGTTTGACGGGGTGACCGTCAACATTCTCACACGCCCCGGACCGGTGATCGCCGGACGACTTGCCGAGCGTGGCGAAGAGTTCAAGAAAATGACCGGCGCTACCATTCGCGTGAATGAAGTGCCGTTTGCCGAAATCTTTCAGAAGCTTCTGACCGACTGGTCCACCGGCACCAACTCCATTGACGTGGGCGTATTCGCCTCCGGCTGGGCGGTTGAGCTGGCGGATGCTGATCTGCTGGAAGATCTGGATCCATACATTGCCAAAGACGGCAAGATCGACATGGACGACATCGCGCCGTACTTCCGCGATTTCAACCAGAAGATCGGTGGCAGCACCAAGCTGATCACAGTCGATGGCGACTTTCAGATGATCTACTATCGCCGCGACATTCTTGAAGCCGCCGGCCTAAAGCCGCCGCGCACGTGGGAAGACTACATCAAGGTTGCCGCTGCGGTTCACGGTCAGGACATGAATGGCGACGGCGAAGCTGACTACGGCTCGTGCATCTTCAAAAAGCGGAACGCCCAGGGCTATTTCGCCATCGGTACCGTTGCTGCCGGCATGGTTCAGTCGAAAGGCACGGGTGAAGGCCTGTTCTTTGACCCAGATACCATGAAGCCGAAGATCAACAATGCTGCCTGGAAGAAAGCCTTCGAACTCTACAAGGAAACCGGTAAATATGGTCCAGCGGATGAATTGAACCAGGATATCGGCGACACACGAGGTCTTGTCACTTCGGGCCGCTGCGCGTTGGTGATCGACTGGGGCGACATCGGCCCGTTGTCGATTGAAGACAATGCAAAAGCCATCAACGACAAGATGGGTGCTGTAATCTCTCCTGGCTCCACAGAAGTGCTCGACACTGCAACCGGCAAGCTGGTTCCGTGTGATGCCAACACCTGCCCGCATGCTGTGGACGGCGTGAACTACGCACCATACGCAGCCTTCGGTGGCTGGGCCGGTGCCGTCAACAAGAAGTCTGATGCCAAGGTCAAGGCAGCCGCATATGCGTTCCTGTCCTACATGAACCAGGCCGCTCAATCGAATGTTGATGTGACCATGGGCTGGACGGGCTACAACCCGTACCGCAACTCGCAGCTCAACAACACCGAGCTTTGGGTGAAAGCAGGTTTCAGCCAGGCTTTTGCTGAAAACTATCTCGGTGCGATCAAAGACAGCCTGAACCATCCAAACATGGCTTCAGACATGCGCATTCCGGGTGCTCAGCAGTACACCGCCGTCATCCTTGACCGTGAGCTTGCCCGCTATCTTGCTGGCGAAATTACTGTAGATCAGGCGCTCGCCAACATCGAAGAAGGCTGGGAAGAAATCACTGAAGACTTTGGCCGCGAAAGCCAGGCCAAGCTCTACAAGCTTTCTCTCGGCATCACGAACTGACCTCACTTAGATGACGTCGACCGATCAACAGATCGCCCGGAACCCGGGGAGAAATTCCCCGGGTTTCAACGCCGGCGGACAGGGTTCTCGACCGCATAACCGGCTGCCGGAGCGCACATTTTCCATGCGAATGAGCGAATGGATGGATCGCCATTCCCGTTCGCTGTTCATCACCCCGGCTGTGGTGATGATCCTCATCTTCTCAATCTTTCCGCTGATTGCATCCCTCATTGTTGCCTTTTCCCGCATTCGCCTGCGCGGCGGCGGCTATCAGGTGCGGTTTGTCGGCTGGCGCAACTTTGAGAAACAGATTTTCGGGTCCGAACAGTTTCACTTTCTGGGCACATTCACATCGATCAGCCTGCTTGGCTGGATCGTTGGCCTGAGCACCACCGCAGCCATCCTCTGGTGGATGATCAAATATTGCCGCACGAACTTTTCTGTCATCGGTTTTATCGGACGCCTGATCACGGCTTCCATGATGGTCGGACTTGCCTTCATGTTTGCAGCCACCGTTTTGAGCGGCAATCCGTTCGGCACACTCGGCACCACCCTCTTCTACGTGGTCATCGGATGTGGCATTCAGTTTATCATTGGCCTCGGGCTGGCCGTTTTGTGCGCGCAACCCATTCGTGGTCGCAACTTCTTTCGGGTCGTGTTCTTCGTACCTTTGATGATCACGCCGATTGGCGTGGGTTACATCTTCCGCATGATGGCTGACACCACCAAGGGGCCCATTTCCCCAATGTGGCAATGGTTTGGCCTGCAGGATTTCGCCTGGGCATCCGACCCGTGGACCGCTCGAGTGTTCATCATTGTCGGCGACAGTTGGCAGTGGATACCCTTTATTTTCATTGTGCTGCTCGCAGCGTTGGAGAACATCCCCAAGGATTATATGGAAGCCGGGCACGTGGATGGCGCCAGCGAGTGGCAGATTTTTCGAGAGATCACCTGGCCGCAAATTCTTCCTGTTGCCGCAACCGTCATGCTGATCAGGGTGATTGAAGCCTTCAAGATCGTTGATCTACCCAACATCATGACATCAGGCGGACCGGGCATTGCGACGGAGTCCATGTCGCTCCACGCGTTTTTCGCCTGGCGATCACTCGATCTCGGGCAGGCGTCGGCGGTCGCCTATCTCCTCTTGTTCGTCACTGTGGTGACGTGCGTTTCCTTCTTCAATCTCGTCGTTCTAAATCGGATCCGGCAACAATGACCGCAACAGCACCAACACAATCCAAGGGATTGATGCGAACTCTGTTCGAGCCACCCGCAGTCGGCAAAATGGCGACAGGCACCAAGCTGGTTGTCTACGGGCTGTTGCTGGCCTGGACGCTCTTCGTTCTGTTCCCGATCTACTGGTTGCTGATCACCTCTCTGAAGGGTCCGGCGGAGGTCAATTCCGGTCCGTTCTACGTGCCGTTTGTCGACTTCCAGCCGACACTTCAAGCCTGGAAGGATCTCTTGATCATCGACTATGAGGACACGCTTCGGGCCTATACGAACTCCATCATCATTTCGCTGACATCCACCGCGCTCAGCGTGTTGATTGGTTCAATGGCGGCCTATGCGCTTGCGCGCGTGTCCTTCAAGCCGAACCTGATCACCATCCTGATTTTTGTGGCCGCAATGATCGGCTGCTTTGTTGGGATCGGTATCTACGGGGTCGACTGGAGGCTGACGCTTGCTTCGGCGACGGCGATCTTCTTTTTCCTCGCCTATGCTATCGGAAAGCGGGTGAAGGTGCCGCTCGGCAATGGCGACATTCTGTTCTGGATCATCTCCCAGCGCATATTGGCGCCGGTGGTCGTGGTGGTTCCGATTTACATGATGTTCCAGACCGTGCGTCTGCTCGACACCCACCTTGCGATCATTCTCACCTATGCGGTGGTCAATCTGCCCATTGTGGTCTGGCTGATGTACGACTTCTTCTCCTCGATCCCGAAGGATCTGGAAGAAAGCGCTCAACTTGACGGCGCAACCATGATCATGACTTTCCGCGAGATTGTTCTGCCACTTTCCAAAGCCGGACTGGCTGCAACCACACTGCTGGTGATGATCCTGTCATGGAACGAATATCTGTTCGCGCTGTTCCTCTCAACCGCCAAGGCGCAGACAATGCCAATTCTGGTCGCCGCCATGAATGCCGGTGAACGCGGAATCCTGTGGTGGACCATGTCTGCCGTCATCGTGGTGATGATCATTCCTGTTGTTCTTCTCGCCGTCGCTCTGCAACGGTTTATTTCGAAAGGTATCTTGATGGGGGCCGTGAAAGGATGAGTGCATCTGCGCAAACCGCCACACGCGAGGCAACATCTCAGACCAAATCGCTCAACACGGCCAAGCGCCTGTCGATGCGCAATCTCAACAAGTATTATGGCGAGTTCCATGCCGTCATAGACTTGTCGATCGACATCGAACCTGGTGAATTTCTGGTGCTTTTGGGGCCCTCCGGCTGCGGCAAATCCACAGCGCTGCGCATGATCGCCGGCCTTGAAGATATATCGACCGGCACCATCGAACTGGGCGAAACCGACGTTACCACGGTGCTTCCAAAGTATCGTGACATCGCCATGGTGTTTCAGTCTTATGCGCTTTATCCGCACAAGACTGTGGCTGAAAATATCGGCTTCCCGCTAAAAGTGGCGAAGGTTCCCAAGGCGGAATTGGATCAGGCGGTGCTTGATGCTGCCAATCAGGTTCAGCTTGGCGAATTGCTCGGACGCTATCCTCGTCAACTGTCGGGTGGTCAGCGTCAGCGCGTGGCGCTGGCGCGCGCCATTGTTCGCCGCCCGGCATGCTTTTTGATGGATGAACCTCTTTCCAATCTCGATGCGAAACTGCGCGGCTTTATGCGGGCGGAACTGAAGCACATGCAGCGCGAATTGGGCGTGACGACCGTCTATGTGACCCACGATCAAATCGAAGCCATGACACTGGCGCATCGCGTTGCGATCATGAAAGAGGGTGTGCTGCAGCAGCTCGACACCCCGAAGGAAGTCTACAACAACCCGGCCAACCTGTTCGTGGCAGGCTTCATGGGCTCTCCGCCCATGAACTTTGTGAACGGTCGCATCGAAGGCGGGACATTCACCTGTCATCAGGGTCGCGCACCAGTCGCGGGATATGGCGATCACGTCAATGTGGAGTTCGGCTTCCGCCCGGAAGACACGGTGATCTGTTCTGAAGACGAAGCGCACCTTTCCGGCGTTGTTTATTCATCCGAAATGACTGGCAACGAAACGATTGTCACCTGCACGATTGGCCATTCCACTGTGGTCGTGAAAGCCGACAAGGACTACGAGATCGACATGAACGAAGTGGTTCATATCAAGGCTGATCTTGAGAAAGTCTGCCTGTTTGATGGAGGTTCCGGCGAACGTTTGCGGGGGTGATGCTTCATCAACAACTCAGTTCGCAGTTTCTTGGCTAACCGTCCTATCGTTGTCACCTTCGGGCCATTTGAGCGTCAGCGAAAATGTGACCCGGAGGGCCATTCCGTGATATCGTAGTCCCTACCCGAACTTAGAGTGTACGGTGTGGGTTCCCGGATCACGATCTCGCGGTTTCACCACTCAATCGGTCCGGGAATGACGCCGGAGAGTGAAGGAAGAACACGTTTTTCATGACCACCACCCTCCACCTTCATCCCAATGACTTTGCCGAGAAAGAGCGTATCATTTGCGAGTTCGGCGAGCTCACCGTCTCGACCTTCGTCTACTCCACAGGCGTTGCAGCCTTGCGGGTCAAAAACAGCCGTGGTGAAATCATTGTCCTTCCCTATAAGGGGCATCAGATCTGGCGCGCGGCATTCGATGGGCGCGATCTCTCAATGCAGACGCATTTTGATGAACCTGTCGACACGACCACCTATCTCGAAACCTACGGCGCCTTCTTTCTGCACTGCGGTGTGACTGCGATCGGCGCACCCGGACCTCAAGACAATCATAATCTTCATGGCGAAATCCCGAACGCCCCTTTCACCGACGCCCGGCTGGTGATCGACGAAGCCGCCGGATCAGTGAGCGTGGTCGGCTCCTATCGTTACATTCTGGCGTTCCAGCACCATTATCTGGCCACCGCCAGTGTGACGATGAAAGCTGGTGAAGCGCTGATTGATGTGTCTCTGGAGGTCGAAAACCGCAAGAACACGCCAACCGATCTCATGTATCTGGGCCATGCCAATTTCGCTCCGGCGGACCATGGCGAACTCCACTACACCGCGCATTATGATGCGGAGCACGTGCGGGTGCGCAAATCGATCCCATCTCATGTTACACCCCTGCCCGGCTATCAGGAGTTTCTGGACGAACTCGCCGACGATCCGGCGCAGCACCATGTGCTAAGGCCTGACCTGGCGTTTGATCCGGAGGTGGTGTTCTACATCGATTTTGAAAGCGACGATGAGGACCATGCTCATGCGTTGCAAAAACGGCCTGACGGCACGGCTGATTACATCCGCTTCCGCCCGGATCAGGTTGCGCATTCCCTACGCTGGATCTGCCGTACGCCCGACAAGAATGCCATCGCCATTGTCTCACCGGCCACTTCTGGTGTTGAGGGCTTCACAACCGAGAAAGAAGCAGGGCGCGTGGTCGCCCTTGAAGCCGGTGCAACCTGGCGGGTCGACATGGTAATGGGCACACTAACGGCAACCGAAACTGACGCAATGATTGACCACATCAACCATGTGATGGACCGATGAAACCCTTTCCTCAAATTATGGTCGCGCCCAACGGTGCACGCCGGACCAAAGCCGATCATCCGGCCATTCCTGTCTCAATCGAGGAGACGGTTGTGACCGCTCGCGCCTGTTTCGAAGCGGGTGCTGGAGCCATTCACGCCCATGTGCGCGACGAGACAGATGCGCATGTGCTTGATGTTGAACGCTACCGGTCATTGCTCGCCCAGATGCAACAATCTGTTCCGGACATGGTTGTGCAAATCACGACGGAAGCGGTGGGTCGCTACTCAGCGGAAGAACAGCGCACGCTGTTGAGGGAACTACGCCCGGCCTTCGCCTCAATCGCACTGGCGGAGCTTATCAGCGATTGCGATGATGCTGCTTATGCGGCGTTCCTGATGGAACTCGAGACGCAGGGCACCCATCCGCAACACATTGTTTACGATGCGGAGCAATTTTCCCGGCTGCTCACCATATTTGAAGAGCAGACCACCCCCACCCCTTTGCCGGACACACTGTTTGTTCTTGGTCGCTACACCAAAGGTCAGGTCAGCACGCCAGCAGATCTCGACCCTTTTTTGAAGATTCTCGCCCGCCACCCCGAAACACCGTGGACGATCTGTGCTTTTGGCCCGGGCGAAACTGACTGTCTGGCGCGGGCTGCCGAGCTGGGGGGTCGCGTGCGCGTTGGGTTTGAAAACAGTCTTTGGAACCGGGATGGATCAGTGGCGACCGACAATGTCGAGCGGGTGCGCGAAGTCACAAAGGCCATTGAGGCGGTCACCCGATGACACGGCGGGAAAGGTCTATCTGAAAGACCAGGGATCCGCGACGGCTTCTCCCAGACGCATCACCACCCACTCGCCAAGCCATTGATTTCCTGCGACAAAAAGATCCCAAATGCCGGGAATGCCCAGAACACATACAAAGCCGAAGATGAGGCTGAAATAGACGGACAGTTGCAGGTTTTTCAGACTGTCGAGGCGATAGTAGCCGGTTAGATCATCATACTCCGTGCCGAAGATATGATCGCCCATGCTGTAGCCGGAAGAGAACAGAATATTGACTGTGTTGCTGTCTGAAATCCTGTCCGGAAACGGGTTGAACGTGGCACGCACCACATGGGCGAGACATCCGAACAGGATGAACTCCAATCCAAATATGGTTGCCCAAAAGAACTCCATTGTTGAACGGCGATGCCTTGCTATGGCTGAGGTTTCGCCACTGCCCTATCACCGAATTGAAAAGATTGGTTAAACGGCTGGAATCGTGGCGATGTTCGCCGCACTGAGAAAACCGGTGAGCTCTTCAGTTTCGCGGCAGCCCTATTGTTGCAATCACCGGCAGATGGTCTGAACCAAGATCAGGCCCGAGCCGAACTTTTGCGCTCGCTCCTTTCGGGATCAGCACATGATCAATCGGCAGTCCCAGAATCCCTATCCTCTTGGTAACATAGCGAAAATAGGTGAAGCGCAGCCCAGCAATCACCTCTGTTTTTGACGCCATTGCAAGCCTCTCCACCGTTTTGCTCCAGGGTACCGCATTGAAGTCCCCGGCAAGAATTATCGGCCCGGTAAGGTTCCGGAGCTTTTGGCTCAGCCGGTCAACATCATTCCACTGACCATATGGCCACGGCCAAAACAGATGAACGTTGGCGACCGTGAAAACGGAACTCCCCTTGCGCAGTCTCACCCAGGCAAACTGGCCTGTCTTCCCTTCACATGCTGTACTCTGATCACCGTCGAATGGCAGGCGGGAAAACACCGCAACATTGAAGCTACGGCTGGATTTGCAATCGATATGGTGCGGAAAATGCTCTCTCAACCAGTGCAGCAGGCCCTTGTCGGTCAGCGGGTGCATCTCCTGAATCGTAATGATATCAACATCTTCCGATTTGATATAGTCGATGATCGGCTGACCCGTCCGATTGCTGTACCGGATGTTGAACTGCATCAGCGTGACATGGTCATCAGCTGCAAACTGTGTGAGTAACACAGGTGGAAATGCTGGCGAAAGAGTCGAAAAGCCCAGAATGGCAACAACCAGTTGGGCCAACGAAACCAGCCTGTCGCGTAGCACGAAAGCCAGCACCGACACGACAAGGAGCACCAGCGCCAGATGAAGTCGAAAATGCACAAATGAATCCGCCGCCGGATGCCAGCGATTAGCGAACCCCACCAGAACTGCGACCGAAGCCAGCGCTCCGGCGAAGCGAAGAAGAAGGATGAAATTGTGGCGCAAAACTTTGATTTCTATTCGGTAATTCGCTTCATCAGATTGCGGAGCATCGCGATCTCTGATCCAACACCGGAATGCTCCAGCCCCTCAATGGCGCCCTGGCGCGCACTTTCATCCTTGTTCTGATTGAGCTTCCAGGTCCCCTCAACGGAGTCAATTTCCAGCCGGGCCGGAACGATTATACGCATCAGCCGAGCCAAGGGTTCGGCATCCATCTTGTCAATTTTCCACGGCACCTTGTTCAGCCGCCTCTCAAATTCCTTTGATAATTCAATAAGATGAGGTTGAAGTTCCTCAGAGGGTCGCAGGCTGAGCGTACCCCGAACATGAACGGCCACGTAGTTCCAGGTCGGCACCTGATTGTCGACACCGTACCAGTCTGGCGAAATGTATGCATCCGGACCCGTGACTGCGATCATCGCGGCAACCGGCGATTTCAGGAGGCGTACAATGGGGTTCGACCGCACCAGATGGAATTCCGCGACATCTTCCTTCAGTATGAACGGAACATGGGATGCCAGCGGGTGTTCGCCAGCGTTGACGATCAGCGTGCCGAACCCGCGTTCTTTTGCAAATTCAATGTGTTGCTGCTCCGTCTCCTGACGGAATGAAGGATTTGGATGCATGGGAAAACTTCAGGCATTGCGGTCTGCGCCAAGACCATAATGCAGTATGTGTGAAATGAGAAAGTGCATTTTCTGTGCAGACCATCATCAAGCATATTGGACAGATCGCGCTCGGTTCATTTGCGACGGCAATCGCCAAGCTGAACCCGAATTTCTCCGCACAGACTTATCCCCGTCCCATTCGCGAAGCGGCGAAAGGGCCATGTTTCTGCCGCAAGATTGCCCGTGATTGGCCGTCGGTTTCCGCAATTTTGCCGCAGGAATCGGCCGAAGATTTACTGGAACTCAAATGAAGTTTGAGCAAATCCGATCAATTTCGGCTTGATCTTCGGCGCCTCGATCTGCGGTCAGGCTTTCCACCAGATTGGCCTGTGATTCCAGAATGACGCCATGCTCTTCAAGAATTTTGAGCCCGTTTGCGCGCAGGGTCGATCCGGTGGACGTGATGTCGACGATGAGATCGGCAGCACCTGATGCCGGTGCCCCTTCGGTCGCGCCAAGGCTTTCCACGATGCGATAGAGCGCCACCCCATGCTCGGCAAAATGCTGCTGGGTCAGGGTCCAGTATTTGGTCGCCACCCGCAAGCGCCGCCCGTGCCGCGAGCGAAATTCTGCAGCAACATCATTGAGATCGGACATGGAAGTGACGTCGATCCAGGCATCGGGCACGCCGACCACCACATCCGCGCCGCCAAAGCCAAGTTTTGCCTTGAGCGCCAGTTTTGACGACCAGTCGGCGATGTTTTCTCTCACCAGATCTTCGCCTGTAACCCCGAGATGAACCGTACCCTTGGCGAGTTCTCTCGCGATCTCGGAGGCCGACAAGAACTTGATATCAACGCTCTCGCAATTTCCAAGTTGGCCGTGGTAGGTGCGGGAATCATCGGATGTGACGACCGGAAAGCCAGCCTTTTCAAAGACTTCGATGGCCTGCCCTTTCAATCGCCCTTTTGAGGGAAGCGCCAGCGTAACGGTCATTCGCCTTCTCCCAACCGATCAAGCCAGATCGAGAAGCCGACCGCCGGCACCGAAAGCGGTGCACCCAGCAGTGAGAGCAAACGGTCGTACCGACCGCCGCCGGCAAGCGGAGCGCGCTCATCGTCGCCATAGGCCTCAAACAGCACGCCCGTATAGTAGTCGAGATTGCGTCCAAAGCCGCCGCGAAACCGCGCTGCGCCGAGATCAAGCCCGCGTTCTCCAAGTTTTTCAACAAGTTGAGCGAAAGCTGCGACCGACTCCCCCATTTGCAGGCCGGAGCGGTCTTCAAATCCCCGAAGGGCTTCTCCCGCCTCCACAAGCGGCACGTCGAGTTCAAGATAATGGCGAAGAATGTCGGCGTCCGACGGGGCAAGGCGAAAGCGCTCAAGCCGCATTTTATTGATCATGCGGCGTGCGATTTCTTCGGCAGTGCGACCGCCGGAGTGTAAAAGACCTGTTTTATCAAGGCGTTGAGTCACCTGCTCAACCAGCTCATCGAACGCAGGCTCTTCGCCCCGCGCCTCGGGCGATTCAATTGGAGCGCTCAGCTTGTCGATTGCTGCCTGCTTCTGGTCCGCCTCACCAAAGAGCCGCAACAGCCGTTCCTGCCAGCCTGGCGGTAGACCAAGCCCGGAAAGCAGCGCGGCGAACAGGCTCCGATCACCCAGCACTAATTTGGTGTTCTTGCGTCCCGCGGTGTCGAGCGTTGCCATCAGATCCGCGATGCAATCGGCATCTGCTTCGTTTGTGTCAGTCCGTCCCAGGTCCTCCAGACCAATCTGCGGAAACTCCGGCGAACCCGCCCTTCTGCGGCGAAACACGGTTCCGCCATAGGCGTAGCGACGCGGGGTTGAAGCGTTGGTCGCCAGATGGTGCAGGCAAACGGGAATGGTGAATTCCGGCCTCAGGCACAGCGGTTCACCCGCCGGATTCTCGGTGATGAAAATGCGACGACGCAGGTCCTCACCGGCAATTTCCAGAAACGGATCAGCAGGTTGCAGGATGCCGATCTCCGGCATCTCGCACCCGCTCGCCTTGAGCACATCAAGCAAGGATTTATCGTTCATGCTCATTTGCGGCATGACTCCACGCCTGCCCATGGCTGCCATTCTTCGCGGAAAATCCAGGCGATCGCTCCCCGTGAACCCATGCCGTCATTCCGCCCTTCAGGGGCGGAATCCGTTTGATATTTCGAAGCCTTTTGCGTGCCGCTCTGGATTCCGCCCCTGAAGGGCGGAATAACGATTAGCAGGCGTTCCAGCCAGACGGTCAGGCTTGATCGCATCGCGGGCTATCCCGTCTCGCCGCTTTGGGCATCAATCAGCTTTTGCACTTCCTGCACCAGATCGTCGGCGGAAACGGCAAACTGCCCCGGGCGTTGCTCGCGCCATTCTGCATTGTTTTCAAGCGCTTCGGCCTGGCGTCGTCCCTCGATCAGGTCCTTGATCTGGACCTGCCCGTTCTCACGCTCGTCAGAGCCCTGAATGATCGCAATACCAGCGCCGCGCCGGTCAGCGTATTGCAACTGCTTACCGAACTGTTTGGGATTGCCCTGGTACATTTCGGCACGAATGCCTGCGTTTCGAAGCTGCTGCACCATCTTTTGATAACCGGCAAGGCTCTCCGCATCGCGGTCCATCACACAGACGATGACCGGCAGCTGGACGTCACTGTCTTCCAGTTTGCCAAGGTTTTTCAAGGCAGTCATGAGACGGGAAACGCCAATTGAAAAGCCGGTCGCCGGAATGTCCTGCCCGGTAAAACGCTTGACCAGACCGTCATAGCGACCGCCGCCAGCAACCGAGCCGAACTGCACGGTTTCACCCTTTTCATTGGTCACCGGGAAGGTCAATTCGCATTCGAAAACGGGGCCGGTGTAGTATTCGAGGCCTCGAACGC
>JBCCGR010000016.1:0-85614 GCA_039029195.1 Pseudomonadota bacterium
TGCTTTTGGTAAGCAGCGCCGTGGCTTACGCCCAACAGCGTCCCGACAGAGCAACGATGATACAGGTCATGAATCAATTGAGTGTCGGACCATCTACCATGAGATCTTGTTTCCGTAGCACCGGCCTGAAGCGTGGCCAGGAAATCAGCGATGCTCAGCGAGCCGCCACAAGAGATCTGTTGCTGAGTTGCTTTCGGAAGTCGAACCCGGAACTTACAGAGAGCCAGTTCGATTCCGCCATGAGAAAGATATCGGGACGCCGGTGACAGGCTGTGTGAAGAGACTGAATTTGAACAGCGTCTTTCCCTTGATGACTGCCACCGCAAGCGCACCCTCCTTTTGTGCGATCACGAGCTTTTGTGCTTCACCGACAGCCAACTCAGTTTTCCATGGGTGGCTGCGATAAACCTCTCTCACTCGCAGGGCGGGCTATGCAACGATCCAGCCAGAACATTGTGTGTGGCAGGGAGTTCATACCCAGCTCATCTTCGGCCTTGTAGAAGTGTTTTGCACCTCGTAGCCAAGGAAAAATGGCAATGTCGGCGATCGTGTATTCGTCGCCCATAATCCACTCACGGCTATCCAGCCTTTGTTCCAAGACCGCGAGAAGGCGTTTGGCTCCAAGCCAATTGATGCGACCCAGTCTTTGGCAAGTCGCGCGTATTGGCGCGTCGAAATATGATCTGGATCATGGAAGCGTCCTGGCCAAAGAAACTCAGATCCGGCCATGGCTGGATCGTTCAGCCAATCACTTAACGATTTCCTTGTTCCTTCCGTAATCTCAAACTGAACCGGTTGGCTGGTTTTTTGATTGAAGGATTGAAGTTCGCTCTTTGATGTGGCCCGCGGCAAAAACGTCGATGTGTCCAGCTGCAAAAACGTCCTTGACCATCAAACGAACCAAATCACAACCACGAAGTTTGCTGTCCGCAGCCATGTTGAATAGGGCCAAATCACGCCTGCAATCAGCAAGCTCAAGGCGAACGCGAATGGCCCAAACATGCTTCGGCTCAAGTGGCCGCTTCTGACCGACGATCCGTCCTCGGTTCCATGCCCGGCGCGATGGTATTACAACAGGAAGGTTGGGAGTATACATAACGGTTCTCCAAACCGACCCTCCACGCCGCATCATCGGCGAAATGCCAACATTCGACAGCATAGCTCAGATCAATGGGCGAACTCACACTTCGAGCCCATTTTGTCAACATCCACAACCGTGCGGCTGTCAATTGGCGACGACCATTTCTCACCGGAATTGTTGCCAATCTGAATTTCTTTGTTTGCTCGGCTTCAGATAGGTATTGCAAAAGACATGACGAACGCACCTGTTGGACGCCGAAATCACCGATAAGAAAATGGCTATTGTCTAAGCTTCAAATTTCACGTAAATTTTCCATGTACAGCGAGGAGTTCATAAAAATGAAATTTTTAAGTGTCTGTTTTTTTTCTGTTTTCCTTTTAGTTGGCTTCAACACAACGCCTAGTACAGCAAAAGAAATAAAAGATTGCGTTTGTGTTAGTCCCGAGAACTGCCCATGTCTGGAAAAAATCATGAGCGTAATTGGAAAGAGTCGGGCTAATGCATTTGCCGGGAAGAACCATCTTTGTGTTAATCAAAGTGAAGATTTTGTTTGTAAGAGCTTTGAAAGCCTTGGAATTGGCGGGTTGGGGAAAAAGCCCGGTGATGTTTGGATATGCAAGGAACTGACTGATGGAAAGATGAATTGCGTAAAGCAAAAATTCTAGTAACCATTTGGTTTTTTGGGTGGTACACGCGATCTAAAGCACCGATGTACCGTCAACCTATGAATTGATACGCGGCAAGCGCGATGATTGCTTAGCTTAGCTGATTATGAGTGTTGGGCTGTTCGTATCGCGACAACTGGCAGAGGTCTCAAAAGTCCGCACTGCAGACGTTAAGTTTTATACAGATGACATGGGTCGCTTCAGACCCACACGGGCTGTCGGTTAAGACCTGACGAACGACTGCTACGAGCGCTTTTCAGACTAATTGGACACAGTCAAAGTCAGGACAGTTCAGAACGGTGGATGGTTCAGCGCCTAATGCTGATTTTCACATACTAATCAATGTGTTGTACCGCGCGCTTCATGAGAATCTTGAGTTGTTGCTTTTCCTGTGTGGTCATCGGCTGAAGAACATCATTAATGGTCTCTGCAAGAGCCTGTCTCAATTCCTCAACGACCTTATTCCCTCTGGTCGTGACAGATACCAAGTTGACGCGGGCATCATCTTTAGATGCCTGTCGTTGAACCAAGCCTTTTGCTTCCAAGGACCGGATTGTACGTGACATCTGAGACTTATCGCGAGCAACGCGATCCGTGAGTTCCTGCATGCCACAAAATTGCATATCCGCGAGTGTCAGCAGAATTATTCCACCTCCCGGACCGATATTCTCTCTGTCTATCTTCGATGCTCTCGGCTGAAGGCTAAAATGAATTTTCCGCATGAGACGATCTATCAGGAGAGCGAGTTCAATATCTGCCATCGGTTTTCTTATGGTTGACTATGTCCACTTAATTAAAGATAGTGGATAAAGTCAACTTACATAAACTGGCGTTGTTCGACAATGAAGACTCGAAATATCATCATTACGGGCGGCCATTCGGGAATTGGTCTGGCGCTCACCAGAAAACTGGTTGGTGAAGGTCACAAGGTAGGCGTCATTGCAAGGTCAGAAGATCGGCTGCATGAATTGCGCGACGCGATTTCTCCATCACAGGTGGATTTCTTTTCAGCTGATCTCGCGAACCAGTCAGACATTCAAACGGTTATTGAACAAGTCCAAACGGACTGGGACAAGGTCGATATCCTGTTTAACAACGCTGGTGTTTTGTTAGGCGATCTGAGCTGGTCTCCGCAGAAGAACGAGATGCACTATGAGGTCAATACGCTGGCACCTTTGCTGCTGACATTGGGCTTAAAGCCAATGCTGGACAAATCTGCCAATCCTGCTGTTGTCAATACATCTACGGACCCGGTAGTGAATGCAAAGACCATTGATTTCGATGTGCTGCTGTCTCCAAAGAAAATTACCAAGCTTTTCGGTTCTTACGTAGTGTCCAAAACCGCGATGACGGCAGCCATGGCGTTTGCGGCTAAGGCGCCCGAATGGGCGAACGTATCGATCACCAGTGTTGCGCCGGGTGCGATCAAAACCAAAATGACCAATGGTCCTGGCATGCCAAAATGGTTGATCCCGTTGCGCAACCTGTTTTTCTCCTCACCGGAAAAGGGAGCGGATCGTTTGTACAACGCTGCGTTCGGCAACAACCCATCAGGCACATTTCTGGCAGGAAGCAAACCAAAACCGATGCGCATCAAACTGGTGAATTCGACCTTTGAAAAGGTCATTTCCGGTTTGGAAGATAAGGAAACGCTCGCCAAAGATGTCCTGAAGGAATCAGGGCGGGCCTAATAGCGCCATCAATCAAATTTGGAGACAATCGTGAATGGAATCCTGAAAAAATATGGCTTGCTGGCAGTGAAGGTGTTGCTTGCCATCGCCTTTCTTGCGGCAGGCTTGGCCAAACTGGCCGGAGCCGAGATGATGGTCGAAACATTTGAAAAACTCGGGGCTGGCCAATGGTTTCGCTATGTAACCGGTCTCATTGAGGTCGGCTCAGCGGTTCTCTTGTTCGTAGCCGGAAAACAGGCGATTGGCGCAGCATTGCTCGTTTGCACCATGATTGGTGCGGTTTTGGCGCACCTGTTAGTGCTTGGGCCATCTGCCTTACCGGCTGTTGTGCTCGGCGTTCTGAGTGCGATTGTGCTCTATGTACACAAAGACCAAATCATCTGACGCTGTCAAAAACCAACAGTTTCAAAGCCGCTAATGCGGGCTTGGGAAAACGGAAGAGTGCGGAAACTGTCTCGCTACGAAGAGCTCCTTCGCCGTATGAAAAATGGCGAACAGATCATGATTGATGGCGGCACCGGCACCGAAGTGGAACGCCGTGGAGTCCCGCAACTCGAAAATGCCTGGAATGGTGGCGGCACTTTGAGCCATCCGGATATCGTAAGGGGTATTCACGAAGACTATATCCGCCACGGGGCTCAGATCGTGATTTCCAATACGTTCGCGACTTCACGCAACCTGCTGCAGGATGCTGGGGTTCCTGAGCTGTTCCCCGACTACAATCGCCGTGCTGTTGAATTAGCCGGCGAGGCAAGAAATGTCATTGGTGAAGAGGATGTGCTGGTCGCTGGCGGAATGTCACACTGGTCCTTTTCCGGACGTCTGCCGTCACTTGTGGAACTTAAAGAGGGCGCGGCGGAACAGGCTGCTATCATGAGGGATGCGGGTGCCGACCTCATCATGCTTGAAATGATGATTGAAGTTCCCCGAATGTTGGCGGTGCTGGATGGCGCAGTTACAAGTGGTCTACCGGTCTGGGTGGGTCTTTCGTGCGCGCCCGATTTTGAGGGAAACATGTGCTTGCAAGCAGGTGAAACGGATGCAACAGGCAAAGTTTACGGCGAAGCAAGCCGACCACTTGTTGACGCAATCGCCGCACTAAACGGTAAAGGAGTTCCGTTACTCAGTATCATGCACACGGATGTGCGTGACATTGGGGCGTGTCTCGATATTTTAGAGCAAAGCTGGAATGGTCTGGTGGGAGTATACGCCCATTCAGGTGAATTCGTAGATGATAAATGGATCTTTGATGGAACCATTAGTCCAAAGGATTTTGCGTTGGCCGGGCGAAGTTGGCTTGATAGAAAGGTGCAACTTGTGGGGGGCTGCTGTGGGATTCGCCCGGATCACATAGCCGAGTTGAGCAAAATTATTTGAGAAAGTTCAGTGGTTAGTTTTGATAATTTGCAAACAACGCGATTTAGGCAAGCTCATGTTGAAATTGGAACAATTCGAATAAGGCTCTGCCGGTAATTTGTCCGCACACTTGCCATTGCCCTCAACCCAAATCCGACATTCTGTTGGACTTACCAGCCTCAACCAAAAACGACATTATGTCGCTTTGCAATTCCCAAATCCGCAATTTTTGCGGATTTCGCCTGTGCCACCAAAAACGATATCTTTTATTGGAAGCTAGGCAATGTCAATTTCTGCTGCGAGCCCTTTGTTGCGCCCTTCACGATCAAATCCAAGGTCTGCAAACGACCAAGTTGCTACCGGCTTGAGCTTTCGCGATTGTTGACTGTTCTGATATTCTTTTCGGGGTGGGCGATTGGATCATGTGATGAAAAGACGGGATATCCTAAAGGCCGTGACTGCGTTGGGAGTGTATGGCTGGATGAACGAAACACTGCATGCCAACGAACTGCCTGTTGTTTCAGTGCCGCCTGAAGAAGACCCGCATGAGCTCACATTCATGCAATGGCCTGTGAACCGAAAGGTGTATCCTGATCACGTCTTTCTCGATAGATTGCAGAAAACGATTGCGGATATTGCGAACACTATTTCCGAGTTCGAGCCTGTAGTCATGTTAGCGGCTGAATCAGATCACAGACGAGCCCGCAAATTTTTGACTTCCAATGTCCAACTTTGGGACGTTCCAACCGAAGATCTTTGGTGCCGAGACGCCGGCCCATTATTCGCCAAAACGCTGGATAACCAAAGAGTTGTCAGCCACATTCAGTTCAATGGTTGGGGAGAAAAACAGATCCACAAAAGGGATGGATTGATCGCTAGGCGGATCGCAGGAAGACTTGGGTTGAAGATGGTTTCAAGCGGCGTTGTCGGTGAAGCCGGTGGTGTTGAACACGATGGTCATGAGTTGTTGCTGGCTCATGAAAGCTCATGGGTGAACACAAACCGCAATCCAGGTCTTTCTCGTGCTGAAATCGAGCACCGTCTGCTGAAGGCCTATGGTGCCGAGCGGATGATTTGGTCATCTGGTGTATTGGGTGAGGACATCACAGATTATCATATCGATAGTCTCGCTAGGTTTACTGGACCCGGTCGCGTGTTGATTAACTTACCGGACAAACCAGACTTCAGTGATCCGTTTCACGTTGCAGCGGTCGATACGCACGACCGACTGGTTTCCGCTGAACTGAGCGTTGAAGTCATTCCAGAGCCATCTTTCCGGCGGATTAACAGTGTTGATTTCGTAGCGTCCTATGCAAACTATTATGCTTGCAATGGGGGTGTGATTGCTGCCCATTTCGGTGACAAAGATGCCGATGCTATCGCGGTTCGCGCACTGGGAAATCACTATCCCGGGCGTGAGGTGGTGACACTGAATGTGGATCCCCTTGGCGAGATAGGTGGCGGTATTCATTGTGCAACTCAGCAATTGCCCGCAGCATGAAGTTGGTGCCACCAAACGAAAAAGGAATTTAAGTTGCTGCCG
This sequence comes from Pseudomonadota bacterium, assembly GCA_039029195.1. Taxonomy (GTDB): domain Bacteria; phylum Pseudomonadota; class Alphaproteobacteria; order Rhizobiales; family Rhizobiaceae; genus JBCCGR01. The sequence continues at coordinate 6,337 of JBCCGR010000016.1, forward strand.
GTGTTAGTGTGCGTTTGTGGCTTTGTTGCGCTCCACTGAGTGTAGTATCGGTTGAACGCCCAACATGATAGCAGTGTCAAACTGGGCGATAGATGATTAAGAGGCGCGAGAGGGCTCGGTTTTGATCGCCAGTTTGCAGGAAGGCTCGATGCTTTTCATGGATGAAAGCACTACTAGCCTACTGCACAAAGGCCTTCGCGCACGGACTTTCCAACTTTCCTTCCAAGTTGCGCTAAACAATCCCTAAGCGGTCATTGCCCGAAGAATGTGGAACGTCTCAAAGGTCTGCTCAGCATTCACGTCCGACTAGCAGGATGCGTGGATTTCCCTGAACACTTCAGCAACGAGGCGACTTGGCGCACTCGGGTTTTTGTGCGGCGACCCGATCATGACCTGCATCGGAAAGCCGAATTGCTTTGATAGCAGTGGAACCAGGTCGCCTTCTTGAATCTCTCCACCCACCGTCGACCTAAGACAAGCTGTGATACCCACCTTTTGTCTCATCAAAACAATACGGGCATCTGTTGAACCAACCTGAATCGTGTCTTGGAAGGTGATTTCGCGATCAGGATTTGAAAGCCTCAGGACTTGCTCTCGCTTTGAACTCAAACCAGCCAAGTAGGTCAGAGATTTTATCTGATCGGGATCGTCGATGTCATGGTTCCGCAACAATCCGCTCGCGCCAATCAAAACCACACCTTCGGGCATTGATTGAAGCATCTTCAGCCCCACAGGTTGCTGATGCTCTTTACCCACTCGAACGTAAAGGTCTCTCGCATATTTGGTGTAATCGAGAACCTGGTCCTCCGCCGCCAAAACAAGTTGAATGTCCGGCGCTACATCTCGCAGCCGCTTGATCAACAATGCTCCAAAGCTGACCAGAAACTCGGAAGGCATGCTGACTTTGACACTTCCCGACAGGTCCGTTGTCGATGACTGAACAGCGCGATTATAAGACTGCACAATGACCTGACAGTCTTCATAGATCGTACTGCCTTTGCTCGTAGGGAAAACTCCACGCTGTCTGCGTTCCAACAAAGGCTCCCTGAAATAGGTTTCCAATACTTTCACCGATTCACTCAGCGTTGATGGGCTGTACCCCAATTTGTTAGCCGCGCCCGTGATGGACCCCGCCTCAACCACATGGGCGAAGTTCGCTAAGTGCTTCAAATATCCGTACATTCGTATTTTCCGAAAATACATATTTCTATATTTAGGATATCCGAATCATCTGTCGAAAGCTAGCCTTTGGTCAACCACATAACCAAAGGAGCCCGTCATGATCGTCTCACTGAAGACCTTTTTCAAATCAGCCATTGCCCTAACAATCCCGACCTCACTCTGCTCAGCTCCGACCTTGGCCGCCGATCTTTCAGAGTTAAACGGCAATTGGGAATCCATCTCGTGCGAGGTTCGACCACAGGTCGGACAGGATGGGAAAGTCACTGAGTGGTGGCTAACGCGCAAAATCGAAATGAAAGATGGGCGCATAGTGGCGGATTTCACAACCTATGCCGGTCCTGGTTGCGATGTCCCACTGCAAGTATTGGGGTTTGCAGGCAGCGTCACGAAAGTCGGAGAAAGTGACGTCACAGTTGGTGCGATTAACGCCGATCTGAAAGTCGATGAATATGTGCGCTTCACACCAATTGCCGATGGTTTTGCGCGGTTCCTGAATTCCGCGCCCGCTGGCACATGTGGGGCGGCAAAATGGGAAGTTGGTACAACCCAGAATGTTCATGTGACCGGTTGCAGTGTCATTGGCCTCAAGCCCAACGATCCGACAGTTGAATTCGAAGTCTTAGCGGTCCAGGACGACAAGCTTTACTTCGGTGCCCGCCCGGTCGACGGCACGTTCATTACAAGCGTCGAAAAGCGGCCTCACGCGTTGCAGGTTCCACTGAAACGATCAAATTGAGAAATCGGAATTTTTCGTTGAGCTGCGATTGGTGGTTACACAAGCAGATTTCCGCCTCGAGCCATTATCGGTACTTGCGAATCTCATTTGTTCGCACCAGGTTTGCGGTTCATCCGCATCCTTGGTTCGTGTGTATCAAGAATGAGAGTGATGCGGGGAACAACTGGAGCAAGGGCTTGCATGGAACTGTTGTAGGGCACTTGCGCTATTGTATCTCGTTACCCGAGTTAATCCTCTTCATGATTTCCGACAACCTCGACCATCCCTGCATGGTCATGGGTAATACCAGTGCGGCTTCTACAAACTCCCACGAATAGCTGACGATGGAGAAAATAGCTCCAGCTGTGATTGCTAAATTTGTGGCAGTGAACCAGAGATTAAAGAGCAGAAATGCTAACAGAACGGCGAAGATCGCCCCATAAACAAGTGCTTCATTGTCGGAGAGTTTGACTTCTGCTTCGCGAAGTAGGTTCAAGTGAGATAGAATGCTGCCTTTGGATTTTTCCTCAAGCACTGAAACCTGCAACTCTGTTTGCTGGTTATATTCAGCGTTGAGGCGAAAAAACCTGCGATGAAAAACAGCGTAGATGCCGATCATTGCTCCCGCTGCAACCATCGCAGCATATGCGAGGCTAGGGTGAAAGAAAAAAAGAACAAGAAACGATATGGCCAATTGAACAATTGAGTTCATCAAAGCCGGTACCTGTTCTTCGAGAAAATCCACCAGTTCGCGGGACATTCCCAATTGAGCATTCTGTGTGGATACGGACTTTCTGGAAGATCTTGATATGAGTTCCTCGCCAAATTCAACACGGATAGTCCCATAAATCCGTGTATCGTATATACGTCTGGCCACGCTTAGTAGAATCAAGACACCCAAGACGGCCCCAAGCCAGTAGAAGTCGGCCAGTTCCTTCTCCAAAAGTCCATCAATCGCAAAACCGATGAATAGCGGTGTTAGGATCGAAAGAGCAGTTTCCGCAAGTGTAAGAAGCCAAGTAATACTGATCCTGGAAAAGTATTTTCCAAGCAAGGATTTAATCGTGAGTCGCTTCCCCTCAAACACTGACATGGACTTTTCTTGTTGCAGGCTGGCTGATTGATTTCACGTCTTCGGTGATAGCAATAAGAACAGGTACAAGGATCAGCATCAACGCGGTCGCAAATAGTTCTCCAAATGCCAGAGAAACTGCCGCCGGAATGAGGTACTGGGCCTGTTCGGAAGTTTCGAGAAGGAGTGGTGACAGACCAATTACGGTGGTCACAGTGGTGAGGAAGATCGCTCTGAACCTTCCCATGCCGGCATCATGCAAGGCGTCTGACACCGACAAGCCGCTATCGCGTGCCTGATTGTAACGGGTGATCAGTACAAGGCTGTCGTTTATAACCACGCCAGAAAGTGCCAGCATGCCAAAGAAGGAAAGAACTGACAGCGGCAACCCCATTAACAGGTGACCGAATGCTGCGCCAATGAAGCCAAACGGGACAATGGCCAAAATGATCAAAGGTTGCCAATAGGATTTCAGCGGCACTGCCATCAGGATATAAATCAACACTGCGGCCAACAGCAGCGCTTGCAACATTCCTCCTTGTATCTCGCCGATCTCCTCGAGTTCTCCCGCGGGCTCCAGATGCACGCTCGGATACTTTTGCGCCAGCAATGGAGAAAGATCTTCTTTGACGGATTGCCATACTTCTTCCGGGGCGACGATCCCGCGATTGATCGATGCTGCCAATGTGTTCACGCGCTTGCCATTCTGCCGATGAACATAGCCGGAAACATAATTGCCGCGCACTTCAGCAACGGACTGAAAGGGGATCCATTGCCCGCTCTTGCTGCGGAGCCAAGTCTTGTTCAGGTCGTCGATGGTATCCCGTGCAGTTAGTGGATTTTGAACGACGACCCTAACTTCGTTTCCAGTGCGCCTGATCTTCTGAACCTCGGCACCGCCAAAGGCATTCCCGATTTGGGAGGCAAGTGTTGCCGTATCAAATCCCAAATTGCGAGCTTGCGGCTTTACGCTGATTTCGAGCTCGGGTTGTCCAGCTGCCAGAGTGTCGCGAATGTTGCTCACTCCGTTGATTCGACCAAGAAATGAGCGAAGCTCTTCACTTGCCCTTTTGAGCAGATCTGCATCCTTGGAAAACAGCCTGATCTGGAACCCTCCACCAAGTTCATCATAGGCGCTGAATTGAAGTCTGGTGGAGCCCTCAATCCGACCGGTATTCCATTGCCATTCATAAAGAATATCCCATATGCCCAGTCCGGGTCGGTCTGGGACGGGAGTCAGTTCGGCATATAGCTGCGCGGAACTCGGATCTGTAATGATAAGAAACATAGACCGCACGGGCTCTGTCTGCAGAGAGTGCCTGACCTTAAGATCGCTGCTGAGTTGCTTTCCAATAGCCTGAATGCGCTCAAGATTATTCTTGGTCAGTTGGAATGGTGCACGTGCGTCCATCTCAAGGTCTATGGTGATGATTTGACCAGGTACATCGGGGAAGAATACGGTCTTGATTTTGCCAAACGCCGTTAGCCCCAGACCGAAAACACCAATCGCAATGAATAGAATAAGTGTTGCATATCTGTGCCGAAGTGAACTCCTGAGCATGGGAGCATAAAAGCGGTTTCGAACCCGACTGAGCCAATTTCTGCAGGAGGTTTGTATTCTCGCCCACATTCGGGACAACAGGTACCTTGGTGCTGCATCAATGTTTGTGTGCGCAAGATGCGCGGGCAGTATCAATTTGCTTTCTATCAACGAAAATACGAGCGCCAGTATGACAATCCCCGAAAACCCTGCCAGAACTTTGCCGAGAGGATTGTCCAAAAGGAGCATTGGGAAAAAGGCGGCAATGGTCGTCAGAACACCAAACACCGTTGCCACGGCCACTTTCTCTACCCCTTGTTCTGTGCTCTCAAGTGGTTGGGAGTTGTTGGTACGACGTTCCTCGAAAACGCTTTCTCCAACGACGACAGCATCGTCGACCAGAATTCCCAAGACGATGATCAAACCGAACGTCGTGACGTCGTTCAGTGAGTAATCAATCCATTTCGAACCCGCTACGGCCAATGCACCCATGACGGAAATCGGAATTCCCAGTGCCACCCAGAATGCCAATCGAACATTCAAAAACATGGACAGTACAAGTATGACCAGCAAAAGCCCCTGAAATCCGTTGGAGCCCAACATGTTCAAACGGTCTGCGATGTAGTTCGAACTGTCACCCCAAATAGTTACTTCGATGTTTGAGGGGAGCTGCTGTTCGAATGAACGGACAACATCGTGGACTGCCTCTGAGACTTCCAGGATGTTGTCCTTTTGGCCAATCAAAACCTCCATGCCCGCAGTGGGCACGCCATTGAAACGAAACTGATACTCGCCCTCTTTAAAGGTGTCTTTGACGGACGCCAGGTCTCCGAGCTTGATGGATGTTCCATCGCTGTTTTCGATAATCGGAGTGTTTTTGTATTCCGTAACGAACTTGGCCCGATTGTCGGCTCGCAGCCTGATGGTACCTCCACCAGTTCGAAGAGTCCCGGACCGGAAACTAAGGGAGCTTGCCCGAATTCTTTCTACAACACCATTTACGGTGAGATTGAATCTTTGCAGTTTCTGGGGTTCGACACTGATGCTCAGTTCGCGCTCGAACAGGCCCCAAACGTTCATGCGAGAGATTTCCGGTTGAGCGAGAAGTTCCTCCCTCAAACGTTCCGCCAGCCTTTGTAGTGTTAGCGGATCCGTGTCGCCGCTCAAATTAACGTACAGTGCCGGAAAATCGTATCCCGTATCCTGAATGACGGGTTGTCTCATTCCTGTCGGCAGGTCCGAAGTTCCTTCAATTCGTATACGGACTTTGTCGAGCAATTCCTGTAGATTTTTGCCACCAGCCTTGCGCACCGTGATGACAGAGTACTCGTCGCTAGACTGCGAAGAAATGCTGCGAACGCCCGCCAAACCCTCCAATGCCTTTTCAAGCTTTTGCGTGACCAATTCATCAACCTGAGCAGTTGATGCATTAGGATAGGTCGTAGAGATCGTGATGCTCTCAGGCGGAATTCGAGGAAATCCTTCAATTCGGATGGTGAGTGCTGTCATGACCCCGAGAAACAGGATCAAAGCCATCGAAAGATTTGCGGCAACCGGATTGTGGATAAACCAACGGGTCAGATATCGCATGGCTCATTCGCCCACGATATTTGGTTTGACCTGTTGTCCGGGCAGAAAAGAGGCCAGCGGAATTGTGGCGACACGCAACTCGGCAAGGTCTACCGGCGGAGAAACTATCACCCGGTCATGACGCCGAAAGAACACTCTTGGCTCGTACCGCTGCAGCCGGTTATCTTTGTTCAGATACCAGACGTAGCCATCCTGAGTCAGAGCCGAGGATGGAATGTCCACGCTATTTTCTATTTCCACACCTTCCAGAATTACTGAGACGAAATCTCCTGACAGGATTGTCTTTTGGTTCGGCTCTTTGATCTCCAGGAACAGTTTGTACTGCCTAGTTTGTTCATCAAGAAATCCGCCGCCGCGTCTGACCTTAGCTTCGCCGACTTCTTCGCCGTCTTGATTCAGTATGCGGGCGGTTCGATTTTCGAGTGGTCGCTGGAGCAGTGCCCAGTCTCTTTGTCCAAGTTCAGCAATCAGCTCATATGCAGACCGGTCCACAAGCTTCAACAACCGGTCGCCTGGATTCACCGTCTGCCCGGGACTAACATGGCGTTCCGCAACGTAAGCATCAAACGGCGCGACAATCCTTGTATCCTCAAGTTGCTTCCTAGACGCCTTCACTCGGGCTTCTGCCGAAAGCACGGTGCTTTCGGCTATTTCCAACTGAGGAACTTTCAGCGCCAGATCATTGGGCGGTTTTTGACGATTTCGCTCGAAGTCCTTTCGGGCAAGCAATGTTGCATTTTCGGCTTTAAGCAGTCCGAGTTTCGATTCCTTCAGCATCAGTTCTGCGGCTGCGAATTCCGCGGAGATACGACTATTTTCGATTTCGATTAGCAAATCGCCCGCTTTGACCGGCTCGCCGGCCAAAGCGCGCTCGTGCAGTCTTACGATCTTTCCAGAAACCGAAGCGCTCAGCTCAGCTGACCATCTGGGGCGCACTTCCGAATAGGATCGAACTTCGGCCTTCTCGGTACTCGCAGAAACCTGCTTGACGGAAACGATCTGAAGTGACGGTGGAACAGTTGATTCATCGACATCAGCTGTGTCTTCCAATTGGCTCAATATAGTAAGTACGAAACCCAAAAGGACGAGGGATGCCAGCACCCACGGCCACTTACGTCCCGAAATCGCTTCCTCCTCGACCAAGTGTTCTGGAGTATCTTTTGGGGATAGGACCAATTCCTGATCCGTTTCTATCACCGGGTTCTTTGCCATGTCCTTGCATTCGATGAATGGAGCATTGGTAGTTGCGTTGACGATGTGAGACATATATGTCTTATAGCACTAATACAAGATATGAAACAGATATGTCTCGAAAAATAGATAAACGCATCGTCAGGTCCGAAGAAGCAATTCTCGAAGCTGGCATCAGAGTTTTGTTAACCAACCGCAGTGCGAGTATGCTCGAGATCGCCGACGCTGCCGGGATAGGTCGAGCAACGCTTTATCGTCATTTCAACTCGCGGGAAGCGCTTGTTAAAAAATTGGCATTCAGTTGTTATGAGAACCTAAGTTCGGCCCTCTCTCCATATGCAAACCTCACTGGAAAGGCGGCAATCGAGAAGATTTTCGATATTGCAATGCCAATGGCGGACCGCTTCAATTTCTTGATTCGCCTTTGGTCATTCATCGAAGACGATGAAGAAGTTTTGGAAATTGAAAGACAGACGCAGCGAGACATGGGTTATCTATTTGCGCAAGCAAAGCACAACGGCGAAATTGACAAATCGATACCTGATGTCTGGTTGACAGCCATTTTTGACAACACTCTTTCAGCAGGGTGGGAGTTGATCGAAACTGACGAGGCCGACACAGATACGGCAACCCAACTCGCAAAGCGCAGTTTTTTTAAAGGGTGCGGCACTTCCTAACGTCAGCGCCAATACAAGAAACCGACTGCTCTTGACCGTTTTTTGATTCACGCTCCACCGGAACATATCGTGTGCAACTTTTTACGTGTTGTCCACATTGCCGCTATTGACCCTTAACCCAAATCCGCAATTTTCCGGATTTACCAGTCTCAACCAAAAACGACATTATGTCGCTTTTCAATTCCCAGAACCGCAATTTTTGCGGATTTCTGAGAGCCTAAGAAACGCGAGAAACTGCTAAAATTTGCGCGCCCTTTCTTGTGTCTTTGGGGCATGCGGAAATTGTGGAAATACTTCAACATTTCTACCAGTCGCAATCGCTCCACGCTGGCTGTACGCTTGCCAAACTGAATATCCGAACACACCGCAACCGATGTTAGAGGCGTTACTGAATTCGCCGTCGATTGATTCAGTTTTCCAATTGATGCGGAAGACTGACTACGATGATGGATCCGTGACAGGTTGCGCACGGAGCGTTGTTCTGCGCGTTCTGGATTGAAGACTATGTGCCCGCGAACCAACCGTGGCGTTTGGTTGACCACCAGTGTGTTGATCTGACCGGTGTGCAACTTTTGTTGGTGCTGTACTACAGCGAAAATGGCAGGCCATTGGGTGATCCCGAATTGATGATCCGTATGCTTTTGCAGGGTTATTGCAGGGGCATTCGCTCGGAGTGGCGGCTTTGCGAACAAGTTCATCTCAATCTTGGGTATCGTTGGATTTGCGAGTTTAACGTCACCGATCCAGTGCTGGACCATACGACCCTTTCGAAGAACCGCTATGGCCGCTTTCGCGCCAGCGGCAACTTCCGACATCTGTCTGAGACAGTTTTGCAGTTCTGATGACGAGGTAGTTGGGTTGTTTGACAGCTATCCAAATTTCATTTGGCTTTCTTAGTGCCAAGTCGACACATTTTCCCAAACGGTAAACTACGCACAACTGCGTAGAAATATACGCACGTGTACGAATGGCCAACAGCCAACAGGCAACTCAAGCTGCAAATCGGTAACGATGCGGCATTCCTGTTAACGCATCCATTTCGATCGTATCCTTCATGGAGCTATAGACGATGGGCAGCGAAGTTATCCCCGACACTCGACAATGCTTGGCTTCCACCAACGGGGGTCGTGCAATGCATGGTCTTCTTGCTGTGTTTGCCAAACTTACAAAATTAGTTCGCGCAAGACATAAATACATCTCTAAGCTAACCATTTCAGGCTCCGCTTTGATTGCGTTAATCGCAATTGCCAGCGGGCCGGCACAAGCGCAGGCAATTCAAGGTTACCAAATGGTACCCGGCGCCTTCATAAATGGTTCGGGAATTGGAGGTGCCGAAAAGGGACATACTGCATGGTCCTGCGCCGCCAGATGCAATAGGCATGAGCGCTGCCTTTCGTTCGAGATCACCGAGGGGTGGTGCTCCATCAATATGAGAAGCACACAAACCGACCCAAATATTTTATCCAGAAGTCCTAAATACAACTACTATGAGCGAACCGGTGCATCATCAAATGTGACTCCTCCTGAACCGCAAGGATATGAAGCTCGCTGGCGAAAAATAGGTCCTGGACCGTCGTGGTCTTCCCAATGGACCCACTATGGACCAAATTTTCAAGCGACCTACGGACGAAGGGTGTGTGGTCACGGCAACAATTGTGCCTGCGGAGCGCAAAGTTATTGCACCAGAGATGTAGGACCCGTCGGGGCCGGCGAGACCGTTTTGTGGTGGCCACAAGGCTGCCAAAGTCCGGCTTGGACTTTAGTTTGTGAGGTCAGGTGAGGTGATTAACACACACGGCGATGTTCTGTTCCCCAGATTGTATCCAATTATAAGTTAGCTTTATTCGCGTTGTGGTCCACTTGGACCGAGTAAAAATACACTTGGCTTGAACAAGTCGCAGATTTGAGCGAGCGCGTTGAACAAGTCCGAGAAGATGCGGGCGCCGATGCGCCCGAGATGTGCCCTTAGCTTTGAGCCCGTCGAAGGAGAGAGCTGAAGCTGCGCAGCCGCGGTCCCACCGCTATAGCGCTCGTTGATCAATCGCTGAAACCGAACTCGAAGTGCACCTGGAAAAGGTGCTGACATGATCCATTCCCCCAAAGGGCGTAAATCAAAAAAACTCACGAAGGGGAATCCCAGCGAGTCAGGTTTTATGCAGGGTGCTTTAGTCTTCGTTCAGAGGGAGCGGTAACAATTCTTTCTTACATTGATCGCAAAATGCAACCTTTGTGCGAGTATAAATGCGGCACCAAACACACATCCAACCATATCTGCCTGGATGCATTCGGTTATCTTCCGCAGCGTCCGGCTCTAACCGCATAAATATCTCCCAACGCAATTTCTCACTGAGAAAACGAAGTTCTGCGTCGACATCGTAAAGTTCACCATACGGCTCCCAAATTCGCCCCCTAATTTTTCTTGAGGGGCGGTTGAGGGAATCACTGACCCGATCGACGTCCAGGAGCGGCCAATTGTCGATCTCAAACCATTCTTGCGTGAATGCATCCCATTGATCCCAACTTCGGACTGAGTCGAAAGCGCTTTTCAGCTTCTTGTGATTTATATCCTTCTTGAACACAGCTAATCCAACTATCTTTATCCAATTGAGCTGACCGGACAGGTCTGATGCCAGAAGCCGCTTCAATTTTAACCATTGGGCCACGACATGAATGGCAACCTACTTTACAGCGAGCGTTCGCGGTTCGAGCCAGTGAAGTCAACCAGCGCGGCTTATGAAGCCTCTCGCGAACGTTCAATCAATCTCGCACCTTTGTCCCAACTTAAATTGACGTGACGGCCTACAGACCATCGGAACAGAACCAAGCGCCAATTGGCGCAAGGTTAGGTGAGTTTCAGTTCGCCCTTGCTAGAGCTCAGCCGCGCGTTCAACGAGAATTGTGATCATCATGTCACCAATTTGGGATAGCTAATCCTGAATCAGTTTCCTAAGCTCTGTGAAAACAACATCTTGGAGTTCTTCATGAAATTTTTGCGTTCCGCCATTGCCGCCACGGCACTTACTGCGTTTTCCGCGTCCGCTGTGGCAGCACCTTCAGACATACTGTTCGTTCTCGACGGGTCAGGCTCGATGTGGGGTCAAATTCAGGGCGTGGCCAAAATCGCCACGGCAAAAAACACCATGGTTGAACTCATGGATGATGTTCCCGCAGACGCGCGTGTTGGCTTGATGACCTATGGCACCACCTCCAAAAGTAGCTGCGCCGACGTGAGCCTGCTCAACGGTCTGGGCGCATCGCGCAGCGACATAAAGGCAAGCATTAACGGTCTGAAACCACTTGGGAAGACACCTATTCAGCGCTCGCTCATTGAAGGCATTTCGCTTCTGAGCAAAGCGGAACCCACCGACGTTCAGAAATCTCTTGTTCTGGTTTCAGATGGCATTGAAACCTGCGATGGCGACCCGTGCAAAATCGCGGCTACATCGCAATTTCTAGGCGTCACAATGAAAATCCACGTGGTTGGATTCAATGTCGATTCTGAAGCGCGTAAGCAGCTGGAATGCATCGCGGAGCAGGGCAAAGGTCGCTATTTCGATGCCTCGGATACCGAAGGCTTTGAAAAAGCCATGGGAGAAGTTGTTCAGGTAGCCCAGGCACAGACTGCGCCAAAGCCCGAACCAGAACCTGCTGTAGAACAGCCAAAGGGGCCGAAGATCACGGAATTCTTTCGTGATGATTTCGACGGCACGGAGTTGGCCGAACACTGGGCCGTTGAAAACCCCAATCCGGATAATTTCATCGTTGAGGGTGGAGTTCTGACAATGATCTCCACCAGCAAGGGAGGATTTGGAGCAGAGAACCCCGAGAATTTAATTTCCTACACCGGAGCCATGCCGAGTGGTGACTGGGATATGGTCATTAGATTTACCGGAGAAATGTCGAGCAACTCTGACAGGATCGTTTTCGGCCTAAGAAAGGATGATAAAAACTTCCTCACAGCACTTTACCAGAAGTCTTTTCCAGGGACCGGATGTCAGAAGGCCGCCACCTTGCTGAACAAGCGAAGCAGAGGAAAAGACGAGTTCATCGAAAAGATTTATCGGTCCAACCAAAATTACTGTTACGCAAACAATGCGATCGGTGCTGAATCGTGGGATGATATCCAGAGCTCGCATCTTAAGTCCCATGTGGAACTGACACTCTCAAAACGTGGACGCAACTACACTGCAAAGACGGCGATGGACGGTTTAAACCTTCCGAATGGCGAGGCGTATGTCACGGAAACCGAACAATTTACATCATTGCGCAGCCCGGGGGATTTAACCTTCACCATCGAACGGGCCGGTAACCGCTTTGGCAGCGGCGAAGGGGAAGTTCTGTTCAACATCGACTCAGTGGTCATCAACAAGGTCGAATAATGTCGCACACAGTACGCAAACTGATTTTGGCAGTGGGGCTAATGGCCCCATTTGCCCATATCGTTTCGGCCCAACAGTTGGACGTGCCCATCATCGAACAGGCTGACGAAGACTTTGACACCTGTGCTCTTGGAGAGGTTTATGGTCTCAAGGCAGATGGTGATGGTTTCCTGGCAGTGCGGTCCGCTCCCGATTCCAGCTTTCGAAAACTTGATGAAGTCTACAATGGCAACCGCGTCTGGATCTTCCAGCAAGTCGGCAAGTGGTATGGCATCGTCTACGGTGTCGACAGTGTTGACTGTAGTCCAATCTCATCGGATCGCGCTGTTCGCGCTCCCGGAAAAAAGGGATGGGTCCACAGCAATTGGGTGCGGGTAATTGCAGGTTAGGCGGTAAAATTGACCACTTCATTTCAACCTGTTGAAATCGCAAACCTGCGGACGGGATTCAAAGCAAAAGTCGTACGCGCTTCGCTCATCAGTGGCGTGGTGTTTGCAGGAGCCATGTTCTTTGGGCCGCCTCCCCTTCACGCCGACAATATTGGTGCAAATCAGATCAAGCAGGCAGACCGGGCGCATAAGGCTGCGCGCAAGGCACTGGATCAAATTCTTGAACAGGCGAAAATCGCGCGACAGAAGCGCGCCAAAGCCAACCTTGAGTTCGAGAGCGCTTGGGCCAAGGCCTGGGAGGAAAGGCGTCTTCAGGAAAACGCCTACAAGGATGCATTCAACGAGCGCGCAAAGAAACTGCGGCCTTTGAAGAATGCTCTACTTCAGGCGGAAAGCGCTTTAGGAAGCGCCGACCGTGCGGAACTATCGGCCCGCAATCTTCTGACGGCAATGTTGGAGAATCTCAGTCGCGAAGAAAAAAAGCAAAGCCAGGATCAGGCCTTGATCGATCAAATGCGCGACAGCGTCGATGCTTTACGCCTTGTGTGGCAACGAGCACGCGATGACAAAGAATCCGCACAGAAACAACTCGAAACGGCTCGCAAAGCCCTCGCCGAACGTGAGACAGCATTGCAAGAACAGCTTGGATTGCTTCGCAACGCGGTCGCAAATGATACGCCGGACGGTCTCCTTGAGAGACAGTTGTCCAGACGTTTGGATGCGTTGACCAAAATCCCTCGTCCAGAAAAGATCGCCGAACTGAAACGCAAGGAAGAGGAAGCCGCCAACAGGTTGCTAACAGTCCTGATACAGAACCTGCCACCTTATGTCAGCGCCGTGGAGGCGACACTTGGTAGGGTGCCATGGTACAGCGCAACCATGATTCCTCAATTGGGACCAGTCAGCGGGAACAGTGCTGAAAATTCGGAACGCAAGACCCACACGCAAGCTCTTTCGGATGTGAACGCCGAAATTGAAAAGCTGGACAAGCTGCTTCGCAGCATCGATTTTCGGATCAAGAAAGTTCGGCAACGGTGGGAGATTGAGTCCGAATATGAGGGCTACAATCGCTTGCGAATTGAGCTCAGAAACCGGGACTATCTCATCTTCACATTGGCAGTTGAAGCGACAGCAGTTGTTGCAAGTGCCGCCCTGACAGGAGGGGCAGCGGGCCCGGCGGTCTATGGTTTTTTTGAATCACTGGAACTGGCCACAAAATCTGCTTGGAAAGGCAAATCCGCAGAAGCGCTAAGCGTCCTGCACAAAGGAATTTTTCATGGGTTCAATAAGAATGGTCTTCGCAGCATTCTGGATGGAGCGCGCCAAACAGCAAATGGCAAGTTCTATTCGGAGGTTTTACTGACCCACAGTTCCGGAGTTGCCGAGCTCGCGGGCGTCTTGCCCGAGCCTGATGACAGAAACCCACATGGGTTTTCAAACCGGCAGTCGATAGCGATCGGAGATGCGCTGGAAACCTACTTCACCGATGGTGCCAGCGATGTCAAAGACATCGCGTCCACGCTTTGGAAGAAGGGACGCATCAACGCAGATGCCGCCAAAGGCCTGGGCATCACAGTTGCCGCAACGACCACGAAGGTTCTTGGCCAGATTGCGACCGAGATGTGGAACGATGAGAATGCGCGAGAGGCATTCAACGCCTATGCCAAGGGGTTAGCGTATAAGCAGACCTATTTTCGATTGACGAACCTTCGTGCCGTGATGCGAGCTGACCGCGAACGCTACCGAGCCGTGCGCCAGGCGCTTGAAACGTTGATTGAAAATGGGCCTCAACCACTCATGTTGAAGGTTTCTCACAATGCGTCCGTGTCCCACGATGACGCCAAGAAGACCCAAGATTGGGAAGTGAGGGTCACCTTCTCCCGCCCTTTGGATCATCCACCCGTGCTCATGGACTTTCGTGGCGGTGTAAGCTTTGGTCGAGGCGAACGTAACGACAGTGACGTGCATCAATGGATATTCTCGGTGGAGAGTTACAATGTGCCCGAGGATGCCAAGCAGATTGACCTGATGATTGGGTTAAGTGATTGGGAGACACCTCACCGTTTTCCCGACGCCGATCCGCGGACACCTGTTCAATTAACGGGATTGAACCGCTACAAACTATCCGGTTACGAGACGGGTTTGGATCGAAACCACGTTCTGAAATTGGCTGTGCCAAAAGAGAGCGCCAAAGAAGAAAACCGGAACCAAATTTCGGGTTCGAAGGTTCCTGATGGCTATCCGGGCGACTATGTTGAATTGCCTTGTCCCGCTACGACCTATCAGCTCGATCTTGAGCCCGTCTACAAAGCGGACAAGCTCTCGAAGCGGCTTAAAATCGCGACGATTCCGGATCATCTTTACAATGAAAAGTATGGTGTACGTCACAAAGAGTACTCTCAATGTGAAGTCTACAACCCCATCAGAGACCGATGCGAGGTTTTTTCCCTGAGTTCGAACTCCCAGGATTGGGAGCGTTTTCGCGGCGCATCATTCGAAGGATTTTGCCTTTCCAAGGCGGGCGTCCTGCTGACTGCCCCGGTCAACCGCTACGGTCAGGTTCAGCATTACACACCAGCCGCAAAGTATTTTTACAACGGTCGGACCCAGCTTAGTCCGCCATACGTAACACCCAAGGCAGAAACTTCTGAATCCAACCGGTAGATAAATTCGAGTCTTGCTCCATTGTGGGAGCCTATTTTTGCCCCAGGGAAAACCACAAAGGTGACGTGATAGGTGACTTTAGGGATTTAAGCTGCTTTGATATTCAATAATTACAGATGCTTAATAGAAAAATATGGCGGAGAGACGGGGATTCGAACCCCGGAGACGGGAACACCGCCTACACACTTTCCAGGCGTGCGCCTTCGACCACTCGGCCACCTCTCCGCATCACAAAGGATCGCGGATATATAGTCCGGAACCTTGCGTGAAGTCGGCGCACTATAGCCATCGGCGTTGCGCTTTCAAGTCATGTCGGCAGGCTAAACGACAAAAACTTGGCACCATGGGAAACGATCGAACCGCCGCTATTTTTCGTTTCAAGTTTTGGTCACCAAAAGCGCTGGCTGGCCTGCTGAAACTAGCACTTTGACGGCAGGTTGCAGCATCCTGTTGCAATCTCGGCACGCAAGAAAAATATGCGCCCAACGAAAGTTAAGGCCACATCTGCACATCTTGCATTCGCCATCATGTCGAATTAACCCGGTGCTTAAAGAAAGTCTCGTACACGCACTTGCTTAACGTTCGGACTGACCAAGACATGTTCTCATTCATTGCCCGCGCCATCGCTGCGTTTTTTCTTGCCATCGCCATTGTTGCGGCTGTCATTGACATCACAAGTTCCATCGCTGCTTCCGAGTGGGTGATCACCCCCCTGGGAGCCAGCTGGGCAAAGCTTAGCCTGACCTCCATTCAGGCCACCCAGGGCGCTATTCAGGGTTATATCCACCCCCTCTTGTGGGATCCGGTCATCCAAACCATATTGGGTTGGCCGACTTGGCTGATTTTTTCGATCCTCGCGCTCCTGTTTTATGCGCTGGGGCGCAAACGCCGGATCACCGGACGGCGCTTTAGCCGACGCTGACCGCGAGCCGGTCGCACTTCGGCACAGCCCATTGTGAAGGGAACACAAAGCCCATGTTTTTGCTTGACCGACTGCACGCCAAACTGAAACTGCCGGATGCGCAAAACCGTTTGCCGGGACGCGACGAGGCGTTGGATCCGGGCAAATGGCACCACGTAAACAGCGAAGCGCTGAAAGGCCCCTATCCCGAGGGCTCGGAAACCATCCAGCTTGGCATGGGCTGTTTCTGGGGCGCGGAACGAATTTTCTGGCAAACGCCCGGTGTCCATGTCACCGCGGTGGGTTATGCGGGCGGAACAACGATCAATCCTACCTATCAGGAAACCTGTACGGGTCTCACCGGTCACACAGAAATCGTGCTGGTGGTGTTTGACCCGACCAAAGTCTCTCGCGAGCGCATTCTGCAACTGTTCTGGGAATCCCATGACCCCACTCAAGGCATGCGACAGGGCAACGATGTTGGGACACAGTATCGCTCGGCAATTTATTGCGAAAGTGATGAGCAACTTGCAGCAGCAAAAGCGTCCGCCGAGACCTATCAAAAAGCACTGAGTGCAGCCGGGCGCGGGCAAATCACAACCGAAATTGCGACTGACAAGACGTTCTATTTTGCCGAAGAGTATCACCAGCAATATCTCGCCAAAAACCCGGGCGGATATTGCGGGATCGGGGGAACGGGCGTTTCCTGCCCAGTGGCACCTCAATCGGCCTGATCGCTCACTCGTTGACACGCTCAGAGTTCAACGCGTTTTGCGAAAGCCTTCCCGCAACCACAAAAGTGGTCCAGTGGGGAGGCGCGCATGTGTGGAAGGTGGGCGGCAAGATTTTTGCGATCTCTTCGCATTGGGGCAAGGACGACGGAATTCCCGGCGATCCGAACAACCGCATTTCATTCAAATGCAGAGACTTTTCCTATCAATTGCTGATTGAGCAAGATGGCATCGTGCCCGCACCCTATCTTGCCCGGGCAAAATGGGTGCAGGTCGAGGACCAGTCAGCTCTCACCACCGATGAGTTGAAAGCCTACATCTCAGCCGCCCACGACATCATCGCCTCGAAACTGACCAAAAAGGCCCGCGTGGAGCTTGGTCTTGAAGATCGAACTTAACGCGCCGGACGGCGTTTTGGCAGCGGGATTGTCCCCTCGATAGACTCTTCCAGATTGGACGAAATGGCCCGTGCCGCCGCAGTTGTTGCAGCACCTGGCGCATAGGCGGCAGAATTGAACGTCACCTGAGCAAGTGTGGTCGGTGCGTTGGCGTTCAGCACCGTGCGGCAGGCCTGAGGCAAATCGGAAAGACGTGCCAGACGTTTGCGTTTCACTTTCACCGGTTTCTTCTTCTTGGCCGTCTTTTTCTTTTTCACTTTCTTCTTGGGCGCAAAGGCGACCTTGAACCACCAGTCGAGCGACGCGTCGCAGCCATCACCGCGCCCGACCGGAGCTTGCGCCTTGCAACCGGGTGAGCCCGGACGGCAGGTGATGCGAATGTGAAAATGATAGTGGTGGCCCCAATAGGGTCTGACCTTTTGCAGCCAACGGCGATCGCCCCGCACCGTATCGCAGAGTTTTTTCTTGATGCCGGGATGGACAAAAATACGCTGGGTTGCAGGGAATTGAGCCGCGTTACGCAAAACGGCTTCGTGCTGCCGGGTCCAGATGCGGTCGTCGACCCGCACAGTTCCCTTTTTCAGCATCGAAATGGCACTCACACTTTCCCGCTGTGCTCGCGTAAATCGTTTGTTTGGCATGGGTCGCAGCCAGATATCGGTGTCCAACCCAACCTGATGGGAAGCATGGCCCGAGAGCATTGGCCCACCGCGCGGTTGCGAAATGTCACCGACCAGAAGTCCATTCCAGCCATCTTTCTTGGCACGCTTTGAGAGCTCAACAACGAGCTCAATCATATCCGGATGTCCCCAGCGCCGATTGCGCGACAATCGCATGGCTTGCCAGGTGGGCCCATCAATTGGCAATGCGACCCCGCCGGCGAGGCACCCTTTGTTGTAAAATCCGTGTGTCTGTGCCCTGATATGCGCGGGCAGCTTTTTGGCACCAAACAGATATTTGGCGGCTTTCTGTTGCGCCTGTGCAGGTGGTGCAGACAGACTTAACGTGAACGGCAATGCGGCAGCAAATGCGATCAGAATTCCACGTAAGGAACTGGTCGTTGAACGAAAAAGCATGGCGACGTCACTCTCTTTCCCGAGCAACTCTTTCACGATGCTCGCTGATTCAACCGGCCTGATACCAGGGCCTCCACCCCGTCGGTCTGCGATTGAAACGACGTCTTTAGTGCCGTCATTTCGGCCTTTAGGGCCGGAATGACGAATCGAACGACGCGGTTCAGACCAAAACCTCCTCAATCTACCGATCAACTCCCCCTGCAATCAAGGGCAACGGGTTCTACCAGTGTTCAATTTCGAGTTCCGGCCAAAGAGTCTGTGCCCTTTTGCACTTCCGCTCGTGGGTCTCTTTGTTGTTGAGCAGGCGATTGGGAACCAGTCGAAAAGAGAATATCAGATCTAGACCATAGGGGGCGTAGACGGTCAGACTGTCATCATCTTTCAGCCTCACGCCAATTGCATGGGTTTTGCTGGCAAAGCGGTCAATCCCTTCGCGAGAGGACGCAAGTGGCGGGTAGGCCTCGCCAAAATGGTCTTCGTACCAAAGATGAACGCGAGCCTGATTGCGCAGTTCAACCGGTGGCTCAATTGAACCCAGATGCTGATCCAGGCGCTGGATCTCGCGATCCTCGGCCTCATAAGAGCGGTCTCCATTCTCAAAGTAGAAGAGATCAATATCCTTCACACCATTCAGCGTCGGGCGATCGGTCAGCCGGTTCCAAACCATATTGTAGATCGCACCGGAAACCAGCCAGCAATCAGGCAAAGCCAGATCGCGAGCAGCCTCAAGCACCCGCATCAGTGTGGGCTCCTGCTGCACAAACGACATCAAGACCGTGCGCTGTTCCGCTTCGGGCAGGCCTGAATATCTAAGATAATCAGCGTCGCCATGCTCCGAACCAGCCATCGCGATCACGCAGATGCGGCCTGCTTGGTGATTGGGCCCGTGACACCGAATTGCCGGGCAAACCACATGCCCACGAGCATCGCGATTACGAACAGTATCGTTTCGGACCGGAAAAAAGGAACCGCTGTCATTGCAGGACCGGGACAATAACCACCCAGTCCCCAACCGGTGCCAAACAGAACAGATCCGCCAATCAATCGACCATCGATATCGCGTTTCGTCGGCATCTGAAACACATCGGCAAAGAGAGGGCGAACCCGCCGACCGACAAGCCAGAAGCCGGGAAGTGCGACGGCAATTGCGCCACCCATCACGAAGATCAGGCTTGGGTCCCAGGCACCCGTGAGATCAAGAAAGTTCTGTACCTTGGCCGGATTGCCCATGCCGGAGATGATGAGGCCAAGACCAAAGACCAGACCAGCAACGAGACTTGCGATAATCTGCATCTCACGCCCCTCCCACATGCCGCAGCAGGTAGACGGTGATAAACCCGGCCGTCATGAACGTGATGGTCGCCACAATCGAACGCGCCGAAAGGCGGGAGATGCCACATACCCCGTGGCCGGACGTGCAGCCTGCGCCAATGACCGAGCCAAGACCCACAAGCAGCCCGGCAATCACCACCGTGGCCGCACTGCCTGGAACCTGAATCGCTGGCATACCGGCAACCAGCCAGTAGATCGGTGCTGCCAATAACAGACCAACCACAAACGAAATCGAAGTGGAAACCCCGGACGAACCGGGCGGCAACAGACGCGAGACGATCCCACTGATGCCCGCAATGCGACCGGTCGACAAAAGCAACCAGATTGCCGATGCACCGATCATCATTCCACCCAGCAGAGATGCAATTGGCGTAAATTCTGTTTCCATTATCTGCCTCCGTCCTATCTTTCCGGAGAATCCGGTTGAGCCGCTAGCCCCTCAAGGTCGCCCCTGTGGATTGACCAACTTTCTCAACAATGTTGGCAGCAACGGCATCAATTTCCTCATCCGTCAGCGTGGCAACGGTTGGCTGCAGTGTCACTTCGATGGCCACAGACTTGCGTCCCTCACCAATAGAAGCACCGGCAAACAGATCAAACACCGAGACATCGCTGATCAATTTTTTGTCCGCACCCCGGGCCGCCCGCAAAATGCTGTCCGCGCTGACTGTGTCATCAACAACGAATGCAAAATCGCGTTTCACCGCCTGCAGTCCGGATATGCTCAACGGCGATTTGGTTTTCGTTGCTTTGCGTCGAGGCTGCGGAAGCGCATCCAGCATGATTTCAAAAGCAGCAATTGGTCCGTCCGCATCCAGCTTTTCGAGCGTGCGCGGGTGAATTTCCCCAAAAGTACCAAGCACGACTTTCGGCCCAAGCTTGATTGAGCCCGAACGGCCAGGATGATACCAATCGGGAGCTTCGACGACGATCTGCACCTTTGTCGGATCTAGCCCGCAAGCCTCCAACACGCTCAACGCATCGGCCTTTGCCTGAAACACATCGACTCCAGAAGCCGAACCGGACCAATGACGACCGCCACCGGCGTGGCGTGCTGTGTTGCGACGAATACCACCCGCGACCCGGTGCTGATCAGAAGGTTGGTCACCATGATAAACATGCGCCACTTCAAAAAGCGTCGAGTCGGGAAAGCCATGGTCCGCATTGCGCTGCCCTGCCATGATCAGCGACGGCAACAGGCTCGGCCGCATGTCCGACATGCCCGCGGCGATCGGATTTGAAAGCGTGAGGCTTGGATCACCTCCTCCGAAGAGTTTGGCCTGATCAGCAGAAATGAATGACCAGGTTACGGCTTCTGCCATGCCACGAACCGCCAGTGCCCGGCGTGCGTTGCGCGCCCGGATTTGACCGGTCGTCAAAATGGTCTCACCAATTGAACCATGCCTTGGCAATGGCTGGGATTCCACATTGTTGATGCCGTAGATGCGCATCACCTCTTCCACCAGATCGGCCTTGCCGAAAACGTCAGGCCGCGTGCTTGGCACGTTGACCTGATAGACGGGTGCAGAGCCGGAAACGGTAAAACCAAGCCGTTCCAGAATGACTTTTGCGGAATCAGCCTCCACGTCGATGCCAGTGAGGCGCTTGACTTCGGAAACGGGGAAATCGATCTCAAGCTTCGGTTCAGGAACGGCACCTGCCAGATGCACATCCGAAGGCTCGCCACCGCACATATCGGTGACGAGTTGCGTTGCATACTCCAGGCCTGGCAGATTGAAAGCCGGGTCCACGCCCCGTTCAAAGCGATAGCGGGCATCAGTAATGATCCCCAGATCCCGGCCCGAGCGTGCAATGTTCATTGGGTCCCAAAGCGCGGACTCGATGAGCACATTTTTGGTGTTCTCATCACAACCGGAATGCTCGCCGCCCATGATACCGCCAATGGATTCAACCCCATTGTCATCAGCAATCACAACGTGATTTTCGTTGAACTTATAGGTCTTGCCATCAAGGCCAAGCACCTCGTCACCTTCGCGACCCTTTCTGACGACGAGATTTCCGGCAACCTTGTCAGCATCGAAAACGTGCAACGGGCGGCCCCGATCAAAAGTCACATAGTTGGTGATGTCGACCAGCGCAGAGATCGGTCGCAAACCAATTGCCAGCAGACGCTGCTGCATCCATTTCGGTGATGGGCCGTTACTGATGTTTTTGACAAGCCGAAGTCCAAAAGCGGGGCAAAGCTCAGGCTCGCCCGGAAGGTCCAAATCAACGGTTACCGGGCAGGGATAGGAACCGGCTACTGGATTGATTTCCGGAGATTTCACAGTGCCAAGACCGGCAGCGGCCAGATCGCGTGCAATTCCCGCCACCCCAAGCGCGTCCGGGCGGTTTGGTGTGATGCCAATCTCGATGACCGGATCATCAAGCCCCGCATAGGCTGCATAGTCTGATCCGACAGGCGCATCATCCGGCAAATCGATGATGCCGTCATGTTCATCGGAAATTTCAAGCTCACGCTCGGAGCACATCATGCCGTGACTTTCGACACCACGGATATTGCCAACGGCAAGCGTGACATCGATGCCGGGCACATAGGTGCCCGGGGCAGCAAACGCGCCTACAAGTCCGGCACGGGCGTTCGGTGCACCACAGACCACTTGAACAGGTTTGCCATCACCGGTGTCAACGGAAAGGACACGCAGCCGATCTGCGTCCGGATGTTGTTCCGCGGTCAGCACCTTGGCGATCTTGAACGGCTTGAATGCCGAACGATCGTCGACCTCTTCAACTTCCAACCCGATCATGGTCAGGGTTTCGACGATTTCTTCGAGCGAGGCTTCGGTCTCAAGATGATCCTTGAGCCAGGAAAGTGTGAGTTTCATCGTCCTTGGATCTTTCAGTTAATCCGGTTTGATCATCAGTGTCGCATCGGTGCGGGGCAGATCATCGTGCATTTTGAGCCAACTGATCTGCCGTCCCGCAAAGGTATGGTAGGTGGGTGGATAGCGTTCCGGTTCGTCCATAAATCCGGTGTTGAAAAACGTCATATGGTCCGCACTCTTGTGTTCCTGCGCCACTGGCGAACCACAATTGTTACAGAACAGACGTGACGCGGACCCAGCCGTATACCGGCTTAGGGTTGAAGCGGAATTCCAGACAATTGCTTGCTTTTCAAAACCCACCGCGGCCAGCAACGGAGCTCCGGTTGCACGCCGACAATCGTCACAATGGCAATACACGCACAACTGAGGCTCTCCGGTCGCAGTGATATCGACCGAGCCGCAGCGACAATGCCCTTTGTGATGAATTTGGTGGGTCACAGGTTCAACCGAAATCTCGCGTTTGCCTCAAAATCAAATCAAGCGCTCAGACCCGCAAACAAAGTCGGCATATCGAGCGGACGGAAACCATAGTGGTCGAGCCAGCGCACGTCGGCATCAAAGAATGCTCTGAGATCAGGCATGCCGTACTTCAGCATAGCGATGCGGTCGATGCCGATGCCCCATGCAAATCCCTGATAAACTTCCGGATCAAGCCCGCCCGCACGCAGCACATTGGGATGCACCATGCCGCAACCAAGGATTTCCATCCAGTCATTACCCTGCCCGAACCTGATTTCGTTGCCAGAACGATCACACTGGATATCCACCTCAAGGCTTGGCTCCGTGAAGGGAAAGAATGAGGGACGAAACCGCATATTGATCGACGGAACTTCAAAGAAGCTCTTGCAGAATTCTTCCAATACCCACTTCAAGTTGGCCACATTCGCGCTTTCATCCACCACCAGCCCTTCAAGCTGATGGAACATTGGCGAATGGGTGGCATCACTGTCCTGCCGGTAGGTTTTCCCCGGAATGACAATACGATGCGGCGGCTTTTCCGACTCCATCGTTCTGATCTGCACCGGTGATGTGTGGGTGCGCAGAACCTTGCGCTCTCCATTTTCATCCGGGTTGAAAAAGAACGTATCATGCATCTCCCGGGCCGGATGGCCTTCGGGAAAATTCAGCGCCGTGAAGTTGTAGTAATCCGTTTCAATGTCCGGGCCTTCCGCAATGTTGAAGCCCATATCAGCAAAGATCGCTGTAATTTCATCCACCACCTGAGAAATAGGGTGGATGCGACCGCGTTCGGATGGTGACGGTCGAACCGGCAAGGTAACATCGACACGTTCTTCCTGTAGACGCTTCTCGATCGCCGCGTCTCTCAGCACCTCTTTCCGGTCGCCGATTGCGGATCCAATCTCCGCCTTCAGACCATTGATCAACGGCCCCTGCACCTGACGTTCTTCCGGCGTCATTTTGCCGAGTGTTTTCAGAAGGTCTGAGATAGAGCCTTTTTTGCCGAGAGCGCCAACCCGCACGGCTTCCAGTGCGGTTTCGTTTGCCGCCGCCGCAATGTCTGCGGTGATCTTGGTCTTCAGTGTTTCAACATCAGACATGATAGGATTGTCCCGTTTTCAAAACAAAAAACCCGTGTCAGCCGATCGCCGCCACGGGTTCCCAAATTTCACGTCAAGTGCGTTTGGGCGACCGTCAGGCGACAGCGGCCTCAAAAGCATTCGGTGTGGTGTCTTTCAGATATTCAAGCGCCGTCTTCGCCTGCGCCACAAGTTCAGCAAATGCTGCAGGCTCATGAATGGCGAGATCAGACAGCATCTTGCGATCCACCTCGATACCGGCCTTCGTCAGGCCATCGATCAGGCGGGCATAGGTCAATCCGTGTTCGCGGGCAGCGGCGTTGATGCGCTGAACCCAAAGCGAGCGGAAGCTGCGCTTGCGAGCCTTACGGTCCCGGTAGGCATATTGCTGGGCTTTTTCGACAGCCTGCTTGGCAACACGGATCGTGTTTTTACGGCGGCCATAATAGCCTTTGGCTTTCTTGAGAACTTTTTTGTGCTTGGCGTGGGCGGTGACGCCTCGTTTTACGCGGGCCATGGTGAATTATCCTTGCTGGAAACAGATCAATTGAGTGTACGGAAATCCGAAATCAGCCGTAGGGCATCATCTTCTTGATGATCCGGGTGTCAGGTTCAGAAAGAACCGATGTCCCGCGCGCCTGACGGATGAACTTGTTCGACCGCTTGATCATGCCATGCTGTTTGCCAGCCTGCGCAACAAGAATTTTACCCGTGCCAGTCACCTTGAAGCGCTTTTTTGCGCTCGACTTGGTCTTCATCTTGGGCATTTTGCGTCTCCTTTGTGCGACCGGGTTGAAACAGCCCCTCGCATTTGCTTGTTTTTGTTCCCCAAAATCCCACAACGCCGATCCAATGGACCATCGAAATTTGAGGATTTCCTTGGGGCTTGCGCAATTAAGCGAACTCGGCATGCCCTGCCGGCTCGCTCAGGCGTGGGGTGTATAGGGCGAAAGCCCTTCATTGGCAACAGCTATTTCAGTACGTTCATCACTGTTGCGATCAATGGCTGCCCGTCAGATTTCACCCGTGAACGTTGACCTCAGTGGGTCGGCAAAATCAATTGCATCGAAGTTGCTTTGGCCACCGCGTGCGTGCGGGAAACACAATTGAGTTTTCGCACTGCGTTTTCAGAGTGAAAGCTAACCGTGCGCGGCGCAACACCGAATATACTGGCGATGTCGTCGGTCGATTTGCCCGCCGCGGCCCATTGCAGAATTTCTGTTTCCCTGGCGGTCAACCTCGGATCGCCGGAGTTGCTGGGATCAACGCCGGAAAACCGTTCGTGCATGTAAAAAGACAACCGTTGCAGTTCCGCGCGATACTGATGGCTGTATTTCCTCCAGGATACCCCACCAATATCGGTGGTCATCGTAATCAGCGCACGTGAGCCGTTGCGATCTCGAATTGGAATACAAAAGCCCTTATCTCCCAGCCGAAAGTCGCGATAGCGCCTGAAAAATGTTCTTTGTTCGGTGGTCGGTTTTCGAAGCAAGCCCCATTCGAACGGCAGGAACTCCGACAATCCTCGAATGAGCGCCGGATCGTGCTGCTCGCACATGTTCAACTGATAGTATTCCTGCCACTCCAGCGGATAGGTGCAGTGATAGGTTGGCTGCCTGGTTTGGCGGGACCGATCATCCGTTGTGATATAGGCGATGTTCTTCAACCCGTAAGTTGATTTGATCCAATCTAGTAATATTGCACTACTATCATTTAATTCCCGACCGCCAGTGTTTCCTCCTCCATTATCTAGAAGATAATTCAAAATTCGAAGAGCAGCCTGATCCATTCATCCTCCACAAAGTGACGGACGCCCCATTTTCATGTTCTAAGCTTGCAGTTTCTTCGAACCGCTTAGCCATCCCCGCTTTGGCAATGCATTATATATTCAAGCAAACTGAATTGGTTCACTTGTGAACTATGGATTGCACCAATGCAATTAAAGGCAACTTTACAACGCAAATCAACACTAAGTTGCGTGTATTCAATAAAATCACACCAATTTGAAAGTTCCATGGCGCGTTTGGCCAGCCTGAAAACGCGAAAAAGTGTTTCAAAACGGAAACTTGGTGCGAACGCGGTTAGTTCAGCTTGTCGTTGAATGCATAGCCAGCACCGCGAACGGTGCGGATGGGATCGCGTTCCTTGCCACGGCTAATGGCCTTGCGCAGTCGACCCACGTGAACATCGACAGTTCTTTCGTCCACATAGATATCCCGACCCCAAACCGAATCGAGCAATTGTTCGCGCGAATAAACCCGACCTGGCGCCATCATCAAAAACTCAAGCAAACGGTACTCCGTGGGCCCAAGCCGAAGCTCCCGTTTGTTCCGGTAAACACGCCTCGTTTCGCGATCAATCCTGATGTCACCAACGGTCAAAATTTCAGACATGAGCTGCGGGCTGACACGACGCAGCATTGCCTTGGTTCTGGCCATGAGTTCCGGCACGGAAAAGGGCTTCACCACATAGTCATCAGCACCTGTAGTCAGTCCGCGAATGCGCTCCGATTCTTCGCCGCGCGCAGTCAGCATGATCACCGGCAAGCGTCGAGTCTCATCACGAAGCCGCAGACGGCGGCACAGCTCAATGCCCGAAAGGCCTGGTAGCATCCAATCAAGCAACAAAAGATCGGGGACGGTCTCGCGAAGCCAGAGTTCCGCATCATCGCCGCGCGCGACGGTGTCCACCTTGTAGCCCTCGGCTTCAAGATTGTATTCCAGCAACATTCTGAGTGGCTCTTCGTCTTCGACCACCAGCACGTGAGGATGCAGCATTTCAGTTCAGTTCCTTATTGAACGGGCCGGTCAACCAGCCTGTTCACCATCCAATTCAAGCGCGATCTCAGATGCGCGATCACCCTTGGGGCGGTTTTCACCGAACATTTCGCCGGTGACCACATAGTGGATCGTCTCTGCGATGTTCGTGGCGTGGTCACCAATGCGCTCTATGTTTTTGGCGCAGAACAAAAGATGTGTGCACAAGGTGATGTTGCGCGGATCTTCCATCATATAGGTCAGCAATTCTCGGAACATCGCCGTATGGAGTTGGTCAACTTCCTCATCGCGATGCCAAACCATCTGCGCACGTTCAGCATCCCTGCTAGAGTAGGCATCAAGCACATCTTTCAACTGCAGCGTTCCCAATTCAGCAAGGTGCTCAAGACCACGCATCAGGCTTTTGGGCTGAAACAAGTCACTGACAGCGATAACCCGCTTGGCGATGTTCTTTCCCAGATCACCAACACGCTCCAGATCGCCTGAAATTCGGATGGCCGCCACGATCTCGCGTAAATCCATCGCCATGGGCTGGCGTTTGGCGATGGTTAGGATCGCATTCTCATCCACTTCATTCTGAAGTCTATCGAGAACCGCATCTTCGACAATCACAGCCTGAGCAAGCGAAACGTCGCCGTTAGAAAGCGCTTGAACTGATTGCTGGGTGATGCGCTCAGCAAGCCCCCCCATTTCGGAAACCTTCCGAAACAGGAGCTTCAATTCATCATCATACGCGGTAACCGTATGTTCGTTCATCATGTC
The DNA here is from genome assembly GCA_039029195.1 of Pseudomonadota bacterium. Taxonomy (GTDB): domain Bacteria; phylum Pseudomonadota; class Alphaproteobacteria; order Rhizobiales; family Rhizobiaceae; genus JBCCGR01. The sequence continues at coordinate 34,097 of JBCCGR010000016.1, forward strand.
GGGATCCTCATGGCCTCAACGGCAACAGAATCGATCATCAGCCGTATCGACCGGTGATGTAGTCCTGGGTTTTTTGCGATTTCGGATTGGTAAACATGGTGTCTGTTTCGTCCACTTCCACCAGATTGCCGAGGTGGAACATCGCCGTTTTCTGCGACACACGCGCCGCCTGTTGCATAGAGTGTGTAACGATCACAATCGTGTAGTTCTCGCGCAGCTCGGCAATCAGTTCTTCAACGATGGCGGTTGCGATTGGGTCAAGCGCCGAACACGGTTCATCCATCAATATGACTTCAGGGCTCACCGCAATTGCGCGTGCGATACAAAGGCGCTGTTGCTGACCACCGGAAAGGCCCGTGCCCGGTTCATCCAACCGATCTTTGACCTCTTCAAAGAGACCCGCTCTTTGCAAGCTTGTCGTCACCACTTCTTCCAGATCGGTGCGGTCTTTGGTCAGACCATGGATACGCGGTCCATAGGCGACATTCTCAAATATCGACTTGGGAAACGGGTTGGGCTTCTGAAACACCATGCCCACTCGGGCGCGCAGTTCCACGACGTCAACATGGGGAGCATAGATGTCTTCATTGTCCAGCTGGATGTTTCCGGAAACCCGACAAATATCGATCGTATCATTCATGCGGTTGAGACACCGCAGGAACGTCGACTTGCCACAACCGGACGGTCCGATAAGCGCCATGACCTGGCATTCGGGAATATCGAGGTCCACGTCAAACAGCGCCTGCTTGTCACCGTAGAACACAGAAACTTTTTCGCCCCGCATTTTTATGGAGGGTTCGATTGCCTGGTTCACGGCAGCTTCCTGTTCCACACCACTCATGAGGTTCATTGCCTTATCGCCTCGTTTTTACCAACGCCGTTCAAATCGTTTGCGCAGCAGCACAGCGATGGCGTTCATGATTACCAGAAATCCTAGCAGGATCAGAATGGCAGCAGCCGTTTTTTGCTGAAACAACGGTTCCGGAAAATCCGCCCACATAAAAATCTGCACCGGCAACACAGTCGCAGGGTCGGTGAAAGACCCGGGCACGTCCACGATGAACGCCACCATGCCGATCATCAATAGTGGCGCGGTTTCACCCAAAGCCTGCGCCATACCAATGATCGTTCCGGTCAGAATGCCTGGCATGGCCAATGGCAAAACATGATGGAAAACCGCCTGAATGCGCGACGCGCCAACACCAAGCGCGGCTTCCCTGATCGAAGGCGGAACAGCTTTAAGCGCAGCGCGCGATGCAATGATAATTGTTGGCAAGGTCATCAGCGCGAGCACCGCGCCACCAACCAGCGGAGCCGAACGCGGCATAGAAAACCAATTCAAAAACACGGCCAGACCTAGCAGACCGAACACGATTGACGGAACCGCTGCCAGATTGTTGATGTTGACCTCGATCAATTGAGTGATCCGGTTCTTCGGCGCGAATTCTTCGAGGTAGATTGCCGATGACACACCCAGCGGAAAGGCGATTGCCAGCGTCACAAGCATGGTGAAAAACGATCCGACGACAGCACCCCACACACCGGCCATTTCCGGTTCACGGCTCGCGCCATAACCAAAGAAAATCGAATTCCAGCGTCGCTCAATCCGGTCCTCAGAGCGCAGCTTTTCAATCATTGCAACTTCTTTATCGCTGAACTTGCGATTGGACTCCGCCACTTTGATGGTTCGTAACGTCCAATCGCCTGCCGCAACTCCCGCACCAGTGAAGCCCTCCGCCGACGGCGGCACAAGCGCAACGGCTTCGACTTTGCCAGATGATAGCATCGTTGCCTTGAAGGTTCCTCCCGCAGCATGAACCAGCAGTGAGGGAAGAATGGCATCCATCTTTTCGTTGATCTCGCTGGCCGTCTGGCGCGCGATCAGCGCATCATACCCAGCCTGCTTGCGTTCGACCTGAGAACTTAGAGCTTCTGTGGCTTCCTTGGCTTTTTGCACGACCGCTTCGGCGCTGGAGCTACCAGCAATTCGGGCCTGCTCGGCAAGGTTTTTTCTCAAGCTGGAGAGTTCGCGAAACTGCGCCTCTGCCCTGTCGCCAATGGCCTGTCGGACATCAGAAATCGCGCGACCAAACGTCCCTGCAGGAGCGGTGAGAATATATCCGGAGTCGGCTTTGCTGATGGTCAACGAGACGGAGGGTCGGCTCACGTCGTTCTTCGCCACAAGCTCCTTCAGATAAAGGTCTGTAAAGTCGGAGACCGGGATGTAGACATCGCCTTCCGTTCCCAGGAGTTCTGGCGTCTCATTGGCCTGGCGCTGCAACAGGATCACGGAGCCCGCGGAAAACAGGCCACGTGCCACGCGGCGATCCTTACGACCGCTGGCAAAGGGAAGAACCTCCTTCACCGCATCTTTGTAAAGCGTGTCATAGTCGACGGTCTTGGGGTCGGTCCCCGCTTTAATGCCACCGAACGCGATCGGCATTTTCACATAGTGATAGGCGAATGCCGGGAGGCCCTGAAAAACGACGGTCGACAAAAGCAACCCGAGAAACGCCACAGCCAGGGCAACCGCACCAAGACCCAGATATTTAAACCGGGTTTCAGCTGCAAATCGTTTGTTGATTTGCGCTTGCCTGCGCTCGCGAGCGAGTTCCTTCGTCAATCGGAAGGCGTCTGGTTGAGAAATATCAGTCATACTGTTCCCGATATTTGTTGACCACGGCCAGCGCCACCACGTTGAGCGCCAGCGTGACACAGAAAAGAACGAAGCCAAGCGCAAACGCCGCGAGCGTTTTGGCACTGTCGAATTCCTGATCACCCACCAGAAGGGTGACAATCTGCACCGTGACAGTGGTGACTGCCTCCAGAGGATTGATCGTAAGATTGGCAGCAAGACCTGCCGCCATGACCACGATCATGGTTTCCCCGACCGCGCGAGAAATTGCGAGCAATATTGCGGAGACGATGCCTGGAAGCGCAGCCGGTAAAACCACCTTGCGAATGGTCTCCGACTTGGTGGCACCCAAGCCGGCCGATCCGTCGCGCAGCGATTGTGGCACCGCGTTGATCACGTCGTCAGAGAGGGACGAAACAAACGGAATGATCATGATGCCCATGACCAGACCAGCGGCGAGCGCTGATTCCGACGACACCGACAACCCGATGGATTCTCCAAATCCCCGGAAGGCTGGTGCAATCGTGAGGGCAGCGAAAAATCCGTAAACCACAGTCGGAATGCCAGCCAGAATTTCAAGCAGCGGCTTGGCGACAGCGCGAAATCGCGGCCCGGCATAATCGGAAAGATAAATTGCCGACATCAATCCGATTGGAGCCGCGACGATGATCGCGATGAAGGTAATCAGAAAGGTGCCTGCAAAGAGCGGGATTGCGCCAAAAATCTTGGAATTGTCGCCCGCAAGTGCCTCACGCCCCGCACCCTCAAAGGCACTCTGCGGTGACCAGTGCGTACCGAACAGAAAGTCGAAGAACGGAACCCTCTGGAAGAAGCGGAAGGTCTCAAACACCAGCGAAAGCACGATGCCAATCGTGGTGAGGATCGCAACCGCCGAACAGGCAAGCAGTGTCCAGGTGATCACACGCTCAACCGTGTGCCGGGAGCGCAGCTGTGCAGAAACCCGCACGAAAGAATAGTAAAATCCAACACCGATCAGTACGATCAGAATTCCGATCAGCAAAATATTGCTGGTCGCCTGCAGCGACGTGAACACTTCCGCCGCCGCTTCCTTGGTCGCATCGCGAAAGCCGACGATGCCACCAAACGCGATGGCGCGGGCATCACGCAGAAAAGCTTCAACTTCAGGCACGTTCAGAGCCGAAAGCTCGTCTGCAAATCGCGACGTCACCATTCCATTGATGACGGAACCGGAGGAAACCGACCAGAGTGCGTGCACCACCAAGGCCGGCAAGACGGTCCAGATCGCTACATACCCTCCATGATAGGCTGGTCGCGAATGTAGCCTGGAAATCTCACCGCCAACCACCGCCATGGACCGCGAACGGCCGGCAAAATAGACGATGGCAGCAACAGCAAGCATCAGGAGTGGCAGATACTCGGTCATGGTGACCCGCTCACAAACGCGTTGAAATGAAAAGCCTGGAGAAAGAGAAAATTCGGCGGTCGATCATTGGAGCATCAACCGCCGAACTGGTCTGCACGCTGGCAGAGACTACATTGCCAGCGGGGTCATAGCCTTGGTGCTGGCAGCAATCGCATCGCGATCAGCTTTTGGCAGAGGGATCAGGCCTTTTTCAGCCAGGTATCCGTCGTCACCCCAAGCTTTTTCGCTTGTGAACTCGGCAGCAAATTCTTCGATGCCAGGGATCACACCAACATGCTCTTTCTTGATGTAGAAGAAGAGCGAACGGGAGATCTTGTAGTCGCCTGCGGCAATGAGTTCGAACTCAGGAGCAACACCATTCACGATCGCGCCCCGCAGCTTTTCGGAATTCTGGTCAAGGAAGGAAAAGCCGAAGATGCCAAGCGCATTCGGGTTGGCTTCCAGCTTCTGAACGATCAGGTTGTCGTTCTCGCCAGCTTCGACATAGGCGCCATCTTCACGAACTGCATGAGCGATTTTGCCGAATGCTTTTTTATCTTCCTTACGAAGAGCGGCAAGGCTCTCATACTTTTTTGCGCCGCCTTCCATAGCGAGCTCGACGAATGCGTCACGCGTACCCGAGGTTGGTGGAGGGCCAAGCACTTCGATCTTAACCGCAGGCAAAGAAGGATCGATATCGGACCACATTTTATTCGGGTTCGGGATCAGTTTGCCATCGGCGCCTGGAACTTCTTTCGCCAGAGCGGTGAATATCTGTTTCAGCGTGAGTTGGAACTGACCGGACGCCTTGGAGTTGGCGAGCACAATGCCATCAAAGCCAACTTTGACTTCGATTGGAGTCACACCGTTTTCGACGCACTTCTTGAATTCATTTTCCTTGATCCGGCGCGAGGCGTTGGTGACGTCAGGGGTTTTTACGCCAACACCTGCACAAAACAGCTTCATGCCACCGCCGGAACCGGTTGATTCAACAACGGGTGTTTTGAAGGAACCGCTCTGACCGAAACGCTCCGCAACAGCAGTGGAGAATGGGAAAACGGTTGACGAACCAACGACCTGGATTTGATCACGAGCCAGCGCGGATCCTGCGATTACCAATGCGCCCAGAGTGGCGCCAACGAGATATTTGAGTTTCACGGCTTGTCTCTTTCAAGTCTGAATTGCCGACACCATGCCGACAGGATGGAATTCGGTTGAGGAGTCGCGGGAGTGTGAATATTCCCCCGCGCAAGCAGCTTTACACCGCTCACAATGCGCCTTTTATGACGGTTGGAACTCACTTTTATGACAAGCTAAACCTATGATATTATGAGGTATTTGTGGATATTTCACATCATTGTGGAGCGTTTTGGCTTCCCATCGCACTAACTCTCGCAATCAAGTGCACGAAATGAACCGATCAGCCCAAATTTTGGTCTGATCGAATTGGCTGATTCACAGAAAGAAGTCGGACGATCAGGATTGCGGCGGAAACTGCACGGAAAAAGAAGCGCCTTCACCGAGGGTCGAACGCACCTTCAACTGGGCGCGGTGGCGATTGAGAATATGCTTCACAATGGCCAGACCTAAGCCGGTCCCCTTCTTTTGGCGGCTGGTGTCCACATCAACCCGATAAAACCGCTCAGTGAGTCGTGGCAGGTGCTCTTCGGGAATGCCGGGCCCATAGTCCCGCACGGTCACCGACCAGGCGCCACTCTCTTCCTTCTTCAGATGCACATCAATCTTCCCGCCGGACCCACCATATTTGCAGGCGTTCTCGAGCAAGTTTTCAAAGACCTGCAGCAGCTCATCCCGATCCGCGCGAACCATTGCATTCTCAACTTCTGACGAAATCGAGATATCCACGCCCACATCTTCCGCCAGTATGGACATGGAATCTCTCAACTGTTTGAGCAGTGGTACAAGGTCAACTTCGCCATCAGGAACCCTGTGGCTCTTCATCTCGATGCGGCTCAATGACAACAGATCATCAATCAGTCGTGCCATCCGGCCGGCCTGCTCCTGCATAATTCCGAGAAAATTGGTGCGGGCTTTGGGATCGTCTTTTGCCGGGCCTTGCAGGGTTTCAATGAACCCGGTCAGTGATGCAAGCGGTGTGCGCAGCTCGTGGCTGGCATTGGCGATGAAGTCGGAGCGCATGCGATCTGCCAGCCGAACTTCGCTCTGATCCCGAAACTGCAAAAGATAGTGCGCGCCGATCTTGCCCGTTGGACCATGAGGTCGCTCGCGCACAATCGGAGCCGCCTCCACTTTGAACCAACGCTCGGTTGGAACGCGCTCATGAAATTCCACTATACCCGGTTGCCCGCTTTGGATCACATCGTCAATCATGCGGATCACTTCTGGAGCCCGAAAGCGCGCCTGAATATGTTGTCCCCGCATGATGGAGCCGAATGTCCGCTCCGAAATCGGGTTGGCATAAGTAATCCCACCTTCCCGGTCGAGCACAAAAACCGGGCTTGAGATCGCGTCTACCAGACTGCATTCTTCCATCGTCAGCCCGCTTGCATCCAACTTCTTTGACGGATTGACCTTGGCTTCCCGCTTCACCCGACGTCTGTCGGTCCAGCGTGCAATCAGCACCATTCCAAAGAACAGTGGCAGAGCCACCTGCCAACTTCCCTCGTACTGGCTTGCCAGATAGATGAGCCCGACCGCTGCAAGAAGAAGAACCCAGATGTGTGGACGCAAGTTCGTCATGCTCGTCTCATTTCGTGTGCGCAATCCAGGCGCCCGTTGTTGCCCGCCTGCCGACGCATCGCGCTTTTGTCTTCCTGGTCCTGTCAAACCTCATAACGTTCGCTGGACCTCAAATCCATTGATGAATAGTGTTTGCATCCACAACCACATTTACGCCCCAGCGCTGCAATCAATAATCCAAGCAAAGGAATTGCTGCCATGCCCGAGTTTGATCTGGCTAATCCGGTTTTGCCCGACTGGGTTGAAAACAATACATTTTCAAGCGGCAGGTACCCTTATGAAAAACGCCTTAAGCGAAAGATTTATGAAGCCGAGCTGTTCAAACTTCAGATTGAGTTGGTGAAACTTCAAAAGTGGCTGGATGAAACCGGTCGTCGGGTTCTCATGGTTTTCGAGGGGCGGGATGCCGCGGGCAAGGGCGGTACCATTCACGCGTTTCGCCAATATCTGAACCCACGCCACGCGCGCGCTGTCGCACTTTCCAAGCCTACGGAAACCGAACGTGGCCAGTGGTACTTTCAGCGCTACGTCAATCATTTCCCAACCCAGGGTGAAATGGTGATGTTCGACCGTTCCTGGTACAACCGTGCAGGCGTGGAACCGGTCATGGGATTCTGCAGCGACGAGCAACACCAGAAGTTTCTTGAAGACGTACCGGCGTTTGAGAAAATGATCGTCGATGAAGGCTATTTCTTCTTAAAGATCTGGCTCAACGTGGGTCAGGAAATGCAGTTGAAACGGTTCCATGACCGCCGCCACAATCCTCTGAAGGTCTGGAAAATTTCACCCATCGATCTCAAGGCAATCGATCGCTGGGACGACTACACCGCAGCCCGCGATCTGATGCTTGAAAAAACCCACACCGACCATGCGCCGTGGACCATCGTGCGTTCAAATGACAAGCGACGCGCCCGTATCAACGCCATTCGCTCGGTTTTGATAAAGATCGGTTATGACGGGCGGGACCTCGATGCCATCGGTGAGATTGATGACAATGTGCTTGGTTATGGTCCTGCCTTCTTGAACGAGGCCGGAGCGTAGAGCCGTTTCCGTGAAACGGTGATGTGCTCTGTCGCCTCATTCGTCCTGAGGCTTCACCTTTACCGACAAGAGATCAAGCGGCAGACCGGTGCCGCCCAGATCCGACTGGATCGAGAGATATGCGTTGGCACTATCAATGCCGCTCGATTCCGGGATCACAACGTCAAAAAGGTAAGGTTCAACCTGCACTTCAGCAGTGAATCGTTTTCGACCACAGGCGCTCTGGCCACCAATCAGACACGACACGACAAATTCCAGAGATCCAGCCCCTCCGGATCGGGCTGCAATTTCGAATGTGACCCGCTTGCCGGAGAGCTCAATCAGCGTTCCAGGCGGGATTTCAGCATTGACCGTGTTTCCGGTCGTTGTGCCCTCGGCTGATGAAATGCGAACAAAGGAAAATTGGGTTTCCTGCTGCTGTGTGACCGCGCCTGGTCCTTGGCTGACCAATGTACGAAGATCCTGCCCATCAAAAATGATGGTCCAGCCATCTTCGACCTTCAAAGGTTCTGCGGGACTGAAGTCCTCTTCCGCCCTTTCCACTGGCGGGTTGGGAACGCTACCACCATTGGCCTCTTCGGACGGTGCAACAAAGGTTGAATATGCCCACCAACCGGCAATTCCAACCGTCGCGATGACGATGGCAGCCAACAGAATGCGGGAAAATATCCGGCGCCTGGGACGTTCATCCTCTTCCGCTGGAGCGTAGGCTTCATCGATCAGCACTGCCTCTGGCGGCCGCTCGTACTGCGCCACCGCATCCCGAAAGCTCAATTCTTCATAGGCGGCTGGCGCTGCAGCTTGGCCATCCGCCGTCGACAACCCTGGATCTACGGAAGCATCCACCGGTGATACCGCCTCTGGCGCTAATGGCTCAGCCATACCCACAGGATCGGGTGCAGCGGTGTCATAAGCCACCGGGTCAACCAAAGGAGCCTCGACTGGATTTGCAAGATGCGCGACCGGGGCTGCCACATTCGGCGTTTGGGGTTCAGCAACAATCGACGGTTCCGCCGGCGCTGCAGGTGGTGATGAAGCTTGATCTGATGGTGACGTTGCTGCCGGTGCGGGTGCGCTGGCCGTTTGGCTTGCGGCTTCTGCGCGAGAGGCTGCAAGCTCGGCCCGGCGCTTTTCGGCAAACTCATCTTCAACCCGTGAGATCGCAAATTCGAGCTTGCGGCGCTGATCGGCCGCCATATGCGCGTCGATCTCCGGCTTGCTGGCAATCATTTTTTCCAGCACCTGACGCGCAGAAGCATAAACCTGCCCGCGTTCCTGGGTGGAAGCGTTCGGGCGCTTGGCTAGCGCTGATCGAACAAGATTCTCAAATCCAGCCAATAAAATAAGCTCCGAATCAATTCGGGCGGCGTCCCCACCCCGCAATATTGCCTCAAAATATAGCAGTCTTGGCTCTTTTGTGTCAGTTCAGCAAATATTTTTCTGAACTCTTGGGTTGAGCAGCGCAAACAGCACCACAATCACCCCACCGCCAACATGCGGCTGGCTGCAAGCTTGTCCCTTGTTGTGAGCAGCTTCATAGGAAAAAATTGACGTTTACGCAAAGGTCAATGGTGAGTAGGGTCGCCCAAATCATTTTCCTTCTGTGAGGCAAACCGCATGGCCGTCCCGCCAATTCTCTCTGAAAATCTGCAAATTCCTGTGGTGGGCGCACCACTCTTCATCATTTCACATCCACCGCTGGTAATTGAGCAGTGCAAGGCAGGGGTGGTTGGTTCATTTCCGGCACTCAACGCCCGCCCAAAGGAACAGTTGGACGAATGGCTTGCCGAAATCACTGAAACACTGGCCTCCTACAAAGCGGCCAATCCGGATGTGAAGGTTGCACCTTTCGCGGTGAATCAGATCGTACACAAATCCAACGATCGCCTTCAACACGATCTGGAACTATGTGTGAAATACAAGGTTCCGATCGTGATCACATCGCTCGGTGCCGTGCCGGAAGTCAATGAAGCGGTTCATTCTTACGGCGGTATTGTGTTGCACGATATCATTCACAATCGCCACGCCCATTCGGCAATCAACAAGGGCGCCGATGGGCTGATTGCAGTTGCCGCTGGCGCTGGCGGACACGCCGGAACGCTATCGCCATTTGCCCTCATCCAGGAAATTCGCGAGTGGTTTGATGGCCCGCTGCTTCTGTCTGGTTCCATTGCCAACGGCGGAGCCGTGCTCGCCGCTCAGGCCATGGGCGCGGATATGGCCTATATCGGCACACCCTTCATCGCGACAGAGGAAGCGCGTGCTGTTGACGAATACAAGCAGATGATTGTTGACAGTGAGGCGAAAGACGTCACCTACACCAATCTCTTCACCGGGGTGCATGGCAACTATCTGACGGGCTCAATCGAACGGGCCGGACTTGATCCGAAAAACCTGCCCACCAGCGATCCGTCAAAAACGGATTTTCGCAGCGATCGCGAAGCCAAGGCCTGGCGTGATGTCTGGGGATCCGGTCAGGGCATTGGTGCTGTGAAGAAAATCGGGCCGGTGAGTGATCTCACCGATCGTCTGAAGGCGGAATATGCCGCCGCACGAGATCGGCTGGCGCTGTAAGATCAGCGCCGACAATCTGGCTCACATGTGGATTGGTTTGGCGAACGCAGCGAGCGCTGCTTCCTTCACCACCTCCGATAGGGTCGGGTGCGCATGGCAGGTGCGTGCTAGATCTTCTGACGAGCCGGAGAATTCCATGAGTACAGCAGCCTCGTGAATTATGTCGCCGGCACCAAAGCCCACGATGTGAACCCCCAGCACCCGGTCCGTTTCGGCATTGGCCAACACCTTCACGAACCCGTCTGAAAGGTTCATGGAGCGGGCGCGGCCGTTGGCTGAATAGGGAAACTTGCCAGCCTTGTAAGCGATGTTGGCGTCTTTCAATTCTTCTTCAGTTTTACCAACGGACGCAACTTCCGGCATTGTGTAGACCACACCCGGAATGACATCGTAGTTCACATGTGGTTTCTGACCGGCAAGCATCTCGGCAACCGCAACGCCTTCGTCCTCCGCCTTGTGGGCAAGCATTGGACCGGCAATCACATCGCCGATGGCATAGATTCCGGGCACATTGGTCTGCCAATGAGCATCGGTTTTGACCATGCCACGGTCGGTTTCGATACCAGCGGCTTCGAGGCCAAGACCCTCTGTATAAGGCCGCCGACCTGTTGAAATGAGCACGATGTCCGCATCGAGCTCTTTCGCGTCACCACCTTTGACGGGTTCGTAGGTGACTTTGGCACCGCCCTTGACCTTTTCGACGGCCGTCACTTTGGACGATACGGCAAACTTCATGCCCTGCTTTTTCAGCATGCGCATAAAATTTTTCGAAACATCAGCATCCATGGCACCGAGAATTTTGGGCAGGAATTCGACCACCGTCACTTCGGCGCCAAGACGGTTCCAGACCGAACCGAGCTCAAGCCCGATCACACCACCGCCGACAACCACCAGCTTCTTCGGCACCTCATTTAGTTCGAGCGCGCCGGTGGACGTACAGATGGTCTTTTCATCAATATCAACGTCAAGCCCCGGAATGCCCGAGGCATCGGAACCTGTTGCAATCACAATGTTCTTGGTGGCAAGCGACGTGACCGAACCGTCGTCCACCTTCACGCTCACCTGACCAGCGGCCGCAATCGAACCCCAGCCCTGGTGCACATCAATCTTGTTTTTCTTCATGAGGAAGGCGATGCCTTCGACATTCGACTTCACGGTCGAATCCTTGTGCGCCATCATCTTTTCAAGGTTGAGCTTGGGCGTCTTGACCTCAATGCCCAGCGCATCGAAGCCATGACCGGCCTCGTGAAACATTTCCGAAGCATGAAGCAGGGCTTTGGACGGGATACAGCCAATGTTGAGACAGGTGCCGCCAAGGGTTTCCCGCTTTTCGACGATGGCGGTCTTCAATCCCAGTTGAGCGGCTTTGATGGCGCACACATAGCCGCCCGGTCCCGAGCCAATCACCACAAGATCATATTGTTCAGACATGACTACTCCACATGTTCACAGTGCCCGTCATCAACCGGTTCGCGCTACTTCTGACAGGACTTGAATTGAAAAACATCCCAAGGCGCGTGTTTGATCTGCCCCTTGGTACGAAGATCCGAATAGTGCAGCGCACGACCAATGTCGGCGAGCAATAGAGCGGGTGCTGCTGGTTTGTCATCCGCAGGCAAAAGATCAGCATCAGCGCCGGGTTTGAGGGCATAGACGATGCCTTGCCACAACGTGCAGGCCTCCAGCTCCGCACCGGTAACGTCTCCTTCCGGGCAATTGAGCATCAAGATGCCCTGCGGTCGTGAAAACCCCTGGTTCCACATCACAATGCCGTTCATTTTCACCCCGCTGGCCGTGGCTACGAGGTCAAACTCATTGCTGGTCACAGCCGTCGGTTCAGCGGCTTCTCGAAATCGCAATTCGAATTGACCATCCGCATCGCCATAAAGCGCGTGTTTTTGCAGGCACTCATTGGCAAGCGTGCCCGTGGGCATCAGCACAAGAGCCGACAGCAAGATCGCAGCAGTCCGACTAGGCCCCATGGCGCGTGTCCTGTGATGAGGCGATATCTTTGATTTCTTTCACCAATTCCTTGCGCCAGCGACGCCGCATGGCCTTGCCGTTTGGCAATCCCGCTAGCAATTGGATCCGGTCCTTGGTGAGCAGCGCGAGATGAACATGGTAGTTGAATTCGGCCCGATCCGTGGGCAGCGGCGGCTTCTTCTGGAACCAACGGGCCGCCAGCGACTTCGCCTCGCTGTGGCGACGGCTGGCCTCAAGCTCATCCAGGTCCTCGACCATGGATTCGATCTCGGAATAGTCCTGTGGTCGCGTGAAATAGGCAAGCAGAATGAGAAGCAGCAACGCTCCCACAACCGCAGCCCCGATCCAGACCCAGAACATAATCCGACCTCACATCGTCCGGATGATCCGGCGCCTCAAAGATCGAGAATGAGGCGCTGCGGGTCTTCCAGACTTTCCTTGACCCGAACAAGAAACGTCACCGCTTCCTTGCCGTCAATAATGCGATGATCATAAGAAAGCGCAAGATACATCATCGGACGAACGACGATTTCGCCACCAACAACCATCGGCCGTTCCTGAATCTTGTGCATGCCAAGAATACCGGACTGCGGCGCGTTCAGGATTGGCGTCGACATGAGCGAGCCATAAACACCACCGTTTGAGATGGTGAACGTGCCGCCCTGCATGTCGGCAACCGAAAGTTTGCCATCCCGAGCCGCCCGGCCGAGATCGCCGATTGTTTTTTCGATTTCCGCAATGCTCATCTGATCCGCATCGCGCACCACTGGCACCACCAGACCACGGTCAGTTCCAACTGCCACGCCGATATGAGCGAAGTTCTTGTAGATGATGTCAGTACCATCGATCTCCGCGTTGACCGAAGGCACGTCCTTCAGTGCCTGACACACGGCCTTGGTGAAAAAGCCCATAAAGCCAATGCGCACACCGTGCTTCTTCTCGAACAGGTCCTTGTACTGCTTGCGCAGTTCCATCACAGCGCCCATGTCCACCTCATTGAAGGTGGTGAGCATGGCAGCCGTTTGTTGTGCATCCTTCAGACGGCGCGCGATCGTCTGGCGCAGTCTTGTCATTTTCACGCGCTCTTCGCGCACTTCATCATCAGCGGGTGCAGGAGCACGTGCAGCTGGTGCTGAAGCAGTAGCAGCAGGCGCTGGAGCCGCTGTGGCCGCCGCAACAGCCGCCATCACATCTTCCTTGAGAACCTGACCACGCTTGCCGGAACCAGCAACCTGATCAGCTTTCATATTGTTTTCCTCAAGCATCTTGGAGGCTGATGGCGACGGCGGCATTGATGATCCACCCGATGCTGGTGCTGAAGCCGGGGCGCTAGCAGCGGTAGCTGGTGCTCCACCAGCTCCCATGGTCATCCGCGCAAGCACAGCGCCCACCTGAACCACATCACCCTGATTGGCGAGAATTTCAGTGAGTGTGCCGGAACCTTGCGCGATGATATCCTGTGCGGCCTTGTCAGTCTCAAGCGTTACAATGGCTTCGTCCGCCTCAATCGCATCGCCAACAGATTTCAGCCACTCGCCCACTTCAGCTTCGGTGACCGATTCACCGGCTGACGGAACCACAATTTCGACGGTGCTGGCTGTTTCATCCGAATTCGCCGGTGGTGCAGCGTCAACGGCTGCCGAGGCCGTGGCCTGAGCCGGAGCCGCACCATCAGCTGCACCAAGAGAACCAAGCAGTGCGTCGACACCTACCGTGTCGCCTTCGGAGAACTCCGCGGAAAGCAATACACCATCAGCTGGTGCCGGCACTTCCAATGTGACCTTGTCGGTTTCCAGTTCCACAAGTGGTTCGTCGGCTTTCACCGCATCACCAACCTTTTTGAACCATTGTCCGATGGTCGCTTCAGTCACCGATTCCCCCAGGGTGGGAACTCTTATTTCCGTCGTCATGTTTTTTCTTTCCACATTCGGCGATTTTTGAAGGGATCAGTTCCCGGTTGAATTATCCACCCAGCGCGTCTTCAAGGAAGGCATCAAGCTGAGCTTTGTGTTTCGAAAGAAGGCCCGTTGCCGGAGCTGCGGCAGCGGTGCGACCGGCATAACGAGGACGTTTGTAGTCCGCATCAATATAGGCAAGCACCCATTCAAGATAAGGCTCGATGAATGACCAGGACCCCATATTTTTGGGTTCTTCCTGACACCAGACCATCTCGGCCTTCTTGAAACGAGAAAGCTCGTTGATGAGCGCCTTGGCCGGGAACGGATAAAGCTGTTCGACACGCAGCAGGTAAACATCATTGAGGCCGCGAGCTTCACGTTCTTCATAGAGATCGTAGTAGACCTTGCCCGAGCACAGCACCACGCGACGAATCTTCTCGTCCTTAACAAGCTTGATCGTCTCGCCCTTTTTCACCTCGGCATCGTCCCAAAGCAGGCGGTGGAACGTGGTCCCTTCGCTCATCTCATCAAGACGGGAAACGGCACGCTTGTTTCGAAGCAGTGACTTCGGCGTCATGATCACCAACGGTTTTCGGAAATCGCGTTTCACCTGACGGCGCAAAATATGGAAATAATTCGACGGCGTGGTGCAGTTGGCGACCTGCATATTGTCTTCTGCGCAGGATTGCAGGAAGCGCTCCAGGCGGGCGGAAGAGTGCTCCGGCCCCTGGCCTTCGTAACCATGGGGCAACAGCAGAACGAGCCCGGACATTCTCAGCCACTTGCGCTCACCGGAAGAAATAAACTGGTCAATGACCACCTGCGCGCCATTGGCAAAGTCGCCAAACTGGGCTTCCCACATCACGAGCGAACTTGGCTCGGCGAGCGAATAGCCATACTCGTACCCAAGCACTGCCTCTTCTGACAGCATGGAGTTGATGACCTCATAGCGGGCCGTTCCCTCCCCCAGATTGTCCAGAGGAATATAGCGCTCTTCCGTTTCCTGATCGTAGAGAACGGAATGCCGTTGCGAGAACGTTCCGCGCTCACAGTCCTGACCGGACAGGCGAATGGGGTGGCCGTCAATCTGCAGCGTGGCAAAGGCAAGTGCCTCAGCGGTTGCCCAGTCGATGCCTTCGCCGCTCTCAATCATTTTGTTCCGATTATCCATGAAACGGCGAATGGTTCGGTGGGCACTAAAGTCGTCCGGGATCGAGGTGATGTTCTGCCCGATCTTCTTCAGATCCTTCAGAGCAACACCGGAGCGTCCGCGGCGCTGCTCATCACCGGTGTCGGCCACCTTCATGCCCGACCAGGCCCCGTCCAGCCAGTCGGCCTTGTTGGACCGATAGCTATCACTTGCCTCAAATTCCTGATCAAGATGGCGTCGCCAGGCCGCCAAATGGTCTTTCACTTCCTGCTCGCTGAGCAGGCCTTCATCGACCAGTTTTTTGGAATAGATATCGAGCGTCTTGGCGTGCGAGCGGATTTTTTTATACATGATCGGCTGCGTGAACGCCGGCTCATCGCCCTCATTGTGCCCGTGGCGGCGATAGCAGAACATATCAACCACCACAGGCTTGCCGAACGTCTGGCGGAACTCAATAGCAATTTTTGCTGCATAAACAACGGCTTCCGGATCGTCACCATTCGCATGCAAAATCGGCGCTTCAATCATCTTCGCAACATCAGACGGGTATGGCGAAGAGCGCGAGAAGCGCGGATTTGTCGTAAAACCAATCTGGTTGTTGATAATGAAGTGGATGGACCCGCCAGTGCGGTGCCCCTTCAAACCGGAGAGGCCGAAACATTCAGCAACAACCCCTTGGCCGGCGAAAGCAGCATCACCATGCAGCAGCAAGGGCAGAACCTGATTGTTCTCCAAGCCACCATCTTCGTGGTCTTCGCGCAGCTGAAACTGCTTGGCGCGAACCTTGCCAAGCACCACAGGTGCCACAATCTCAAGATGCGAAGGGTTGGCGGTGAGCGAAAGATGAACCTTGTTGCCGTCGAACTCACGGTCTGACGAAGCGCCGAGGTGATATTTAACATCGCCCGAACCTTCCACATCATCTGGCGTGATCGAGCCGCCCTTGAATTCGTGGAATATCGCGCGGTGCGGTTTGCCCATTACGTTGGCAAGGACGTTCAGCCGACCCCGGTGTGCCATGCCCAAAACAATGTCCTTGAGGCCAAGCTGACCACCACGCTTGATGATCTGTTCAAGGGCGGGAATGAGCGATTCCCCGCCATCTAGACCAAACCGCTTGGTGCCCTTGTATTTGATGTCGAGAAAACCCTCGAAGCCTTCCGCCTCAATCAATTTGTTGAGGATCGCAAGCTTGCCGTTCTTGGTGAATTCAACACCCTTGTCCGGCCCTTCGATGCGCTCCTGTATCCACGCCTTCTCGATTGGATTGGAGATGTGCATGAATTCAACACCCACGGTCGAGCAATAGGTGCGCTTCAGGATTTCAATCATCTGCGGGATGGTCGCAAACTCCAGACCCAGCACATGATCGAGATAAATTTCACGATCATAATCGGCCTCGGTGAAGCCATAGCTGGAGGGATGAAGCTCGTTGTGATCGTCCTGCTGACCAGCAAGACCAAGCGGATCGAGATTGGCGTGCAAATGGCCACGCATGCGATAGGCACGTACCATCATAATGGCGCGAACGGAATCCCGTGTTGCCTGCTGCACACCTTCATGATCAAGTGCGGCACCATTGGCGGCGGCCTTGGCCTTGATCTTGTCGCCAATATGCGCCTCGGCCTTGGCGGCATCTTCCTGCCAGTCTCCATCGAGTGCTGATACAAGTTCGCCATTTGCCGCTGGTGGCCAGTTGGCCCGTTTCCACGACGCTCCCTTGGCATTTTTGGTGATGTCAGCAGCAGGGTCTTTCAGTTCGCCAAAGAAACCCTGCCATTCAGGGTCGACTGAATGCGGGTCATCCACGTAGCGCGCGTAGAGCTCTTCAATGTAGGTGGCATTGCCGCCATACAAAAATGAAGTGGCGGCAAAACTTTTATTGGCTTCCTCACGCGCCATAGCGTTGTTCAGGGTTTCCCCTGTCTCCCTTGGTTCGGCCGTCTGTGCGGCCTTGGCAGTTTCCGAGGCGGTTCGCCTCAGCTATCCGTTCAGCAGTTCAACCAGCGTTTCACCGAGCTTCGCAGGTGAAGGTGAAACCCGAATGCCAGCCGCTTCCATTGCCGCGATCTTGTCTTCTGCACCGCCCTTGCCACCGGAAATCACAGCGCCCGCATGACCCATGGTGCGCCCTGGAGGGGCAGTACGGCCGGCGATAAAGCCAACGGTTGGCTTGGAGCGGCCCTTCTTGGCTTCATCAGCCAAAAACTGTGCCGCATCCTCCTCCGCAGAACCACCAATTTCACCAATCATGATGATTGATTTGGTTTCATCATCCGCCAGGAACATTTCCAGCATGTCGATAAACTCGGTGCCTTTCACCGGGTCGCCACCAATGCCCACAGCGGTGGTCTGGCCAAGCCCGGCATTGGTCGTCTGGAACACGGCTTCGTAAGTTAGCGTGCCAGAGCGGGAGACCACGCCAACAGAGCCCTTTTTGAAAATCGATCCTGGCATGATGCCGATCTTGCATTCGTTTGGTGTCAAAACACCCGGGCAGTTTGGACCCACAAGGCGTGAGTTTGATTTATCAAGCTTCGCTTTCACCCGAACCATATCAAGCACCGGCACACCTTCCGTAATCGCAACAATCAGCGGAATTTCAGCATCGATTGCCTCTTCAATTGCGGCGGCTGCACCCGCCGGTGGTACATAAATAACGGACGCATCTGCACCTGTTGCATCTTTTGCTTCGGCGACAGAGGTAAAGATTGGGACCGATTCCCCGCCCGCGCCGGTCCAGCTCTCGCCACCTTTTTTGGGATGCGTGCCAGCGACCATCTGCGTGCCGTGATAGGCAAGCGCCTGTTCGGTATGAAAGGTCCCGGTCTTGCCGGTGAGGCCCTGAACGATGACCTTTGTGTTCTTGTCGATCAAAATTGACATGGATGTGTTATTCCGAATTGAAGGTTGAATTTGATCTAGGGCTCACGGAACGGATTAATGACTGTAACGCCATCATAGGCCTGTCCGTGGTCGAGGTCTTCGCTGTAGAGCGTTGCAACACCCAATCTCTGGGCAGCAGCAATGATTGCGCCATCCCAGTAGGATATCTGGTATTTGCGGGCGTTTGTAATTCCGGATTCCACGATCCTTGCATCGACCGGTTGGCAGGGTTTCTTCCGCAACGCAGATATCCATCGAAGCGCGGTGTTCGCATCCATCTGAACAGATCGCTTTGGCGCTTTCGACTGGCCAAGTGATCTAGTGACACTGACATAAAACTCGGCCAGAACCTGAGCAGATGTGCAGTATTCCTCTTCGGCAACGATCGCCCGCGCGCGTTGCCATTTTTCTGGTTCATCAACCGCGCCGCACGCCGCATAAACCAGAACATTGGTGTCGAGAAATACATCGGCATCATCAATCAAAACGAGCCGAACCTGTGTAGGTCTCAGCACGGCTGGGGCGCCAGTCGCCCAAACGTGCCTCAGAGCCATCAATCAACGCCAGCAATTCCTCACGCGCTTCGTCACGCTCGCGCGCCTCTAGAATGGTTCTCTCGAAAAACCCACGCACCATTTCGCTCACTGTCGTGCGGCGAACGGCTGCCACGACCCTGATCTTGTCGAGAACCTCCTCATCCACCGCGAGTGTGAGATTTTTTGCCACGTATGTTACTCCACATAACCTGTGCCACACATAATATGTGCGACAAAGGAAATCAATGTGGCCATTCGCAGAGTCACGAACCGGACTCCTTGGAAAGAATGGTAACGTTGAGCAGACCGCCAGCTCCATCGGAGCTCAGCTTGGCGACCAGAAAGACCTTGAATTCCGCATTGCCGCCCGCCCAGGTGGTGGTCAGTAGGTCGCCATCAGCAACATCGCGGCTAACGGGCTCTTTTCCAGCAAGCGCCTGCATGTTCTTGGCAACCGCATCGGCCTTGTGCTCTTCATCAAGCACGATGGAGCAGGACGTGGACACACCTTTCGCAAAATCTGGAAACCGCGCCTGCATGGCCGGTGGCACATCGGATTGAACCACACCGACCCGGAAAAGACGTTCGCCCACCTGAGCATCCCAGCCTTCCAGCACTTTTGGGTCTTTCAACTTGGTGAAACGCGCCAGGTCTTCACCACCCATCTGCTTCCAGGCAAGCTGCAACGCCATGTTGCGAATGCCCTGGATGTTGGGCACCTGCGCATAGCATATGCGATTGAAAACATAGACGGGATCGTTTGAGGATTCGTTGCTTTGAGCAGTCGCAGATATAAACTGAGCGGTCGCTGAAACCGCCGCAACCAATCCCAGTTTCGTCAGACGGCTGAACATCACGATCAGCCCTTGACCGCCTTCACGATCTTCTGAGCAGCGTCGTCCAGGTCGTCAGCTGCCGTGATGTCGAGACCGCTTTCGTTGAGAATGGCCTTGCCTTCATCGACGCGAGTGCCTTCGAGACGCACCACCAGCGGCACAGTAAGACCAACTTCCTTCACGGCCGTCACAACGCCTTCCGCAATCGTATCGCAGCGCATGATACCGCCAAAGATGTTGATCAGAATGCCTTTGACGTTCGGATCAGCGGTGATGATCTTGAATGCAGCCGTGACCTTTTCTGTGGTCGCACCACCACCAACATCAAGGAAGTTGGCTGGTGCCGCGCCATAGAGCTTGATGATATCCATCGTCGCCATCGCTAGACCCGCACCATTGACCATGCAGCCTATATCCCCATCAAGCGCGATATAGGCGAGGTCATATTTGGACGCTTCGATTTCCTTGTCGTCTTCTTCAGTAATGTCGCGCAAATCAGCAAGATCAGGATGGCGGAACTCCGCATTGCCATCGAAGGAAACTTTTGCATCGAGCACACGCAGTTGACCGTCCTTCATGACAATGAGGGGGTTCACTTCAAGCAGGCTCATATCCTTCTCGGTGAAGGCGCGATAAAGCGCTTCAAAAAGGGCTGGCCCTTCTTCCGCTGCCGCGCCTTCCAGTTTGTAGGCGGCGACCAGTTTGGCCGCATCCTCAGCCGTAATGCCAGTTGTGGCATCAATTCCGATCGTGTGGATCTTTTCTGGCGTTTCTTCGGCGACCGCTTCGATATCCATGCCGCCTTCCGTCGAGGCAACAAAAGAGACCATGCCGGTCTCCCGATCCACCAGGATGGAAAGATAGAGCTCGCGATCAATGTCCGCGCCGTCTTCGATGTACAGACGATTGACCTGCTTTCCAGCCGGTCCGGTCTGCTTGGTCACCAGCGTGTTGCCAAGCATCTCAGCCACATTGGCGCGTACCTCGTCGGCGCTGAAGGAGACGCGAACCCCGCCCTTGGCGTCGGCGCCAAGTTCCTTGAACTTGCCCTTGCCACGACCGCCCGCATGGATCTGGCTCTTGACGACCCAGACCGGGCCACCAAGCTTTTCAATCGCAGCGTCCACTTCGTCCAGATTGAAGATGGGGACGCCGTCTGCGACCGGCGCTCCAAAGCTCTTCAGAACCTGCTTCGCCTGATATTCATGGATATTCATTGATCAAACTCTTGGATGATTCAGATTGTTCTGGAATGTGACCGGCTCCTGAGGGTCACTTCAGGTTCGGCGCAATGGCAAGGCAGGCCTCGCAGAGCTCTTCAACGGCGGCAGCCGATTTGGCGAATGCCTTCTCGTCTGTTTTGGAAAGCTCCACTTCAATCACACGCTCAACACCGTTGGCGCCGATGATGATTGGCACACCCACATACATGTCCTTGATGCCATACTCACCTTTCAGATGAGCCGCACAGGGAAGCACGCGTTTCTTGTCTTTCAGATAGGATTCAGCCATCGCAACGGCAGACGCCGCTGGCGCGTAATAGGCTGAGCCAGTTTTCAGCAATGCAACAATCTCGCCGCCACCCTTGCGGGTACGGTCAAAGATTTCCTCGACACGCTTTTTGGTGGTCCAGCCCATCTTGATCAGATCGGTGAGTGGAATACCGGCGATGGTGGAGTACTTCGCCAGTGGCACCATGGTGTCACCGTGGCCACCCAAAACAAAGGCGGTAACATCTTCGACCGACACATCAAATTCGTCTGCAAGGAAATAACGCAGACGCGATGAATCAAGCACACCGGCCATGCCCACAACTTTGTTCTTCGGCAGGCCCGAGAAACGCTGCAGTGCCCAAACCATGGCATCCAGCGGGTTGGTGATGCAGATCACGAAGGCGTCAGGTGCATATTTTTTAATGCCGGCGCCAACCTGCTCCATGACCTTCAGATTGATGCCCAGCAGATCATCCCGGCTCATGCCAGGCTTGCGTGCAACACCTGCTGTGACGATGCAGACATCGGCACCTTCAATGGCCTCGTAGGATTGGGTGCCGGAGAGATTGCTGTCAAAACCATCAACGGGAGAAGATTCAGCCAGATCAAGTGCTTTGCCTTCCGGGATACCTTCCGCAATATCAAAAAGGACCACATCGCCCAGCTCCTTCAATCCGATCAAATGAGCCAGAGTTCCCCCGATCATGCCCGATCCAATCAGGGCAATCTTGTTGCGTGCCATGAAGAAATTCTTCCTTTTACGTAAGAGTTTTTCCGGCGCTTCGGCGCCAGTCATTGCGGTCAGAACCGGACGCTTACAATCTTTGTGAGAATTTTCAAGACGCTTTCCCACAAATGGCTGATTTCAAACGTTTTGAAACTTAATACTCTTACGTAAAAGTAAGAATTACCGGTGCCTGGTATCCAACTTTCGTCGAACATTGCACCGCAATTGCCGCAGAGGAATAGATGAAACGAGTTAGCGCCTCAATCCTCAGGCGGCTTTGCGCTGCCAGCGATCTGACGTCAGATAATCCTCCGACTGCATTTCAATCAATCTGGAGGCGGTGCGCTGAAACTCAAAATATTCTGGCCCCTTATTCGATGGGTAAAGCTGGTCGGGTGCAGCAGCAGCCGAGCAAATGAGTTTCACACCATTGTCGTAGAAACTGTCGATCAGATGAATGAAGCGTTTGGTTGGATTTCGCCTTTCACGGCCCAGCACCGGAATATTGTCGACGAATACCGTTCCATATCGCTCAGTGATTGCCAGATAGTCAGTCGCCCCCAAGGGGCTCTCGCACAGTTCGGCAAAAGAAAATCGCGCGATGGTTCCAGCACTCTTCGGAACCTCGATCTCTCGGGATTTTACTTTCAACTGGGTTCTTACAACATCCGCACCGTCGACCATTTGTTCCCAGATGAGGTCCATTTGAGACGCTGTATCGGCATTGTTCGGGGCGAGATAAATCACCCTTCCGGCAAGCTTCTCGAGACGATAGTCGGTTGGTGTTGCGAGTTCAAAAATGTCGGCATGCTGCTTTAGCACATCAACGAACTTGAGAAAAAACGAACGGTTCAATCCATGGCGATAAAGATTGTCCGGATGAACGTTGGACGTCGCCACCACGCTGACGCCGCGCTCAAACAGGGCTGAAAACAGCCGCGCCAGGATCATCGCATCAGCCACATCGGTCACCGCAAATTCATCGAAGCAAAGAAGCTTTGCTTCATCGGACAATTGATCTGCGACCGGTGGAATGGGGTCGTCCTGTGATGCCTTGCCTGACTTCACCGCCTGCCGATGAGCAAAAATGCGCTCATGTACATCTGCCATAAACGCGTGAAAATGCACCCTTCGCTTCGCCATGTCCGGCAGCGCATCGAAGAACATATCCATGAGCATGGATTTGCCGCGACCGACACCACCCCAGATGTAAACACCGCGCGGTCCGCTGCGGCTTGGTTTTTTTGAGGAAAACAACCAGCCCAGTGCGCTCTTCTTGTGCGCTAGCCTGTGCCGGTCGATATCGCACAACAACTCATCGAGGCGCCGCACCAGAACGTGCTGATTAGATTCGGGTTGCAACTCACCCGCGTCGACCAGATTGCGATATTTCGCAACCAACACACCATCTGAAAGAGATCGTTCAGACAAGGCAATCCATCCGGGATCGACCCGCTATTGGCCCGAACCTAGCGTGAGAATGAAATGGCGCCGCCACCGGATGTCGATCCGTCATAACGGCTGTCGTTGGACTTGTAGAGCCGGGCGGCCGTGTTGCCATTTGAGTCCACCAGAACCACCTGCTTGCCCTTCACATCCCAGGCCTGCACATCCGAAATATCGGCGGCACTGCAGCCCCGTGATGCGGCGCGATAGCCGCCCTGCCATTTCGTCAATGCAAGGAATATCTGGCAGGCACCGCCACCGGCGCTGACTGTCCAAGCTCCGATCAGCGCATCGCGGCTCACCGGTTTGCCACCGCCTTCAGGTTCCGCTGCGGCTACCGTTGTGGTGGTTGGCTGCGTGGCGTTCGGATCCGTGGTGGTTGGATTGTTTGGATCGGTTGGATCAATATTTGGGTCGGTTTGCGGTTGTGCCGGCTGCAACGGATCACTCGTCACATTGTCAACGGGTGCTGCCGTTAGCGGCGCAGGAGCTGCCGCCGGACGGTTCGCCGAACGCTGCCACGGCAATGTTCGCGTGCAAGCCGATGCTGCAACGGCAACAGCCAGAAGAACGCATATTGAAGCTGAAGATCTCAAATTCATTGCCGCACCAAACATAGCCGCCTCCGCTTCGACGGTACTCCAGAATTACAAAACCACCGTCCCGATTGGTGAAAATCGCGGCAGCAGGGTCTCGTTAAGGTAGTCCATTAAGGTAAATCAAGGCTAAAGAGTGAAGAATTGCAAGTCTGCGCTGGCATCAGCGTTAATGCCAACGCAAATGAATTGCCTTTCGTCGGACCGCTGAAACGGATTTGCTTAGCTGCCTGAGCCCTTCAGATTCCCATCATCTGACAGTTCATATTGCTCGCCAGTTCGTGGACATTTGAGGTCTTCTCCAAGAATTTCTCCTTCCCGAGAGACCCAACCGGCACGACGGGCCGGAACACCAATCATCAACGCAAAATCCGGCACGTCGTGCG
This sequence comes from Pseudomonadota bacterium, assembly GCA_039029195.1. Lineage (GTDB taxonomy): Bacteria > Pseudomonadota > Alphaproteobacteria > Rhizobiales > Rhizobiaceae > JBCCGR01. The sequence goes on from JBCCGR010000016.1 coordinate 58,389, forward strand.
TCACCACAGCACCTGCAGCGATCATGCAGTATTCGCCGAGCGTGTTGCCGCACACGATGGTGGCATTGGCACCGATCGTGGCACCCCGTTTTACCAGCGTCGGCTTGTACTCTTCTTTCCGCTCCACTTCGGCACGTGGATTGATGACATTCGTGAAGACACAGGACGGACCGCAAAACACGCCCCGCTCCAGATTGACGCCCTTGTAGAGCGAAACATTGTTCTGGATTTTGCAATTGTCACCGATGGTGACATCCGGCCCCGCCATCACATTTTGTCCGAGTGAACAGTTTTTGCCCACCTTGGTGCGCGACAGAACATGCACAAAGTGCCAGACCTTGGTGCCCTCGCCGATTTCCGCACCATCATCCACATAGGCGCTTTCATGAACAAATGTCGTCATCATCTTCCCCGATTGTAAGCTCGAAACCGGCGCCGCAATCCCGCTACCGGAGTTTGAAGCGGCATAGACTTGTTTTCGTTTGTTGCCAATTGGCAAAATTCTGACGCGAAGTCTTGCTATGGAATTTCCCGCCCGCTGCGGTACAAGTCGCACAATTGATCACGCCAACGGCATGCTGACTTGACCACCAAAACGCCAACGATTTGTCACGTCACAACCGCGCACCCTGCGGATGATGTCAGGATATTCATGCGCGAATGCCTGAGTTTGAGCCAGCGAGGGTTTGATGTGTCACTCGCTGCCTGCGGTGACCTGACGGCGGTGAACAGCACCAACGTCACAGCAATCTCAATTCCGTCTGTGACCGGACGCTTCAAACGATTGCTGACCGCCTCCTGGCGGGCGGTTCGAAGCCTGCGAAAATTCGACCACGACATATTGCATCTGCATGATCCTGAACTCATCCCGGCAGGTTTGTGGTGGCGCTTTCGAGGACGCCATGTCGTCTATGATGCCCACGAGGATTTGCCTCGCCAGATCCTGGACAAAGCCTATCTGCCGCGCTGGTCACGAACACTCATATCGATCGTTGTTGATTCCGGCTTGAGGCTGGCTTTCCCCCGTCTCAGCGGTCTGGTGACCGCCACGGAACCGATCGCGGAACGCGTGAAAAACAAACGCGTTCAAATTGTTTGCAATTTCCCGGATACCGCAACCGATCTGGCAGGTGTTTCTTCAAACGGCATTGGCACAGTCTATATTGGCGGGCTCGCTGATGCTCGCGGCCTGTTCGACATGCTGGGCGCCGCGCAGATCATTATGGAACGCTCCGGCACGAAAATTGATCTGCTGGGCGGTTTTGATGGCGAAGCAACCAAACGCGAGGCACAGGGCCACAATGGCTGGCCAGCTATCGTTGCCCATGGGCATGTCGGGCGCGAAGAAGTGGTCACCGCGCTCAATCGCTGCAACATCGGGCTGCTTCCTTTAAAGCCGACACCTGCCTATGTGGACGCTTTGCCGGTCAAACTGTTTGAATATATGGCGGCAGGCCTCGCCGTGATTGCTGCCGAAGGACATGAATGGTCCCGCATCATCGAAGAGCATCGCTGCGGTGTGTTTTATCCATCGGGCGATGCCGAAGCGCTCGCCAACGCCATTCTCAACCTACAGGAAAACCCGGAAGAAACCCGGGCCATGGGTAACCGAGGCCGCGCTGCGATTGATGCTCATTTCAACTGGCAGAAAGAAGCCGACGGCCTTGCGGATTTCTATCGCTCAATTCTTTAGTCGGTGATCAGGCTGCCCGGGGCAGACCGGAATACTCCCCCGGTCTCATATGCGCCACGTCATGCGGATTGCGGGCAAAGACTTCGCGAACCATCGGCGCGAAAAAGTCCAGATCCTTTTGCTGATAGTTAGGATCAAACGACGACTGATCCCAACGTTCACAAAATTCCACGCAGGTCTGATAGCCGGGATGGTCTTTGAATTTTTCGCGTTGGTTGGGATCGCCTCCGTAGTGGTGCATGTAATAGACCATCTGGAAGGTGCCGTGCTGCTCTACGACCCAGGTGCACTCTTCCCGCACGTACGGCCTCAGCACTTCTGCGGCAAACTTGTCGTGATTGGTAGGCGCAAGCCCGTCGCCAATGTCATGCAGCAGCGTTGAAACCACCCAATCAATGTCCGCACCATCATTATAGGCGCGGGTTGCCGACTGAAGCGCGTGATCAAGGCGGGTTATCTTGTAGCCCGACAAAGATTCATCACCCTGACGCTTCAATTCGCTCAGGAGCCGCTCTGCCGTCCCGCTGACATAGTCATGCTCAAGATCCTGGAGCAAAACATAATCGTCTTTCGTTCCATCCTTCATCTGGGAGAAGGAAACGGTTTTTTCGGTCATGGTCGCACCCCCGGCCTGGACTGGTTCGTGGCCACGATAACGGCGCGCAAATTCAGTGCAAGCCGGAGCGGCGACATCACCCGCCGTTTCCTTGAAGGAGCAACAAAAAATGGCCCTCGCGGACCCGGTTTTGAGCTGATCAGGTCGATTGAAGTTTACGACCCGTGTTTGATGCCCGAATGGGCTTCATCGCCCCAAAGCGCACGCACCCGACTGTCCCGCCCACATGCGCGCCGGTAGTAGGTGTAGCGAACCGGGCTCTTCTTGTAGAAATCCTGATGATAGTCCTCTGCCGGATAAAACGTGACGGCAACTTCGATTGGCGTCACAATTGAGGCAGGCAGCTTCTTTGATTCCACTATCGCCTTTTTGGAATCCTGTGCTGCCTTCCACTGATCTTCACCCGCAGTATAAATGGCGGTGGTGTACGAGTGGCCGCGATCACAGAACTGGCCGCCATCGTCAGTCGGATCGACGCTGCGCCAAAAGATATGCAGCAATTGTTCATAGCTGATCAGATTTGAATCGTAAGTAATCTGAACAACTTCGCGATGCCCGTGCTGAACGTGGTTTTTGTAGGTTGGATTGGTTGTGGTTCCACCAGTGTAGCCCGACACCACATCTTTGACGCCGGCAACATGTTCAAAGTCTTTTTCGATACACCAGAAGCAACCACCGGCAAATATGGCTGTCTTGTCAGCAGCATATGCATTGACGCCAACTGTCGCCAGTGCGCCAGACAACATGAGTGTTTTCCAAAGACCCATCAATTTTCCCATCAGTTTCATTCGATCAAGAGTGCCCGCACCAGCAGCTTTAACCTTCAGCGAGGTGCGATGACAAATTGCGTGAATTGCCTAAACAATCAATTCAAGGCGGCACACACTTGTGTGAGTGGCGTTCACAATAACTGCCTGTTCATTGACCGTTCAGGTTCGAAAACCGACATTGGCCATGTGGCGGGGCCTTATGCCACTCTCACGGATGGAGAAATCACATGAAATTACTTGCACTCGCGATCGCGGTGGGCGGCGCGTTGTTGGCAGGCAATGCACAAGCAGCACCTGTTGGAACCGTAAGCAAAATGAACCTGCAGAATGCCATTGTCGTCGGCCCGCAGACCGGCGAAGCGGGTGCCTCGCAGGTTCACTACCGCAGGCACTATCATCGCCATCATCGCCATTTCCGCGGCCACAGACGACACTTTCGCCGGGGTCTTGGCCACGGCCGTTACTTCCACGGCCATCGCTATCCACGTCATGGCTTCCGCCACCGCGGTGTTCGACAAAACCATTTCTATCGTGGACATGGACACGGTGGACATCGTGTTTATAGGGGCCACGGCGGCATTCGCCAGCACGCACCCCGACAACGCGTCTATCGGAACCATGGCCATCGCAATCATGGCTACCGCAATCACGGATTGCGCATTGACCGCCACCATGGAGGTGGAGGCTACCGCTACCCGAACTTTTACGGTGACATGCGATAGTTTATGCAGAACACAAGGCTTGGCCAAAGTAAGAGGCCAAGCCTGACTTCATTGAACGTTGCTAATTGAAGACCGGGACCACAGTTTCAAACTCAGGCGTCAGCCTTCCAGGCGGTCACTTCGATTTCCACCTTCATCGTCGGCTCGACAAGGCCGGCAATGATCATCGTTGCAGCCGGGCGAACATCCCGGAAATAACTGCCGACAACGTCGAAAACGTCGCTCTTCAGGGAAATATCCGTGATGATGTAATTCGCCCGCACAATATCGGATAGCGAAAACCCTTCGGCCTCCAACACACTTTTGATGGTTTCAATCGTGTTGCGGGTCTGCTGCCGGACATCCTCCGGCATCTCCATCGTTGTGTAGTCGTAACCTGTTGTCCCGGCAACAAAACACCAGCGACCGCCCGGCACGGTCTGCACCACGGCGCGCGAGTAGCCAGCCTGTTTCTCAAACGGAGAGCCGCTTGAAATCAGTTTTCGGTCTTCAGTCATGGATATCACCCGCTAGACCCACGGGCGGCTTTCGCTCATCTTTGTTTCAAAACTGTCAATCGCCGTGGCCTTTTCCATTGTGAGACCGATATCGTCGAGACCATTCAGCAGGCAGTGCTTTTTGAATGCATCAATCTCGAAGGAAATCGTGCCACCGTCAGGCCCCTTGATCTCCTGTGCTTCCAGATCAACCGTCAACGTGGCGTTGGAGCCACGTTCCGCATCGTCCATCAGTTTCGACAGTTCTTCCTGAGAGACCTTGATGGGCAGTATCCCGTTTTTGAAACAGTTGTTGTAGAAAATATCGGCAAAGCTTGTTGAGATCACACAACGAATGCCGAAATCCAGCAGCGCCCACGGCGCATGTTCGCGCGACGAACCACAGCCAAAATTATCGCCAGCCACCAGAATTTCCGCATTGCGATAGGCCGCTTTATTGAGCACGAAATCCGGGTTTTCGCTGCCGTCTTCGTTGAGCTTCATCTCTGCAAACAGGCCAGCAGAAAGACCCGTCCGCTTGATGGTCTTCAGATAGTCCTTCGGGATAATCATGTCCGTGTCCACATTGACAATCGGCATAGGGGCGGCAACGCCCGTGAGTGTTACGAATTTTTCCATTGCATTATCCTTCGACCGCAAAACGACGGTTTGCGCGGTTTACACCACGTGTTTGAAGGCGTCGAGAGCACCCGAGGAAATCAACCTGTGACGAATTCACTTTCGTCCAAATTTCCGCCGTGTCAAAAGGCTGATTACGCTCCTTTTTGAGACCATTCGAGGATTGGGTATGTTGAGAATTTTGTTTGTCGTTCTGATCGCCAGCGCCACCACATTCTTTGCCTCCGCAGCCGGGCATGCCGCAGACAGCCTTTATTCTAAGCTCGACTTTGACAAGCATTGCACCTTTGAAAAGCCGGCAAGCGAAGAGGAAGAAGGAATGGGCGCGTCCGGTGTATGCCGCATTCCTGACTTCCCGGAAATTCACTTCGCAGAAGGGGATCTGCGCCATTCTGCGGGCTTTGGTGCGCCTAAGCAATTTGAAAGCTTCGCCCAGTTCAATAGCATGAACAACACAATCGAATGGCGTTTTGGATCAGACGGCGTGGCCTATGCCGCGATCGTGCGCTTCTTCATTGAAAACATAAACCCGGCCACCGGTGCGGTGGATCCAAAACGCAAAGGGCAGGTTCTGGTCATTCACCGGGTGGCAAGTGGGGGAGACAAAAATACCTGCGTTGTGGGCATGGTGGATGCCCGCGCCAACGAAAATGCCAATCAGTTGGCCCGCGATGTCGCAGACGGCGATGCAGCCATCTTTCAATGCGGCGTAGACAAGGCAAAATACCATGGCAGGGTTGGCAAATTTGCTGGTACGCCATCGTTCTAGAAATACCGAGGCCTATCCCAATGTCCGTAATTGAATCCATCACCGACAAGCTGCAGGCGGAGTTTTCACCGACACATCTTGAGGTGATCAATGAAAGCCACCTGCATGCCGGTCATCAGCCCGGCTTTGACGGCGCGGGTGAATCTCATATTCGTATTCGCATTGTCGCCAGCGCTTTTGACGGAATGAACCGCGTGGCGCGCCACCGCACCATCAATGCGCTGGTTCAGGACGAAATCGATCGTGGCCTGCACGCCGTCGCGATCGATGCAAAATCTCCAACCGAAATCGCAAATCAGTGAGTTGAGCATGCTGCCCCAGGAACACATCATCCGTCGCTATTTTGAACTAATGAGCGCATCAGACATCGAAGGAATTATCGACCTTTTCAGTGATGACGCCATTATTCACTCGCCCTTTCTGGGTCAAGTAAAAGCCGGTGATTTCTTTCGTAAGCTGGGCTCCGCTTCGCGCACCAGCACCCTGACCGTTTATGCCGTTCTGGCGTCGGGTGATGACCGCCACTATGCGGGTCACTTTCGCTATGACTGGGAACTTGCCAGCGGTGATAATCTTTCGTTCGAAGGTGTCGATCTGTTCGAGGTCAGCGAGGACGGCAAACTTCTGTCGATGAAAATCTACTACGACACGCATCCACTGCGCGAAGAGGTTGGCGACAAATACGCTGACGCTTGAGCAGCGGACAGAATCGAGCGTTCATCACGCTCCGAAAAAAGTGGAGCACTCGAACCCGATTTGATGTGTGGTAGAAAAAGCAAATTCCTTCAAACCAGTTGATTGAGGAGTTTTGATATGTTGCGAACCATGATGATTGTGGCGGTCGTCACCCTTGCTGTGACCGGCGCTGCCGTTGCCGCCGACGTTGAAGGCGCGGGCGGTTTTTTAAGCGGGCTTTTGCACCCAATTCTGGGATTTGATCATCTTCTGGCGATGATTGCGGTCGGTCTTCTATCGGCTCAACTTGGCGGGCGCGCCGTTTGGACGGTGCCAGCTGCCTTTGTCGCTTTTCTTGCGCTGGGTGGCGGCCTTGGACTGCTCGATATTGGCCTTCCCCAAGTTGAAGGCGCAATCGCACTTTCGGTCCTGGCGCTTGGTCTCGCCATTGCCCTGCGTGCCTCAATGCCCTTTGTCATTGCCATGGGATTTGTTGGCTTTTTCGCCGTTTTTCATGGCCATGCTCATGGAGCCGAAATTCCGAAACTTGCAACGCCATTGCTCTACGTCGCAGGCTTCATGATCGCGAGTGCTTTCCTGCACATTGTCGGTGTGACTTTGGGCGTTCTTCAAAAACGCGAGATGGCCCGGGCGCTGCTTGGTGCGGGTGTCACCGGTATTGGCCTGCACATGGTGCTGCTGACTTACGGGATTGTTTGAACGAACGCCATTCGCTGGGAGCTACCGGCTTCAATCAGCTGAAGCATCAATGCGGTTCTGTTAACGGCATTGCGCCTCCGGCCTAGAGAAGATGAGAAGAACTTTCGTTTTCTTTGCCGTCATTGCGGTCTTCAGGGCCGCAATGCATTGAATTAAAAGACTGTTCTGGATTCCGGCCATAATGACCGGAATGACGAAGAAGGGCGAAAAATTTCTGCCGACAGCTTCAGTCGCCAGTGCGCTCATCCCTGACAGTCAGGATCCCGAGTGGGCCGAAATCCGCGAACATTTCGGTCCCCTTTTCCAGGAAGTGAGCAGCGTCTTCAGTCTCGATGAGCACGCGGTACGCGGTCGGGCCAAGGTCTGCATTGTCACCGGGTTCCAACCTCAAGAACTTGACCGGCTGCCACAAAACGGACCCAAGCAGTTTTCGCTGTCGCTCGACGATGATTTTTGTCGCTGCCGGAGCGAACAATCGGCGCAGCGTTGCAGCCGTCGCCGTGTTGTTTTCGATCTTGAGGCGCACTTCAATCCGACCGGAACCATCAGAATGGAGACCCGTTTCGGTTATCGTTACTGTGATTTTTCCATGGTCAACGTGTGCACGTGCGTCCGGCACAAATTGCGCAAAAGAGATTGCTACCGCAAAAAACGTGAACCAGATGATTTCCTTTTTAACAACCGAAAGCATGTTGGTCCTCATTGATCGTCAGCACCTGTTCACATCATTACAACATGCGACTGAACAACGGCACCCCGTCGCTTCACTTCGATGCTGACAAAACCCGACGCCTCGGCACACAACCCCAATATCCAATTGTGGCTTCACCAATCGTATCGACCGATTTAAGACTAACGTCATGGACCCTTTTGCGCTCGGCATATTCGCCATCGCCCTTCTATTGAGTGCCGGAACCCCCGGCCCATCGATAACGGCACTGGTCGCCCGTGTGATTGCCCGCGGCTGGACTGACATTGCTCCGTTCGTCGCTGCCATGTGGATTGGAGAGGTGATCTGGCTCACCTTCGCCATGGCGGGATTGTCCGCGCTGGCCACCACCTTTCACGGAGCCTTTGTGGTTCTGAAATATATTGGCATTGGATATCTGCTTTATCTTGCATGGAAAATGTGGACGGAGCCTGTCACCGGGGAAACCGGCGCATTGCCAAAACGTGAATCAAGCGCATCAATGTTTTTGGTCGGCTTTGCCGTAACCATGGGCAACCCCAAGATCATGGTCTTTTACCTGGCCTTGCTTCCAACGCTCATTGACCTCACTCAGGCGACAATCGGCCAGTGGTCAATCATTGCAACTGTAACGGTGACTATTCTGGCTGTGGTTAACCTGTTCTGGATCGTGATTGCACACCGCGCCCGGACATTCCTCAAGTCACCGCGCGCGATCCGCACTGCAAATAGGACCTGTGCAACAATACTTGGCGGTGCAGCCGCTGCAATCGCATCGCGGTAGGAACCTGTCAGCAAGCGCACCTGGGTTCTGACCTTCGTCAGAATGACGGAGAATGGGAAAGATTTTGTAGTTTGACCCCTGCAGTCAGCACATGCGGGATCGAAAGTGACAGCACGCAAACATGACTATTGAGGGACCCGTTCGACAAGCCTCCACCACCGCTTCAATCAGTGGCGCACTACCGGATCCATGGGCACCAGCCTCGCCAGATCAACTGCCGTTTCCAGCGCCTTGGCAACTTGCAGCAATTTTGCCTCTCCCCGCGGCGGCCCGATCAGCTGGATGCCCACCGGCATGCCACTTGCCGTAAAGCCGATCGGCAATGCGATGGCCGGGAGCCCGGTGGCAGTTGCCAGAAAGGAAAGCCGCAGCCATCCGATATAGTTTTCGGTGGCAACGCCCGCCACGGACGTTGGAAATTCTTCCTGCGCCATGCCCGGTTCCAGGCCAACCACACCACATGCCAGAACATCATAACCCTGAAGAAACTCATACATATTGGTGAAAAGATGCGAGCGGCCAATCTGCGCATCCTGCACCTGCTCCACAGTGAGTTTCCGACCAACGTCTATGTTTTCCCAAAGGGTTTGTTTGAAGCCATCCTGAACGTGCCGCGGAAGGCGCCCGGATAGCGACGCCCAGAAGGTCGCTCTCAGCGTGACATACGTGTCGAACAAATCAGGAAGGTTGGGACACGCCTCTTCAACGACCGCGCCTGCTGCCTGAACCTGTTCAAGCCCGGCACGCATCACGGCCTCAATCTCCGCTTCCACCGGGGCAAATCCGTTGAGACCCGGCGAAAAGGCAATTCTCACGTTCGGCGAAACGGATTCAAGCGCTCCTTGGAAAGATTGTGCCGGGGCTTCAATTGTCAGCGGCTGAGATGGCTCAAATCCGCTCATCGCATCCAGAAACAGCGTCAGATCGTCCACATTGCGGGCCATTGGCCCCTGCACGCCTTCGTTTGCGAAGACGAGTGTTGCCGGTCCTCCCCCTGCTCGACCGGGGCTTGGGCGCAGGCCCACCACGCCACAATACCCAGCGGGTGTTCGCAAGGAGCCGGCAAGATCAGACCCGTGGCTCAGCCACACTTCGCCGGTTGCAAGCGAAACCGCCGCCCCACCAGAAGAACCACCGGCATTTTTACGCGTGTCCCACGGGTTTCGGGTTTGGCCCAAAACGGCGTTGAACGTGTTGCCACCAGCGCCCATTTCTGGCGTGTTGGTTTTGCCGATCACCACGCCACCGCGGCGTTCCAGGCGTTTGACAAGGAGATCGCTCTCCACCGCCACATGGTCCGCCATGGCGGGCGTACCCATGGTCATGCGAACCCCTTCGACAGCTGTCAGATCCTTGATGCCGATCGGCAGCCCTGCGAGCCAGGCGCGGGAATCTTCCGGATTATCTGGAACTGCGCCGATATCTGCGGCTGCCTCACGGGCCCGGTCTTCGCAGACAATGGGCATCGCATTGACCGCATCTTCCACCTGAGAAATGCGCTCCACCGACGCATCAATACATTCTGCTGGCGAAATTTCTTTCCGCCGCAACAGATCGACAACCTCCCTCGCCGTTTTGCGGCAAAGTTCAGGCCCGCTGAATCCCACATCCGGTGCTGTCATGTTCCCCCCAATTCGCTGAACAATTTATCCCTCTTTTCGCCAAACCACGGGAAACCAGTCTTCCGGCATGGGATCGCCCATGGCGAGATTGAGACCCAGGTCTTTAAACGGCGGCGAGATTTCGTGGGGCCGTTCCACATAGCGTGTTCCATCACCGAAATATCGCATGCTAACCGCGCGGCGCCGTGTGCCCGAAGCATTCGGAGGAGCGTTGTGCAAGGTGTGATAGTCAAACGCCACTGCGTCACCAGGTTCAAGATCATAGGCGATCAACCGATCCGCATCCCGCTCTTCATCGATATCGGGAAACGGACGATAGGTGCTGGTATCCCCTTCAAGCGGCTGCAAGGTTTTGAAACGCCGCGGCGTGAAAGTCACCTTATCCGCGTGACTGCCAGCCAGAAAATGTGGGCACACAGACTTCGATACAGGATCGAGCGGCACCCAGATGCTCACGGTGCGTGGGCCTTCCAGACAATAATAGGGCATATCCTGATGCCAAGGCGTAGCCGACCCGTTCCCAGCCTCTTTCACCAATACATGATCGTGAAACAGTTGAACGGAATTGGCCTGCATCAGTTCGCCGGCAATCTCACCAAGCGGACCTTCATCGGCAACCGATTTGAACGCGCCGAAACGTTGCCAGTTCACATAGTCACCGAAATAGGCAGCACCAGCTTCAGCATGATCTTTCCCGTATGGACCGGGCACCGCCATGTTGTCTTCGATGGCTGCTGAAAGCTGCTCAAGCCAATGCTGGTTGAGAACCCCACGCAACACAGTCACACCGTCGCGCTGGAATTCATTGATTTGGGTTTCTGAAATCATGTCAGTTTACCACATGGTTTTGATTGTAGGGGATCAAGGCACAACAGTCCGCCGCACTCAACACGCAAATCGGATTCGTTTTGAAAAAACGTACAGATATTTCGCTGCGTTATAGCTTGCTGAGTTTGTCCTGAAGTGCAGCGAGTTGTGCCTTGATTTGCGCAAGCTCCTCCGTGTCGTCGGAACTCTTTTCTTCCGACTCAGCCCGAGCGGGGCTCTCTGCGCCTCCACCACCAAACATGCCTTCCATCCCTGGCGGGACCCACGCGGCCATCATGTTTTTCATGATCTCGTTTTGCTGCTGCTGCATCGCCTCAAAACCCGGAACACTGTTCATCAAGCTGGCTGGGTCAAACCCCTTGGACAATTCCGCCATTGGTTGGGAAGCATTCTCGAGAAACGCCTCTTGTTGAGCTTTTAGCATACCGAAGGAATTCGACAGAAAATCGGGAATGAGAGAGGCTGCCTGATCCGAATAGCTGCGGATGATATCGTTCAACACATCGACGGGCAGGATTGTTTCGCCACGACTTTCCTGCTCAGCGATGATCTGCAACAGATACTGCCGGGTCAGGTCCTCACCGGTTTTGCGATCGACAATTTGAACGGTTTTCCCTTCGCGGATCATGTCCGAAACCTGATCCAGCGTGACGTAGTCGCTGGTCTGGGTGTTGTACAGCCGACGGCTCGCATACCGTTTGATGACAATTGTATCATCGCCACTGGTCGTTTCAGACATACATCTCATCCTGAGCTTTTGGCCAAACAGATACGCCAGATTGCATCGCCTGTCACGCTGATGCGGTCCGGCAGGTCAGACCTGCTCCGCAAGCGGCGGGCGGGCTGTCACGGTGGCAGTCACCTGCCCGTCCACGAACATGTCGCGACCCTCAACACTTGCAGTGTTCGATTGACGCAAGATGGCCACCTCAAATGCATCAGCGCCTGCTTCACGGGCAAGAAGCCGTGCGCGTTGTTGTGCTTGCTCTTCAGCAGCGCAATAAGCGCTCTCTTCGTCCCCAAACGAGTCCTTTGTGCCGAACACTTCGAAGCGCCCTTCCACCGGTTGTGTAATACCTATCTCAATCTTCAGATTAATCTGCCCGACAACAGCCCCAACAGCGTTGGCCACACCTGCATGCTCTGGAACGACCGAGCGAGCATGGAGGAGGTCGGCACAATTGTGGAGATACTGATGTGCCGATGCACCGAGCCCAATCACGGGCCGGTCAAGTGCCACAGAAAAAGAGGCAACGCCGGGCGTTCGATCAAGCGCCGACTGAACGAACATGTTTTGCGCACCGTCTTCCATCCCTGTTCCATCATGGGAGATGACGGCTTCAATCGTGGCTTCTGCACACAGTCGTTCAAGCCGCCTCACCACGGATTGTGCGAGTTCGTGCTCAGAGGTCGCCAACGGTCTGCCGAACCGGTTTTTTCGACGTGCGAAAACACGGGCTCCCAGCGCGGCAGCCTCTCTATTCCAGGCTGTGTGATCACCAAGCACATGTTTGGCATCGCTCGGCGTGAAACCGGAGAGCTGCACCAGCCCGCGCGACACCAATTGGCGCAGCGTCGCCCACTGGGACGCGCCGGAAACAAAACGGCCAACCGGCTGAGGTTCGATCGACAATCGTTCCAGCACCCTGGCCTGGGAATCAGTGATGACTTTTGCCTGCTCACCGGCAAGCGTGCGCGTGGCAAAATACCCGTCATATCGGCCAGAAAAATCAGCCGATGCCTGTTTATCAAGAACCGGCAAAACTGCATCCGGTGCGCCGTGCGCCAGCAAGCTCAGCGGCACAACACGCGAAGGGCCAACCAACAGGCTGTCATCAATGGTGGAGACCGATATCTCGGAATCACCACCCAATCCAAATGTGTGCATATCGACGGCTTCCACCATCGTCTGAAAGCCACCGACGGTGGCACCAGCAGGGTTCAGCCGGGGTCGTCCGTCTTCCAGAATTGCGATATCGGAAGTGGTTCCTCCGATGTCGACTACAACGGCTTGTTGCTCGTTTGAGAGCCAGGACGCCCCAACCAGGCTGGCTGCCGGTCCGGAAAGAATGGTCTCGATTGGCCTGCGCGCTGCGAATTCGGCACTCACCAGTGCGCCATCACCGCGCACAATCATCAATGGGGCATTGATCTTTGAACGGGAAAAAACGGTCGCCGCTGCATTGGTAAGTTGGGAAATCATTGGAACCAGCCGGGCATTCAACACGCAGGTGGCGGCACGCTTCGGCCCGTGCAGTTTGGCTGAAAGTTCGTGAGAACAGGTCACTGGAAGCGAAGTGGCAGCAAGAACGCGCTCAGCCACGGCAAGTTCGTGTTCGGGATTGCGCACCGCGAAGTACCCGGCAACCGCAATGCCTTCGATGTCACTCGGTATCGAGTTGAGCCATTGGTCGAGCGCGTCGATATCCAACGGACCAGCAGCCCGGCCATGCGGTGTATGACCTCCCGCAATCTGCACCAACGGGCCGTCAGCAAGCGCGCGTTCCAGCCCAGCCCGTTTGAGATCACTTTCCGCAAAACCAATCGCGATTAGAGCGACCTTGCCACCCCGCCCCTCGACCAGCGCATTTGTTGCAAGGGTGGTCGAAATGGAAACAAGGCCGATCTCGGCTGGATTGACATTCGATGAGGAAAGAACCCCATCGACAGCGCCCTGAATTCCATCAATCAGATTGCTGTGCTTGGTGAGCGACTTGGCTGCGGCAATGATCTTTTCCGTGTTGCCCTCAGTGCGACGGGCATCATCAATCAGAACGGCATCGGTGTAGGTGCCACCGGTATCCACCCCCAACAATATCGCCATAAAAACCCTGTCCGGCTTGCGTTATCGCGCATCATCGCATCGGACGACCCGGTAGAGGATTTCTCGATGTGTGCAAAGGGATAAATTCAGGCTGCAACCACGCCAGCTTCCCAGCCGAGGATGGCGCGTTTGCGGTTGATGCCCCAATGATAACCGGTGAGCGAACCGGATTTTCCGATCACCCGGTGGCAGGGAACAACGAACGAGATCGGATTGCGTCCCACCGCAGCTCCTACGGCGCGTGGTGCCGTCGGCTTCCCAATGCGGCCAGCAAGTTCGGAATAGGTGGTGGCCTTACCAACCGGAATTTGCAGCAATCCTTCCCAGACCCGGATTTCGAAATCTGTTCCGATCAATACCACTCTAAGAGGGTTTTGCGGGTCCCAGTGTTGCTGACAAAACGACCGTGCCGCATAGGGTGCGGTCAGTGCACTATTCTCGACAAAATCAGCTTTTGGCCAGCGGCCGGTCATGTCTTCGAGGGCGATTTGCTCTTCGCCCTCATCACAAAAGGCCATCCCGGCCATGCCCTGATCGGTGGCCATGATGAGCGCGATGCCAAACGGGGAAGGATGGTAGCCGTAAAAGACGGTCAACCCCTCCCCTTTTGCCTTGTATGTGCCCGGCGATATCGCTTCATGGGTTATAAAAAGATCATGCAGACGCCCGGGACCGGAAAGGCCGAGTTCAAAAGAAGCGTCGAGCAGCGGCAAATCCTCGTCCAGCAGCTTTTTTGCGTGATCCAGCGTAACTGCCTGAAGGAACGCCTTGGGACTGAGGCCCGCCCAGCGGGTGAACGTTTTTTGCAACTGGGTGACTGGCACGCCCACTTCACCCGACAGAATGTCTAGTGACGGGTGATCCCGCCAGTTCTCCGAGATGAATTCGATCACCTGTTTCACGATCTGATAATCTGTCTGATTGGTGGTCAGATCGCTCAAATCGGCTGCCTGCACTTGAATATCCATCGCTTTGATCCTTGTGGAGATTAACTTGACGAATTCAAGCAAATCGCAATGTCTGCCGACACCCGATCCTTGCTAAACTGCCGACACAAAAGCTATCGCTTTGCGGTGTTAATGGCGGCCTTAAAGGCTTCTGAAAAGCTCTCTTTGTCTGCAGGATTCAGAAATGAGCCAATTTCCACCTGCTCACTACGATTGGCGAGCGCCATTCTGGTGATTCCGATTTCCTCATGGCGCGAAACTTCGAACCGGGTTCCAAACGGATTCCATCGAAACCACTTCGCCCGCCCCGAGGGCGAAACCTGCTTCAACTGAATTGCAGAACGGCTGACAGAAACATCCTCATAGCGCTGACCAGAGCGATAGCTGAGTTTGAAGGCCCCATAGAGGATCAACACGTCCAGACCCAAAAATCCAATCACCGGCCAGGCACCAATCGCAAAAAATGCGACACCAATACCGAGGCACACCGCAATCGATATCCCCATTAAAATCGCGAATCCACGAGGCCCCAGTGATCTGTGGGGTGAAAGGCGGGCAGCGAATATCGTCTTGTCTGCGGACACAGCTTCTGGCTTTGTTGTTTCGGCACTAAATCTTAACGGAGCAAACGAGTGGCGGCAAAGAGTAGATCGGCGCAATCGCAAAAAAAGGCCGGATCGAAGGCTACTGCGAAGCCAACGCGCAAAAGACGCCTGCCGCGCTCGCGATACAACAAGGCGGACGTCGCAGCCATTTTCGAACGTTTTCGCCAGCAGGAATCGGAACCAAAGGGCGAATTGGATCATGTGAACCCGTTCACTCTGCTTGTGGCCGTGGTTCTTTCTGCGCAGGCGACCGATGTCGGTGTGAACAAGGCAACGAAGGAACTTTTCAAAGTCGCCGACACGCCCGAAAAAATGCTGGCACTGGGAGAAGACAAGGTTCGAGATTACATCAAAATCATCGGGCTCTACCGCAACAAAGCCAAAAACGTGATCGCGCTGTCGAAGATGCTGATCAATGAGCATGACAGTAAAGTGCCGCAAGATCGCGATGTCCTCACCACACTTCCAGGCGTGGGCCGCAAGACGGCCAATGTGGTGGTTTCAATGGCTTTCGGACAAGCAACCATTGCAGTCGATACACATATTTTCCGCATCGGAAACCGACTGGGGCTCGCCCCCGGCAAGACACCCGACGAGGTGGAAGCCATATTGGAGCGCGTCATTCCTCCAGACTATCTCTACCACGCTCATCACTGGCTGATCCTGCATGGGAGGTACATCTGCAAGGCCCGGAAACCGGATTGCGAAGCCTGCATCATTGCCGATCTCTGCAAGTCCAAGGAAAAGACCTGCGACGTACCTGCAGCCATCGTACCTGTCGGTGCGAAAGCAAGCTGATCCTCATAAATACCCCGCATCAGTTGAAGCAATCAGGGTTCCGAACTAACCTGCCCGCGCGGCAGGTTGGGGAATGGGTTGATGAAACTTGCGCGAAAACTGGCAATCACCGGAGCGTTGGTGGCGCTAACAGGCGTTGAAAGTGCGTTCGCCGAACTGACCGTTACGACCCGAACGCGTCACTACACAGTACACGGCTCCAATATCAACAGCGTGGTCAAGGCCATGAAGCGATCGGGGCCCTATTCCGAAAATGAGGGCAAACGCGCGCTTGGATTGGCAGACTACAGGTTCACATGGTCGCTCCGCACCAAGAGAACCCCTTCCGGTTGCGCGGTTTCTTCGCTGCGGGCGCGTCTCAGCATCTTTTACATCTTACCTCGGCTCACTGCCCGCAGTCGCCTGTCAAAACGCGACCGATCGCGCTGGAACAGCATCTACCGCATGATCGATGTGCATGAACGGGTGCATGGCCGGTTCTATCGACAGTTTGCGAACTCCACCTACCGGGCCATCCTGAAGCTGAAACCCCAGCCAAACTGCAGCCAGTTGCAGCGTCGCGCCAAGGCGATTGAGGACAGGATGGTGAAGCTCGATCGCCGCCGCAATCGTGCCTTCGATCGCGCGCAATATCGCCCATTCAATCGCCGACTAAAGCGTCTGCGCGGTCAGCGATAAGGCTCAGGCTGCGCGCATCATCCGCTTCACCTGATGCACCATTAGAGCTGCCGCAAAGAGTGGTGTGAAAATGTTGATGATTGGAATTGAAGCACAAAATGCGATCAGAGTTCCAGTAAGAAACACTGACCCTGACTTCTTTTTGCGCAGCGCACGGGCATCGCGAACGCTCATGTATCGAAACGCCGCGAACTGGAAATATTCTATCCCCAGCAGATAGCCATTCACCACGTAGAAAATTGCAAGATTTATGCCCGGGACGAGCAACAGGGCGAGAGCGAACAGGTTCGCAACAATCACCAGACCAGTGAACTTTAGCGTAATTCCCAAGGTTTGGGATGTCGGCAACGCTCTGCCAGGTGGGTCGGCAGAGTAATGCCGCCGCTCTACCTGTTCCGCTACGTCATCAATGAAGAATCCGGCGAAAATCGCGGTCACTGGTGCAATCAGAAATCCGAGCCCGATGATGAGCCCGGCGCCCAACAACCAGCTCAAAACGGTCGTGGCCCAAGGCCAGGGTCCAAGCAGTGGCAGAAGAATTATGTTCGCCACTGCCTCAAGCCCAAACCACAGGAGGATAAGGAGCGCTATCGTGATGCCGAGGGCCTTCCACAAGACATTGCGGAAACCGGCGGAGAACATCTGCGAAAGCGTGAGGTTGATTGATTGAAGCATGAGCAATAAGTGCGTTGGGAACTCAATTCGACATAGGAATGGCCGTGAACACACACAACCCGGCGTCCCGTTGATCTTCTCCCCTTTTCAACCGGGCTTGCTGTCTATATGCACCTCGAAAATCCAATTCTCAGGACCTTCCAGAATGAATGACACTAGATTCGATGTACTGACCATCGGCAACGCCATCGTGGATATCATTGCCCGATGCGAAGACGATTTTCTGGTCAAGGAAGAGATTATCAAATCTGCCATGAACCTGATCGATGCCGATCGGGCGGAACATCTTTATTCTGTCATGGGGCCGGCGATTGAGGCTTCCGGCGGAAGTGCTGGAAACACTGCCGCCGGGGTTGCCGGTCTCGGAGGGCGTGCCGCCTATTTCGGCAAGGTTGCAGAAGATCATCTTGGTGGGGTTTTCCGCCACGACATCAATGCCATCGGCGTTCACTACCCGACCGAGCCGTTGGCCGGTCCGCCCCCAACGGCACGCAGCATGATCTTTGTCACGCCGGACAGCGAGCGCTCCATGAACACCTATCTGGGCGCCTGCGTGGAATTCGGCCCGGAAGACATTGATGAGGCGGTCGTGGCGGACGCCCAGATCACCTATTTCGAAGGCTATCTCTGGGATCCACCACGGGCCAAAGACGCAATTCGAAAGGCAGCGGAAATTGCACATCAAAACGGGCGGCAAGTGGCGATGACCCTGTCCGACAGTTTCTGTGTGGATCGCTATCGCGATGAGTTTCTGGAACTGATGCGTTCCGGCACGGCAGACATCGTGTTTGCCAACGAAGCCGAATTAAAATCACTCTACCAGACAAGTTCGTTTGATGCCGGTATCGAAGCAATCCGTAATGATTGCACCCTTGCCGCCGTCACCCGCGGCGAAGAAGGATCGATTGCCGTCACGCGCGAACAGACCCACGCGGTTGACGCTCATCCGATTAACGAACTCGTCGACACCAACGGCGCTGGCGACATGTATGCCGCCGGTTTCCTCTATGGCCTGACGAATGACCGCACGCTTGCCGATTGCGCCCGCATCGGCGGACTTGCTGCCGCTACGGTCATCCAGCAGATCGGACCGCGTCCGCAGGAGAACCTCGCTCAGGTGCTGGCGGCTTCCGGGATTTGACGGGTTCAGGTTCCAGATTGGTTGCAAACAGGTGCTGAAGGCGTTTGACACGTTTGTTGATACTGGCAACCAATCCTCCGCTTGCATCCCCCGGTGGAAACAGCAACCCGGACATTAGGGCTGCCACCAATCCGAGTACAAGCCCGAGCAACCCTGCTGCTGCCATCATGCGGCGGGGGCGCGGTGCACTGGGCGATTCCGGTAAATTTGCGCGCGAGACGATCCGCGCATCAATGGCATTCAGTTTCAGTTGCGCGACAAGCTCGTTTTGCTTGGTGAGCATGGATGTGTAGAGCGCCTTGGTGGTCTCCACCTGCCGCTCCAGTTCCTTCAACTGGACAGCCGCCTGCGACATGGCCTTTGATTGCTCCTTGGCCTGTTCAAGACCCGCTGCCAGCGCTTCTTCCCGCGCTCTTGCCACGTCGGCTTCATTTCGCACCTTAGCGTAGATGCGATCCACTTCCTGACTGATCTCGCGAGCGATCTCCCGTTTTTGCGCAAGGATGCCCACCACCTTCGGATGATTGGGACGATAGCGCCGTTGCAGGTCCGCCGCGTCCTTTTCCACCCGGACGAAGAGTGAGCGCAATTGTACGATAAGTGACGAGTTCTGGACATCCTGAACTTCGATCTGTCCATTGTGTGCAATGAGATGATCATCAGGGATGACACCCCGATCAATCTGCTCAACACGCGCAGCCATTTCTGCACGACGCACACGAGCAAGTGTCAGTTGATGGGAGATGTCCGAGATTTGCCGCTCGGACAGAAGGCCGCCATAGGCGTTGATCAGACCATTTGAAGCTTTGAACGCTTCCACCCGTCTTTCGGCAGCAGAGAGTTTTCGCCGCACCCGATCGATTTCTGTTTCGAGCAGATCCACCGCCTGTCGGGCGGTCTTTGCCCGATTGTCGAGCATGCCCTTGATATACGCATCCGCATAGGCATTCGCGAGCGTTTGAGCATCCAATGCGTGTCGTGCTGTGTAGGTGATGTCGATGAGATAGGAGAGCCCGCGCCGCGCCGCAGATAGTCCATGTCTCAGTGCACCCGGCGAGGGAATATTGACCCCGCCGACCGGGCGGATCATGCGGGCAACCCGTTGAGTGGTCTCATCGGATTTGATGAGCTCCACCTGACTTTGCAGCGCAGAATTGCCGGTGTCCTGATCCCGTGCCTGACCGGAAATATCAAAGGTTCTAATCTGACCCGGTTCGATAATGAGCGTGGTGCGTGCGGTGTATTTTGGAACAATGCTCGCAATCAAAAGCTGGGTCAGCACCAGAACGCCAATCAGGCAGCATCCGGCAAGCCACAATCGTCGCCAGATGAGAATGCCAATTTTCGCAAAGGTGAGGTTGGCAATCGCTGATGACAAGCCGCGCTCTTGGGGGCCCGCACGCTCGTTCGCAAGGGCCTGTTCAAGGCTTGCCGAAAGATCACGCGCGCCCGTCAATATTTCAGGCTCACATTGAGACCGGCGATATGTCGGCGAACATCAGCCGCGTGATTGAGCAACCGATAGCCATATCGGTATTGCGCCGTCACATCCGCATGGCGGTTGAGGAAATAGCGGACCTGTCCGCTGATATCATAGTGGTGATCGACACTGTGGACGCCGATATCTTCAATATGGGTGTAGCTCGCAAATCCCGTTCCAATAAGATAGCGGGTAAACTCATGATCTAGTCGCAGCCCAACAGTGGTCGGCACGCGGGCAGATGCATTGGAAAGCGGTGCATCATCAATCGAGCGATAGGCCATCAGCTGCCAGGTCGTGAGATCGGTCGGCATCCAAACCAGATTGGCTTGCCCTGCAATCTTGTGCACATCGGCAAGCGTGTGCCGGGCGAAATCCTGCATCATGTAGCCAACGCCAAGGCGCAGCCGCACGAGCTTGTCTATATCAAACTCGGCACCCACAACACCGCGCAGTCCCCACGAAACCGACGTTTTGGGCTGGTCAATGAGCGGGAAGCGCTTCTCCAATTCCAGCGAGGTATAGGCACGACGACCGGTGGCAATGTCGTAGGATCCCCGCAGTCCGCCAAACAGAATTTCCACATCGCGTGTATCTTGATCGAGCCATTTGCTCTCAAGCGTAAAGGCGTCCTGAAAATCAAATGATCGCCAGGAGATGTTCCCGGTCAACGCCAGGCGATTGGCTTCGTGATTGGCGCTGAGCTGGATTGAATTGACCGTATACCGGATCGGATCGACCGTTCCCTTCAATACCCTTTCGCCCAGATCATCATGGAACACTCCCACCGCGCCGGTCAGATAGAGTGCGGTTGCGTGGTCGATATCAAACCGCCCCTCTCCGCGAACGAACCGGTCGACAAAATCGGCCTCTGGTGTTCTCAGATGCCGTCGTTCATCCTGCCCAAGCTGGATGTTGAGCGCATGCCCGGGAAGGGCTGAATGAAGCGCCAGGCGTGGCTGAATTTCGGTGCGGATATCCCAGCGTTCATTGTTCGGGGCCGAAAACAGATTGCTGTCGAAATAGGTTCCCGCCGACACCGATGGCACCAGGAACCATGTGCTGACGGGAACACCGAGCGGCACAAACTCGGCCCTTGGCCGCTCATTCACCGGATGCCCGGCATTAGGCCAGTCGACCGGAAAAGTCTTGTAGACCGTCAGCGATTTGTAGATGTCGGCGGGATGCCACACGGTGGTGGGCTGAAACATCCAGGTGGACTGATAGGCATAACGAGGCTGAAATGTGGTGGTGTTCTGATAGGCCGTCGCCGCCTGTCCCCAAGCAGGGACAGAATGCCAATCAGCAACATGAAATGCCGAAAGCACCGCAAGAAACCGGACCAACATCATCAGAAGTAGCGCTCACCCACGCGAATGAAATCACCGGGGTGAACGGGGATCCGGGTATTGCGCAGATCATAGAGCTGACCCGCGGGTTGGTCCTTCGCCCGAATGAAAACTTTGCCGTAGTCGGACCGATAGGTGTAGCCGCCTGCACTTGAAATCGCGTCGCGCACCGTCATTCCGATTTCATAATCAACCTTTCCCGGTGAGCGCACTTCTCCACCCACATAGAGTGGGCGATGGGCAAGCAGTACCAGTGTCACAATCGGATTGACGACCACATGGGCATGAAGTTTCTCGGCAACCACAGATCTGAGTTCGCCAATCGTCAGGCCGCTGGCCTCAATCCGACCAATGGTCGGTAGAGCCACATATCCCTGATCGATGATTTTGAAGTCACCAGAGATTTCCGGCTCGCCAAACACAGACAACCGCACCTGATCTCCCGGTGAAAGCCGATAATCCTGCGCAGAGATTGCATCTCGTTCCAAAGCGATGGGTGCCCGGGCCGCATATTTGAAATCCGGATGGGCGCAAGCAGAGAGAAGCAACAGTCCGAGCCCGACACCCAAGGTGGGCACAAGGCCCGTGCGCGCATTGGATAGCAGAAGAAACAATGACGAACTGTGCCGCACGAACCAAATCTCAATCGGTTGCAAATCAGATAATACAACTATTGCGATTATACTTAACAAACTCTGAAGTCGGTTTCCCGGAACAGAACCCTCAGACATGCTGCGGTGTTGACCACTTCATTTGCAAATCGTGGTCTGCGCTTTCGATCAGCATCAAAATGCTCTAAGAATCCGCCGACTTGCGGAAACTATCTCCCGTGGTTTCGCAATTCTTATTTACCAACCGTTTACGATGCCCTCATAGGTTGTATTTAATTCAACCCGCCAGCACATGATTGCGACAACAATTTCGTCCTGGCGATATCAACAGAGCTTCGGGAGTTTGTAAGGATGAACGCATTGAGCGGCATTCCCACTGACTACGCACCAACAGATTACACCGAAGTGACGGAAGCTGCAGGTCAACCGGCATCTTCCGAACAGGTCGAACGAACCGCACACCGTTATGTTTGGGCCCAAAAATACTGTGCTGGCAAAGATGTGGTCGAAGTCGCGTGCGGTGCCGGGCTTGGGTTGGAACTGTTGGGCCGAGATGCTCAGTCCCTGTCGGCAGGCGACATTTCCGAGACCCTCCTTGAACGCACCCGCGCGCTTGATCTTGGGAAGGTCGATGTCGACTGCTTCGATGCTTGCAATATGCCCTATAAGGATAATTCCAAGGATGTGATCGTGCTCTTCGAGGCGATTTATTACCTCGCCGATCAGCCAGCCTTTTTTACCGAATGTCGCCGCGTGCTTCGTCCCGGCGGTGTCATCCTGTTCGCCAATGCCAACAAGGATTTGTACGATTTCAATCCAAGTGCCTGGTCGACGTCTTATCCTGGCGTTGTGGAGCTCAACGAATTGTCTGCAAACGCCGGATTCAACGCCCGTTTCTGGGGGTATATGGACACGACGGAAGTCTCATCCCGTCAACGCATCCTTCGCCCGGTGAAATGGCTTGCCGCCAATCTCGGATTGATCCCCAAATCCATGAAGGCGAAGGCGCTGTTCAAGAAGCTGTTTTTCGGGTCAATGACAACCATGCCAGCGTCGATCAGCGAAGAGCATGTAAACTATCACCCACCGGTGCCGATCCCTGCGGATCGCCCCGATTCATGCTACAAGGTAATCTATTGCGAGGCGCGCCTCGATCCAACAAAGGCTCAAACTGAGCAGAGCGGAGACCATTGATGCTGTCACAGGCTGCCATTCCTTTCTTCAACTATCCGGCCATGTTTTCCGAACGGCGCGACGAATATATGGCAGCGATCGAAAGCTGCCTGGAGCGCGGCGCGTTCATCATGCAGCAGGATCTCGTTGACTTCGAAAACGAACTTGCTGCCCACCTTGGTGTCAAACATGCAATTGGTGTGGCGGATGGAACGATGGCGCTAACGATTGCCCTTCGGCTCGCCAATGTACAGCCAGGCGATGAAGTGATCGTGCCGTCCCACACCTTTGTGGCTACGGCCGCCGCCGTTCATCACGTGGGTGCAGAACCGGTCTTGTGCGACTGTGGTCCCGACCATTTGATCGACGTCGAAAGCGCCCACACCATGCTCACCGCCAAGACCAAAGCCATCATGCCGGTGCAGCTTAATGGTCGCGTTGCCGACATGGATGCGGTTGAAGCTTTTGCAAATGAGCATAGTCTGCAGATCGTCGAAGACAGTTGTCAGGCAATGGGTGCCAAATTCCGTGACCGATATGCGGGTACGTTTGGTGTTGCCGGGTCCTTTAGCTTCTTTCCCGCAAAAACTCTTGGCTGTTTCGGCGATGGCGGTGGGCTGATCATCGACGATGACGATCTGGCGGCGCAGGCCCGCATCTACCGCGATCATGGTCGCAACCCGGAAACCGGCAAGGTCGATTTCTTTGGTCACAATGCCCGTCTCGACAATGTGCAGGCCGCCGTGCTGCGCATCAAACTCAAGCATTACAATGAGGCCGTTGCGGCCCGACGCCGGATCGCCGCGCTTTACCAGACGCGACTGGGTGACGTGAACGAACTGGTGCTGCCGCCAGCGCCCGACACCGATCCACGCCATTATGATGTTTTCCAGAACTATGAGATCGAGGCCGAACGCCGCGATGAGCTCCGGGCCTATCTGTCAGCACAGAACATCGGCACGATCCTGCAATGGGGTGGCAGCATGATCCATCAGTTTGATGGGCTGGGCCTGCGCCACCACGCACCATTTGCGGAAAAACTCAGCACGCGCTTCATGATGCTGCCCCTGCACCACCTTTTGACGGACGACGAGGTGAACCGGGTGTGCGACACGATCATCGCATTCTATCAGAACTGATTTCGAACAAGGACGACCCACAATGAATGCCGATCCGATTGCCGTTGCCGGTGGACTGCGCACCGAGGCCGAACAGCTTGAAGCGGGGCGAAATCAGGCTTGCTTTGATGAAAATCCGCTGCCTTGGGACAAAAAACTCGAAAATTTCCCAAAATATGTGCGCCGGCAAAATCTCACCCGTTTCATGGCGCTTTACGAGATTTTTAAGCGGGTCATCAACGTCAAGGGATCGGTGGTCGAATGCGGCGTGCATCATGGTTTCGGTGTGATGAGTTGGTTGAAGTTCTCCTCCATTCTTGAGCCGGTCAATCTCACCCGCCGCATCTATGGTTTCGATACATTTGAAGGGTTCCCCAGCGTCGCTGAGGAAGATCGTTCAGAAACATCAAACCATGTGAAAGAGGGCGACCTTTTTGCCGATTCCTATGAAGAGTTGATCCGCCTGGGACAAATTCAGGATTCGACCCGGTTCCTCGGCCATGTCCAGAAACTTCATCTCGTTAAAGGCGATGCCACGCACACCATTCCGCAGTTCATCGACGAGAACCCGCACTTGGTTGTGAGCCTGCTGTTTATGGATTTCGATCTTTATGAGCCCACAAAGGTCGCGCTGGAGCATTTCCTGCCCCGCATGCCAAAAGGCGCGGTTTTGGCATTCGACGAACTCGATAATCCGCTGTGGCCGGGTGAAACGCTCGCGATGCTGGAAAGCCATGCCAATCGACGCTTGCGCATCGAGCGGCTCGATTTTGATCCCTATATCGGTTTCGCAGTACTGGACTGAGTTGAATGAGCCAGATTTCCAACAGTTCAATCCCCAATGCGAAAGGCAGCGAACAGTTCGCCTACAACATTCGCGCCCATGCTCTGGAGATGATCTCTGCGTCCGGAGCTTCCCATATCGGATCGGTCTACTCGGTTGCAGATCTGATGGCGGTTCTGTTTTCCTCTGTCATGCAACTGGATCCTGAAAATCCGCAGTGGGAAGATCGTGACCGCTTCGTACTCTCCAAGGGCCATGCCGGGGCGAGCGTCTATGTGTCACTCGCCGAGCGCGGTTTCTTCGATCACCAGCTCTTGTCGACCTACTACACGAACGGCTCCACGCTTTCCGGCCATGTCAGCCACAAAAATGTCCCAGGTGTCGACATCTCCACCGGATCGCTCGGCCATGGTTTGGGCATTGGTGCGGGCATGGCAATGGCGAGCCGCAAGCTGGAAAAAGACTGGCGCAGTTTTGTGGTTCTCTCCGATGGTGAATGCGATGAAGGTTCGATCTGGGAGGCAGCGCTTTTTGCGGCCCACAACAGGCTTGGTCGCCTGACAACAATCATTGATTACAACAAGATTCAGAGCCTCGCGCCGGTTTCAGAAACCATGGCATTGGAACCGTTCCGCGACAAATGGGAAGCCTTTGGCTGGCAGGTTCGAGAAAGCGACGGGCATGATCATGCGGCACTGAAAGCTGCCATGTCCGACCTTCCTGCTGATGGCGAGAAGCCACTTGCCATCATTGCCCACACCACCAAAGGCAAGGGCGTCTCGTTCTTCGAAGAGCGGGTTCTGTGGCATTATCGCTGTCCGCGTGGTGAGGAGCTGGAAGCCGCCCGAGCTGATCTCGCCGGAAATTATCCCGCCCTCAGCGCTGCCTTTGCTGGAGGTGAAGCCCATGCGTGACACGTTCGTCCAAACGCTGGAATCGCTCCTGCCGGAGCATCAGGAAACCGTGTTGATCACTGGTGATCTTGGATTTGGCGTCCTTACCGCGCCCGATGATGAGGCCCAGACCCGCTTTGGAGAACGGCACCCCCAACATTTCATAAATGCCGGGGTAGCCGAGCAAAATATGACAGCGATTGCAGCCGGAATGGCTTTGCAGGGCTTCAAGGCCTGGACCTACTCCATCGGCAATTTCCCCACTCTGCGTGCGCTTGAGCAGATCCGCAACGACATCTGCTATCACGATGCAAATGTGACCATCGTCGCCATCGGCGGTGGCTTTTCCTACGGCCAGCTTGGCATGTCGCATTTCGCCACCGAAGATCTGGCGATCATTCGCGCCTTGCCAAACATGAAGGTGCTGGCGCCGTGCGAAAAGTGGGAAGTCACCGACCTCGTAACCGAACTTTGCGCCACTCCGGGCCCTGCCTATCTCCGCATTGATAAATCTCACGGCGGTGTGGAGCGTCGGGACGGCGAGCAGGCGAAGATTGGCAAAGCACGCATGGTGCGCGACGGCTCCGACGGGACGCTGATTGCCTGCGGCGGTATTCTGAGCGAGGCCATGATTGCAGCAGACCGTCTGGCTGAGCAGGGACTTTCCATGCGCATCTTGTCCATGCACACTATCAAACCACTCGATGTGGACGCGGTGCTGAGCGCCTCGCGTGAAACCGGTGGCATAGTCAGCGTTGAAGAACACAATGTGATTGGTGGACTTGGCTCTGCCATTGCGGAGACCTGCCTCTCTGAAGGCACCATTCCCAGCTACTTTCACCGCATCGGACTTGCCGATCACTACCCCACAATTGTCGGCGATCAGGACTATCTTCGAGCCCAGTACGGCATGAATGCCGATGCCATCGTCGCGGCCGTCCTGGACAAACTTGGTGATTCCTCGGAAGCCACCGTTGCGGATCTTGTGGCGGCCCAATGAAGCGTCTGTTCGACATTCTCGCATCAGCACTCGGGTTGATTGTCTTTTCGCCCTTTATCGGCCTCTTGTTGTTTCTGGTCTGGCGACAGGATGGCCATGACCCGATCTACAAGCCTGACCGTGTGGGCCGCGGCGGCAGGCTGTTCAA
>JBCCGR010000017.1:0-82054 GCA_039029195.1 Pseudomonadota bacterium
CTGGTGAAGAAGGTTGCAAGCGTTGCCGGAGCCGCAGCACTCATCCCGGTCGTTACTTCCATCACCGCGCCAATGCCCGCACAGGCCGCGAGTTGTGTCATGGCCGGTCAACCTTGCCCGCTGGGTCCAGGACATACTGGAGTGGATCCAGGGTGCTGCAGCACCGGCTGTTTGTTGGGCAACTGCCTACCCTGACCTTGGTCCCATTGTCCCCTGTCTGAGGTGTCGAACCAACGCCCAGTCAACAGCAGCAACTGAGCTGACCGCAAACCGGCACCCGGCAAACACACCAACCCATTGGCTCTTCCTCTACAACCGCGCGATTTCGTCCCGAAAACTGCCCATCAACAACTGGCGGGGCGATACACCTTGAATTCACGACCTCTGATGTAAAACTTTCCGGCGCGCCCGTCGATGCGATAGGAATCCCGGTTCACGCCGCTCTGCCAAGACACCACCGCCGACTGGCCCTGATCCTTGACCTGCCATCGTCCGGCGAACTGAAATTGCTGACATCGAAAACCGTGGGCAATCCGGTTTGGAGCGCAGCTTTTCCCATAGGTCACGAAGGTGCCGTTCCGGCAAAACGTAGTCCAGGTTTCAATCTGCGGATTGGCGCTGCTGATCCCGGTTCCCGACGTGTAGTGCCATGTCTTTCCCTGCAGCGTGGTTTGCCAGGTTTCGGCTCGCACCGGACTTGCCATACCGAAGACCACTGCAACGAAGATCAGAGATACGCGCGTGCTCTGCATCTCAAGGTCCCCCATTTAGTATGGCCTTAGTGTGACCTCGCTCCCCGCATGAAATCAAGCACCGGTACAACACCTGAGCGACCGCCACGGTTAACCACACCTTAACATTTTGCGATAAAATCTCTTTAAAATCTTGACCTTACGTCACATCGCTGACACTTCGGTGCGGAACTGCGGCACCATTCTGTATTTGTTGAGTTGAGTGATGATCCGCGCCACTTCCGTTCCACAAGCTCTGAGCGATCATCGTATGGTGCGTCGGTTGGACGGGGAAACCATCATCTACAACACCAAAACCCATATGGCTGTGAGGCTCGACGAACGCGCAGAGGCGATCCGGCAAGCGTGCGACGGCAAGCGCTCGGTGCAAGAAATCGGTCGGGTATTGGCAACACCAACCCTGAGCACAGATGCGATTGAATGCACAATCGCAGACCTTGTTTCCGCTGGTCTCGTTTCCTACTCGGAGCCGCACATTGCGAACATTGACCGTCGTCGCATGTTGAAGCGAGCCGCCAAACTTGGCGCACAGGCGGCGCTTGTGCCGGTCGTTGCCACGATATC
Organism: Pseudomonadota bacterium; assembly: GCA_039029195.1. GTDB lineage: Bacteria > Pseudomonadota > Alphaproteobacteria > Rhizobiales > Rhizobiaceae > JBCCGR01. The sequence goes on from JBCCGR010000017.1 coordinate 1,317, forward strand.
CGCGCCTGTGGCCGCGCAGGCCCTGTCCTGCGGCAATCCAGGTGATCCCTGTTCAACAAACAGCCAGTGCTGTTCCAACATCTGCGATGGCGGTTTCTGTGAACCGTTCTGACATCGGAAAAACCATCGCCGCTTGCCTCGCAGGATCATGGCGCGAACATGTTGAACCTGCTCAGGTCAGCGAAGAAGCGCTCGAACTTGCGCTTCCGGAACTGATTTCTCTGGGCTCCGTTGCGCTTGCCCAAAGACGTGTTCGGCTCAATGAAGCACTTGCAGCATCCTCGACTGGTCAGAAGCTCGCGGACGCCGCCCGCGGCCTATCCATGCGGGCGATGATGCTTGATGCGGCAGTTCCGAGCCTCAATCAGTTCTTGAATGACCGCGGGTTTCAGGGGCTGTTGATGAAGGGCTGGGCCGTTGCTCAGGCCTACCATACCCCCCTCACCCGCCCGAGCGGCGATATGGACCTTTTGGTGACACCCGACCAGTTTGCCGATGTGTTCGAAGCGCTTTATGCGAACTCCGCCAAGCTGCCGCGGCCTGAAAAGATTAACCCAAAAGCGGAACTTGCGGTCACCTTGAAGTGGGATCATCCAGGCGAAGTCAGCAAAGTGGATCTTCACGGCGATCTGGAGAAATTCGACCTCAATCCCGTTTCTGAGCTGATTGCTCGCTCGCCAGATTTATCGGGCGGCACCGGCGCATTGCGAACACCTGATCACACCGACCATCTGCAGATTCTCGCCGTTCACATGCTCATTCACGGCGCCTGGCGGCCCATTTGGCTAGTCGATATCGCGGCCATGGTGGAGCGCCACGGGTCGGAGATCCGCTGGGATCGATATCACGATCCCCTCATCCGAAATTGGATCGCAACCAGCCTCCATCTTGCGAAGGATTTGCTTGGAGCCGATCTGTCTGCAACGCCAGACTGGGTCCAAAACCATGCCCAGCCACGATGGGCGGCACCCCATGTTCTGGATTTATGGTGCCTGCCGGTAACCCATCTGAACACCCGCCCAACGTTGAAAAACACGCTGCGCATGATGCCGGCAAAACTGCCCAAAGAGCTGATGCTGCGCTGGCCCAAACCGATTGCAGCGATCGTTCAACGCGGTCGGCCAATTCAAGGCGAAATCCGTCTCAACCACCAGCTTTTGTGGATTGCCGGCAAAGCCTGGAAGCATCGGCTGGTAAATTGGTGAAGCGGTGATTTGAAGCCAGTCTGTCCCCACACAGCCACGGCGTGTGACGGCACCCGAACCTCGCCATGTCACCTTCGGGCCATTTGAGCGACAGCGAGAATGCGACCCGGAGGCCCATTCCGTTCAATTGCTAAACCTGCCCGAATTGAGAGGGACCGGTGTGGTTTCCCGGATCACGATTTCACTGCTTTCGCAATTCAATCGGTCCGGGAATGACAAACGAAGGTGGGGCTAAACCAATAGTTTCCCTACCCCAGCAACTCACCAACGAACCCATGCAAGCCAGGCACGCGATCACGCCGCAGACGTTCTGCGCTCAAAATGGCCCGCACCTCGGTAAACGCGCGGTCGAGATCATCATTGATCACCACATAATCATATTCGTTCCAGTGCTCGATTTCAGCGCGCGCGTTTTCCAGCCGCCGCTCGATCACAACGGCACTGTCCTCTGCCCGGCGGACCAGCCGCTGTCTTAGCTCCGCCATTGATGGGGGCAGAACAAAGATGCTCACCACATCCGCACGCGCCTTGTCGAAGAGTTGCAGAGCGCCCTGCCAGTCAATGTCAAAAAGCATGTCGCGGCCGGCAGCCATTTCCTTTTCCACCGGTTCCCGTGGAGTGCCATAGAAATTACTGTGCACTTCCGCCCACTCCAGCAGACCGTCGGACTGGCGCATGCCATCAAACTCGCGCTCAGAAACGAAATGATAATGGGTGCCGTCAATTTCACCGCCGCGACGGGCGCGCGTTGTGGCAGAAACTGACAAGGAAAGCCCCGGCTCGGCAGAAAGCAGATTACGGGCAATCGTTGATTTTCCGGCCCCCGAGGGAGAGGAAATCACCAGCATGATGCCGCGGCGTTCGAGAGAAGAAATGTCGTTGCTCATGACTGCTATTCGATGTTCTGAACCTGCTCGCGGAACTGATCAATCACGACCTTCAGTTCCAGACCGATGGCCGTCACCACCGCTGCATTGGATTTGGAACACAGCGTATTGGCTTCCCGGTTAAATTCCTGTGACAGGAAATCAAGCTTGCGACCAATCGGGCCGGTCTCAGCAATGAGATTGCGCGCCGATACAATATGAGCCTTCAGCCGATCAAGTTCTTCTCGAAGATCAGCCTTGGTGGCGAGAATTGCAGCTTCCGCATGCAGTCGGTCAGGATCAAGCTTGTCGGAGGCTTCCAGCAGTTCAGCCACCTGCCGTGCAAGCCTTTCGCGAATGGCTTCTACACTTCTGGAAGGGTTAGCCTCCGCCGCCAGAGTAAGCCGTTCCAACTCGGAAAGATGATCGACCAGCAATGCAGCCATCGCCTCTCCTTCTTCCGCGCGATGGCTCACCAATGAAGAGAGTGCCGCATCCAAACCGTCGATCAATGCTGCGATCAGTGCTTTGCGCTCATCTTCATCTTCCTCCTGATCCTGAACATCCAGAACACCGCGCAGGCTCAAGATGTCAGCCGCACTTGAGGGGGAAAGATCACAGTTTTCTTCCAGCTCATCAATCGCTTGAAGCACACTCTCAAGCACGGCCTGATTGACCGTCGGGCCGCTCGCCGAACGATCCTGCTCCACAGAGAGAGACAGTTGTACATTGCCGCGTTTCAGGTGATTGCCAGCACGTTTGCGCACGTCAGGCTCCAGCGCTTCAAAGCCGGAGGGCAATCGCAGGCGCAGATCAAGCCCCTTGCCATTGACCGAACGCATTTCCCAATGCCAGCGATACTTGCCGTGGTGCCCCTGTGATCGGGCAAAACCGGTCATGCTGTGGACCATTGTCCCCCCGAATCTGGCGCGACTTCGTAAGAAATTTCGTCGTTCGTGAACCAGATGGGGCGGTTAAGTCAATCGGTACACTGAAAACTCAGTCGGTTGTGCCGCGCAGGCCTGCACCCCCGCTGTCACCGGTCGCGGGTTCATCTTCACCCGTGCCACCGTCGGCGGGTTTCGGTGCTTTCGCCGCTTCTTCCTTGCGGCTGCGCTCAATTTCACGCCAGCGCTTCACATTCTGATTGTGCTGATCAAGCGTTGAGGCGAATGCGTGCCCGCCGGATCCATCAGCCACGAAGAAAAGATCATTTGTGATCAGAGGATTGGCCACGGCTTCCAGCGCAGCCTTGCCAGGATTGGCAATCGGCGTCGGTGGAAGGGCGGGAATGTGATAGGTGTTGTAGTCGGTTGGCTTGTCGATGTCAGAGCGATAAATCGGCCGGCCCTTGGGCTTACCCTTGCCCTGGAAGAGCCCATAGATGATCGTGGGGTCCGACTGCAGCTTCATGCCCTTGCGCAACCGGTTGACGAAGACAGACGCCACATGCGGGCGCTCGCTGCCGATTCCCGTTTCTTTTTCAACGATAGAGGCCAGGATCACCATCTCTTCCGGCGACTTGATGGGAAGCCCTTCCGCCCGGCTCTCCCAGACGGTCTGCAACAATTTCGATTGGGCAGATTTCATCTGATCAACGAGCTCTGCGCGAGTGGTGCCTCGCTCAACACGATATGTGTTTGGCAGCAACGCCCCCTCTTCCGGGATCGCCGGCACGTCGCCGGTTAGCGTTTCATCCGCCGCGATGCGTTGAATGATCTGATAGCTGGTCCAGCCTTCAGGGAAGGTGATCGAATACAGGATCGATTTGCCTTCCGACAGCGTGTTCATCACCTCATACATGGAAACGCCGGGCTTGAACGCATATTCACCCGCCTTCAGACTGCCATGCTGGTTGTAGATGCGCACACCGTAGCGGAAGAAGTCAAAATAGTCCTGCCGGGGAATCACGCCCTTGGCTTCCAGCAATCGGGAAATCTGGGTGAGATTAGCCCCGCGTGGAATGGCGACGGTTGTTTCCTTCTCAAGCGGCCCGGCAGCATCAAACTGCGACTTGCCAAGATAGAGAACAAACAGCCCGCCAAAAATCGCAAGAATTATGCAGGTGATGCCAAAATTGAGGAGCGTCACAAAACCGTTGCGGGCGGCCTTTGAACGACGCTTGCCACTGCCATGGGCAGCCTCATCATTCAGTACTGTATCGTTTACGGTCATAGGCTGACGGCCTTTTCAAAAAGGCTCATTCTGGTGAACTGAATTCGGATACCCATTGTTCCAGAGAATCAGAGGATTATGGCAATTTGACGGGATACCACTGTGATCCCACGATCAACTAGGCGTCAAGCTTGCGAAAGATCACAGAGGCGTTTGTGCCGCCAAATCCGAATGAATTCGACAGGGCAGTGTTGATTTCTTTCGCTTTGGCAACCTTCGGCACCAGATCAATCTTGGTTTCCACATCCGGATTGTCGAGATTGAGGGTTGGCGGCAGCATACTGTCCCGCATGGCCAGCAACGAGAAGATCGCCTCAACTGATCCGGCCGCACCGAGAAGATGGCCTATTGCCGATTTGGTGGAGGACATCGCGATCCCGGATGCAGCGTCGCCTGCAAGTTTTTCCACCGCGCCAAGCTCGATTGTGTCGGCCATCGTGGATGTGCCGTGCGCATTGACATAGTCGAGATCAGACGGCGTGATACCGGCGCGTTTCAATGCGGCTTCCATGCAGCGCCGCGCACCATCCCCATCTTCTGACGGCGCCGTAATGTGGAAGGCATCGCCCGACAGACCGTAGCCGATCAGTTCACCATAGATCTTTGCGCCACGGGCCCTTGCATGCTCAAGTTCTTCGAGAACCACGACGCCTGCGCCCTCACCCATAACGAAACCGTCGCGGTCGCGGTCATAGGGGCGCGATGCGCTTTGCGGATCATCATTGTACGAAGTGGAGAGCGCCTTGCAGGCGGCAAATCCGGCAATCGATAAGCGACAAACCGGTGATTCCGCGCCGCCTGCCACCATCACATCCGCATCGCCCAGCGCAATCAGTCGACCAGCATCGCCAATTGCGTGTGCGCCAGTCGAGCACGCAGTAACCACTGAATGGTTTGGTCCCTTCAGCCCGTGCTGAATGGAGACGTAGCCTGAGGCCAGATTGATCAGACGACCGGGAATAAAGAACGGGCTCACCCGGCGCGGCCCGCGGTCAGCCAAAAGAAGTGAGGTCTGTTCAATACCCTGAAGACCGCCGATCCCGGAGCCGATCAGCGTGCCCGTGGCCCACTGATCCTCATCATTTTCAGGGTGCCAATCCGCGTCATCCAGCGCTTGTGTTGCTGCTGCAATCGCATAGGCAATGAACGGATCAACCTTGCGCTGTTCCTTCGGCTCCATCCAGTCATCGGGATTGTAGGTTCCGTCTGAACCATCGCCACGCGGGATCTGACAGGCGATTTTTGCCGCCAGATCATCCACTTCGAACTCCGTCACACGCCTTGCCGCATTTTCACCGGCAAGAATACGCTTCCAGGTGACTTCCGCGCTGCTACCCAGCGGCGAAACCATCCCAATTCCAGTGACGACAACCCGTCTCATGACATCACCCCACGTCAAAACGCGGCCGGAAACGATCCGACCGCGGCCTTCCGGTCAACATTTGCCCGGACTTTACAGTTTGGAACGATTGCCCACGGAGCAATCGGTTAGCCTTTGTTGGCGTCCAGGAATTTTACAGCGTCGCCAACGGTCAGAATGGTTTCAGCCGCATCATCCGGGATTTCGGTGCCGAACTCTTCTTCGAAGGCCATAACGAGTTCCACAGTGTCCAGGCTGTCGGCGCCCAGATCGTCGATAAAGCTGGCGCCCAGCACGACTTTTTCTTCTTCAACGCCAAGATGCTCAACAACAATCTTGGTTACACGGGCGGCTGTATCGCTCATTTCAAGGTCCTCAATGGTTCTCGTAAGTTTGGCTCTTCAGGAATGGGAGCCGAGTTTATGGTAAACTTGGCCCCTAACTAGTGGGAGCCGTGTTCCAGATCAAGCTTCTTGTTCGGTGTGGATAAATCATCACAATTCGCAGATGTGCGAATGATCAGATCATAGCCATACCGCCATTCACGTGCAGGGTCTGACCGGTCATGTAGGCGGCCTCATCGCTGGCAAGATAAACGACGGAAGCAGCAATTTCGTCCGGCGTGCCAAGGCGCTTGGCAGGCACGCTACCTAGAATGGCTTCTTTCTGCTTGTCGTTCAGAGCGTCGGTCATCGGTGTCTCAATGAACCCTGGTGCGATGCAGTTTACGGTTACACCCCGGCTGGCGATTTCCATGGCAAGTGACTTAGACATACCAATCATACCGGCTTTGGACGCGCAGTAGTTTCCCTGACCTGCATTTCCGGTCACCCCAACCACGGAGGTGATGTTGATGACCCGGCCACTCCTGCGGCGCATCATTGGATAGACCGCATCGCGGGTCAGCTTGAAGGTTGCAGTGAGATTGACGTTGATGACGGCGTTCCAGTCCTCATCAGACATGCGCACAAAAAGACCATCGCGTGTGATACCGGCATTGTTGACCAGAATATCGATCTGACCCATGTCCTCGACCACGCGTTCAATCAGTCCCGCCACATCTTCGTCGCTGGACAGATTGGCAGGGTAAATGCTCGCACGATCGCCGAGATCATCAGCAAGTGCCTTCAGCTTTTCTTCACGCGTGCCATGCAGGCCCACATCAGCGCCTTGCGCGTGCAGCGCCCGGGCGATTGCTTCGCCAATACCGCCGGAAGCACCGGTGACAAAGGCTTTCTTTCCAGACAGATCAAACATCGGGCGTCAGTCTCTCCCAGTTTTCGTAAGTTCCCAGGGTTTTGATTACTTCAGAGCGTCAATCGCGGGTGCGACCTGCTCGCTGGTGCCAACCGCGACACCTTTGATATCACGCGCAATGCGACGAGCCAGTCCACTCAGCACGCGCCCGGCCCCAACCTCGGCGGCGGTTTCCACACCATTGGCTGCAAAAAACTCAACGGTCTCGCGCCAGCGCACCCGGCCTGTCACCTGCTCCACAAGTCGTTGACGAATTTCATCTGCGCCGGTGATTGGCGATGCAAGGACGTTTGCAACAACTGGCACCTTGGCGTCATTCACGTTCGCATTGGCAAGCGCTTCCTGCATGGCATCAGCCGCTGGCGCCATGAGGCTGGAATGGAACGGTGCGGACACGGAAAGCGGAATTGCCCGTTTGGCGCCCTTCTCGGTGGCGAGCGCGATTGCTTTTTCAATCGCTTCGGCATGACCGGAAATCACAAGCTGCCCGCCACCATTGTCATTGGCAATCTGGCAATTGTTGTCGGCAGTGGAAGCGCTTTCGCAGATGGCAGTGACATCACTGTCCTCAAGACCGATGATGGCCGCCATCGCGCCGACACCCACAGGGACAGCAGCCTGCATGGCATTGCCACGAACGCGCAACAGCTTGGCGGTTTCGCCGACGCTGATTGCGCCTGACGCCGCAAGCGCGGAGTATTCACCAAGCGAATGGCCGGCCACATAGGCCGCGGTCGTCACATCAAAACCTTGAGCCTCCATGGCCCGAACCGCGGCAAGGCTCACCGCCATCAGGGCGGGCTGCGCATTAGCAGTTAGCGTGAGGGTTTCTTCCGGGCCGTTGAAAATGAGAGCAGAGAGTTTTTCTCCAAGCGCCTCATCAACTTCATCAAAGACGGCGCGGGAGTCTGCAAATTCATCATAAAGCGATTTGCCCATGCCAACGCTTTGGCTGCCCTGTCCGGGAAAGGTGAGTGCAAATACCATTCGTGTAGAACCTTCAAATCTGATCGGTGGCGGTGGAACCCCCACCATTCGCGCATAGTCTTGGCGCGACAGTTTGGTTGGCGGGGTCAGTGGCGATTTATGGTCGCAGTGTCAAGCCACAAGGCTGGATGACCGTTGATCGATCCTCGATATTCACCATCAAACAATGCCCGCATGGCAGCCGAGAGAAAGAGGCCCATGTTTCGCTTGCATTTACCCAAAGTCCGGCTATAACCCGCGCCGTTACCCAAGAGTTCGGGCTTCCCTGTTGGTGGCTGAACGGAGGGCGATCTTCGAAACAATCCAGTTGGATCATTTCTGTGATCGCAGATTGCAACAGTTGCAATCGTTCTCCCGTGTCGCTGCTCTCGACTCTTAATCATCACGCCTTTCGGGCCCTGCGGCCACATCAGAAAAGCGTCGGTGAGGCTTTGCACATGGAAGCTCGTTGACAAGAAGAAAGGCGATTATGCCCCTTTACGAACATGTATTTCTGGCCCGTCAGGACGTTTCGGGTCAGCAGGTTGATGCTCTCGTTGAGCACTTCAAGTCAGTGATCGAAGACCACGAAGGTCGCGTTGGCAAGATTGAGAACTGGGGTCTGAAAACCCTGACGTTCCGCATCAACAAGAACCGCAAGGCCCATTACGCGCTCATGAACATCGAAGCCTCACCTGCTGCGATGGCTGAAATGGAACGCCAGATGCGGCTACACGAAGACATTCTTCGCTACATGACGATCCGCGTTGAAGAGCATGAGGAAGGCCCATCTGCCATCCTGCGTCGCAACGAGCGTGATGACCGCCGCGGCCGCGGTGGTGACCGTGGAGATCGCGGCCCGCGCCCACCGCGTGGAGATCGTCCCGGAGGTGATCGTCCTCCAAGAACTGAATCCGCACCGGCAGGAGACGCATAATGGTTGCCATCGAACAATTGCCCGTCCGTCGTCCGTTCCAGCGTCGCCGCAAAACCTGCCCGTTTTCCGGCGCGAACGCACCGAAGATCGACTACAAGGACGTTCGTCTTTTGCAGCGCTACATTTCCGAGCGCGGCAAAATCGTACCTTCCCGCATCACGGCTGTAAGCCACAAGAAACAGCGCGAACTGGCCCGTGCCATCAAACGCGCTCGCTTTCTCGGCCTTCTGCCTTACGCGGTTGGCTAACGAACGACCGGCGCACATGCGCCGTGCAGGCGTTTGGCGACCAGCCAAACTGCCATGAACCAAACAAAAGTTGGGCGGACCTAGGTCCGCTCTAACTGCCCGGCGTAAAGCTCAAACGGCAGGACAGCGAGACCGATGAACACAAAAACCATCCTGTTTGCAATTATTGCCGGCCTTGCCGCTGCAGTGATGTCGGCTGCCCCGCAGTCGGGCAGTGGCTTTGGGTTGGCGCTTTCGTTCTTCGCCGCTGTCCCCATCATCGTTGTCTGTTTGGGCTGGGGCACACTTTCCGCCATCATCGCCTCGGCTATCGCGGCTCTCGCCACAGTTCTTGCAGGCGATTTCCAGTCCGGCATCGTGCTGGCACTTGTCACTGTGTTGCCCGCCGCCTGGATCGGGCACATGACCAGCCTGTCGCGCATTGATGATGACGGGCAGGAAACCTGGTTCCCGCTTGGCGACATTCTGTTTCGCGCAACGCTGTACTTTGCAATCCTCACTGTCGCGCTTGGCATCATGGTGGGCTTCACCACTGAAAAACTCACCGAAGCCATTGCGCAGCTGATGCGCGAGTTTTTGGCGCAGAGCCAGCAGCAGGGTCAGATCGATCCCGATGCTCTTTTGAACAATGCGCGCTACTATGCCTACGTGCTGCCATTCGTCATCCCGGTCAGCATGATGTTCCTCATGTTGACCAACTGGTTGATCGCAACCCGGCTTGCCCGAAACTTCAACCTCACGCCACGGCCACGCGATTACATTGCCGGCACGCTCGATTTGCCGATCATGGCTCTTCCTGCATTTGCCGTTGCGGTCATCGCCTCTTTGCTTGGCGGATCAATCGGACTGATGGCGCAGCCATTTGTTGGCGCGCTGGGGTTTGCGCTCTCACTTGTCGGACTTGCCGTGCTGCACCTTATTTCAACGGGCCGCTCGGGACGTGGCGCACTGTTGGCAATCGTCTACACGCTGATCCTGTTCCTGGGCATTCCACTCGTCATATTCACTGCGCTGGGCATCGCAGAACTCCTCATGCGGATTCGTGCCCGGCGCACACCACCACCCAATCCATAGCGCCAGCACCGCGTTGAAACATCGACCAGACGGTCACTCGAAAGGAAAACAAAAATGGAAATCATTCTCTTGGAACGCATTCCAAAACTCGGTCAGATGGGCGACACCGTCTCCGTGAAGGACGGCTATGCCCGCAACTTCCTGCTGCCACAGGGCAAAGCGCTTCGCGCCAACAAGGCGAACCTTGCTCGCTTTGAGTCCGAGCGCGCGCAGCTTGAAGCCCGCAACCTGGAGCGCCGCACCGAAGCGCAGGCCGTTGCCGACAAGCTTGACGGCAATGCCTACATTGCCGTTCGCTCTGCTGGTGAAACCGGTCAGCTTTATGGTTCAGTTGCCACGCGCGACATTGCCGCGATCCTCGAAGAAAACGGGTTCACCGTTGGCCGCAACCAGGTTGAGCTGAACCAGCCCATCAAGGTCATCGGCCTGCACGAGGTTGTCATCCGCCTCCATCCGGAAGTTGAAGCCTCCGTTACAATTAACGTTGCCCGCTCCGAAGACGAAGCCGAACGGCAAGCCGCTGGTGAAGACCTCACCAAACGCGAAGCGTTCGAATTCGATATCGAAGACGAGGATGAAGACGACGACATCGACGTGGATGCGCTGTTCGACAATCCCGAAGACGCTGAAGCTGTTGCCGGTGATGACGCTGCCGAAGACGGCGAAGAAGAGCCCACAACCTGATTGGTTGTAGTGCCACATTCGAGGCACTGAAATGCAACCCGACCCCCTGTTTCTGAGGGTTTCGGGTTGTGCTCTACAACCGACCGCGTGATACGGCACGGCATCGCCGAGGGAAACAAGCGATAGCCAAATGCCCAATTTCCCTCCCCTTTTCCAAGGGGAGGGAGACAACAATGACTAGAACCGACGAAATTCTCCATGTCCATCATCACCCCCGCACTTTCCGGTTTTGCCCTGGGCGGCGGGTTGATTATCGCGATTGGTGCACAAAACGCCTTCATTCTGCGTCAGGGCCTCATCCGTCAGCACGTTTTTATCCTCTGCCTGATTTGCGCACTCTCGGACGCTGCACTGATCGCGCTTGGCGTTGCTGGTCTTGGTGCGCTTGTTGAAGCCAATCCAGCCCTTACGTTCTGGGTGGCGATTGCAGGTGCTGCCTTTCTTATCTGTTATGGACTGTTCGCTCTCAATCGCGCCCGACACCCCCAATCGATGACACTTGCGCAGGAAAATGCCCTGTCAGCACGTGCAGCAATCGCCACCGTTTTGGGCTTCACCTTCTTGAATCCACACGTTTATCTCGACACGGTGGTTCTGGTGGGCGGCCTTTCCGCCCAGTATCAGGGCACAGCGCGTCTCGCATTTGCCATTGGAGCTATGAGCGCATCGTTCGTGTGGTTCTTCGGGCTGGGATATGGGGCACGGTTGCTCACCCCGATTTTCACCAAGGCCCGCTCCTGGCAGGTGCTTGATCTCATCATCGCAGCAGTGATGTTCTGGCTTGCAGCCTCGCTGCTTTTGCCGCTGATTTGACCGGCACAAATAAAAAGACCCGCTTCCCCTCTCCGGACGAAGTGAGGAAGCGGGCCACATTCGATCGACAAGTGGGGCGTTATGTCGATCCGAACGTTGTTGACGCCCAAGTTAGGCGAATTCCACTGTTTGGTGTGTGCGGTTCTACACATGACGGGTTAATTTTGGGCTTCAGGTTGTATTTTTCGAAGATTTTGACCCCCCTACAACCAGTGATGGTTTACAGAGGGTTAACAGGGCCGGGCTCATAGTTGACGTGACCGGTAAGTCTGACCATAAGAGCGCTATGGAAACGGATCGCACATTGCCATTCTCGCCCCAGCGTTCGAACGCTGGTTGCATTATCGGTTGCATTATTCGCTAGCGCTTCACCGCTGGCTGGCCGTTTCTGTTTCAGATTTCAAAAAACAAAAACGACCCGCCAGGGACGCGACGATTGTGCTTGTCGAATGCAACGCGTTTGGAAGCGCGGGAACGTTTTGAATGTGTCACCGCTTTTGGTGATGAGCGAAAAAACAGGAACAGCGCACGCGAGCGGATGCCGTTCACGTGACCAGAGGGAAACGAGATGTCGACGCAGACGAGCGAACTGAAGCTCCACAATACGCTGACCCGCCGGAAAGAGGTGCTTGAGCCCATCGATCAAAACGATGTTGGTCTCTATGTCTGCGGACCGACGGTTTACGACTTTGCACATATCGGCAATGCTCGGCCCGTCATTGTTTTCGATGTGCTGTTTCGGTTGCTGCAACACATCTATGGCGAAAAGCACGTCACCTATGTGCGCAACATCACCGACGTGGATGACAAGATCAACGCGCGTGCCGTGCGCGACTTCCCCGATCTGCCGCTCAATGACGCCATCCGCAAGGTGACAGAAAAAACCGCCGGCCAATTCCATGCGGACGTTGCCGCACTTGGCTGCCTGGAACCCACCCACGAACCACGGGCCACCGATCATATTGATGGCATGATCTCCATGATCCAAACCCTGATCGATCAGGGCCATGCCTATCTCGCCGACGGGCGGGAAGGTGGTGAGGTTCTCTTCGACACCAATTCGATGCCCGATTATGGGGCGCTCTCCGGTCGCAAGATGGAAGATCAGCAGGCCGGGGCGCGGGTTGCCGTGGAAGCGCACAAAAAACACCCGAGCGATTTCGTGTTGTGGAAGGAATCGAAAGAGTCTGAGCCCGGCTGGGATGCGTCATTCAGCGTCGAGGGAGCGAGCCGCACCATTTTCGGTCGACCAGGCTGGCACATTGAATGCTCCGCCATGAGCAAGGCCTTTCTGGGCGAGACGTTCGACATTCACGGTGGCGGGCTCGACCTCATCTTCCCGCATCACGAAAACGAAATTGCTCAGTCGCGCTGCTGCCACGGTACTGACAGGATGGCGAATATCTGGATGCACAACGGCTTTCTTCAGGTCGAAGGCGAAAAGATGTCGAAGAGCCTCGGCAATTTCATCACCATCTCCGAACTGCTTCACAGCGACAAGGTGGGCGGTCGGAGCTGGTCGGGCGAGGTTGTGCGGCTGGCAATGTTGATGACGCATTATCGTCAGCCTATCGATATGAGCCTCGCGCGGCTAGAAGAAGCAGACCGGCTGATGAACAGCTTTCTTGGCAAGATCGATGCCGCCGACGGCGATTCTCCCGACGCAGCATTCCTGACGGCACTGCGCGATGATCTGAACATTTCCGAGGCATTGGCTGCTGCAACACCGGAGGGCCTGGTCGGCAATCTGAAATTGATCGGATTTGACCTGGAAGCCATCCGCTCTGCCCGACAGGCAGATACGCTTGGCGGTCTTGATGAGGACGTCGACGCAATCATCGCCGAGCGGCTTGCCTTTATCAAAGACAAGAACTGGGGTGAGGCTGACCGTATCCGCGATGAGCTCCTTGAAAAAGGCATTCAGTTGAAAGACGGCAAGGACCCGGCCACGGGCGAACGCACCACCACCTGGGAAGTGAAACGATGAGATTGGAGCAGGGATCTGAATTCTCAGTGTTCACCCCCCTCTGTCCCTTCGGGACATCTCCCCCGCAAGGGGGGAGATCGGAAACTGAGACGCCGTGCCAAACATCGGGTATCAACCTCGCCGATTGTGCTACGTTGAATCCGAGACTTGCAATGCACTCCAACAATTTCCCCTCTTTCAGGGGGTCCGAAGGACGGGAAGCGGCGCGTGACGCGACCCCCCTCAGCTCTTGGCTAACAGAGGGGGGTGAATTTCAGTTCGCGACGAACACCCCTGCAAGCGGTCAATCCGATATGCCCCATGAAAGCATACCGAAGCGCCAACGTTCAAATGCACGTGCAATGCGCCGTGCCATGACCGATTCAGAATTGAAATTCTGGAATGCAGTCCGTGCACATCGGTTGATGGGGTTGAAGTTCAGGCGACAGCTACCGATCGGAAACTACATTGTTGATTTTGCATTGCCGGAATACCGGCTGATTGTTGAAATTGATGGTTCTCAACACGCGGCAGAATCCAATCGCAACAAAGAGTTAAATCGGACCGCGTTTCTCGAAAGTCAGGGATGGCACGTTCTGCGGTTCTGGAACCACGAAGTGCTCAGCGATATTGATGGTGTTTGCGATCCTATTCTTCGCTATCTGACGTCAATTGGCGTTGTTTTTGCGGATAGCGATCAATGAGTTTTCAGCATTACACCCCCCTCTGTCCCTTCGAGACATCTCCCCCGCAAGGAGGGAGATCAGATGCTGAGCCGTTGTGCCACGTACCAACTTTTAGCCTGACCGCTTCCGTCACGTTAAATACCAAACTTGCCGCGCACTCCAACAATCTCCCCCCTTGCGGGGGAGATGTCAGCCTTGGGCTGACAGAGGGGGGTGAATCACCAACCAACCTCCCCTTGCCGTGTTCCAGCACACAAAATTTCAGGCCAAACAAATGACCAAAGACCGCCTTTATCTCTTCGACACCACACTGCGAGATGGGGCGCAGACCCCGGGCATCGATTTTTCCGTTGAAGACAAGATCGCCATCGCAAACATGCTCGACGAGTTCGGTCTCGATTATGTGGAGGGCGGGTATCCCGGCGCAAATCCAACGGACACGGAATTCTTCGCAAAGAACCGAACCAGGAATGCGACCTTCACCGCCTTTGGCATGACCAAGCGGGCCGGCGTTTCAACGTCCAACGATCCGGGGCTTGCCGCACTCATCTCATCCGCGGCGCCCGCCATCTGCTATGTAGCAAAGAGCTGGGACTATCACGTACGCGTCGCGCTGGGCTGCACAAATGAAGAAAATCTGGAGAGCATTCAGGCGTCAGTCACGGCAGCAACAAATGCTGGCAAAGAGGCGATGATCGATTGCGAGCATTTCTTCGACGGTTATAAGGCCAATCCGGAGTATGCGCTTTCGTGCGCCCGAGAAGCGTTTGAAGCTGGCGCACGCTGGGTTGTGTTGTGCGACACCAATGGTGGCACCCAGCCTGATGAAGTCGCAAACATTGTCGGCGATGTGCTGCGCCATGTTCCAGGCGACAATCTGGGCATTCATGCCCACAACGACACCGGTCAGGCGGTGGCAAATTCGCTTGCCGCCGTTGATGCCGGTGTGCGCCAGATTCAAGGCACCCTGAACGGGATCGGCGAGCGGTGTGGCAACGCGAACATGGTCACATTGATCCCGACGTTGGCCTTAAAACCACATTGGGCGGATCGCTTCGAAATCGGCATTCAGGCCGACAAACTGGCCGAAATCACCAAGCTCTCCCGCGCCTTTGATGAACTGCTCAATCGCGCCCCGGAAACGCAGGCGCCTTATGTGGGCTCATCCGCCTTCTCCACCAAAGCCGGTATTCACGCTTCCGCCCTTTTGAAAGACCCGCAGACCTACGAGCATGTGCCGCCAGAAGCAGTAGGCAACCGCCGTCATGTGATGGTGTCCGATCAGGGCGGAAAGTCAAACTTCATTGCCGAACTGAACAAGCGCGGCATCGAGGTCGAAAAGGACAATCCCCGTCTCGACACGCTGATTGCATTGGTGAAGGAACACGAAGCTAAGGGCTTTGCCTACGAAGCGGCAGATGCCAGCTTCGAACTTCTCGCCCGCCGAACACTCGGCGCTGTGCCGAGCTATTTTCTGGTTGATAGTTTTCGGGTTGGTGTTGAACGTCGTTTCAATGCACGGGGCGAAATTGTCACCGTGTCCGAGGCGGTGGTGAAGCTCGCGGTCGACGGTGAGATTCTCCACTCCGTCGCCGAGGGTCACGGACCGGTCAATGCGCTCGATAAAGCCCTGCGCAAGGACCTTGGAAAATACCAGGACCGGATCGCCGATCTGGAACTGGTGGATTACAAAGTGCGCATTCTGAACGGCGGCACGGAAGCCATCACGAGGGTGCTCATCGAATCCACGGACGCCACCGGCATTCGCTGGTGGACGGTCGGCGTTTCGGATAACATCATTGACGCGTCGTTTCAGGCGCTCATCGATTCCATCAATTACAAGCTGGTGAAGCAGGATCAATCCAGTTGAGCACCCAACCCGCTGATCCCACAGCCCTGCCCGATTCGATCGATCGGCCTGACGAACCGAACGCGCGCAATGGTTTCTTCTATGCGCTTGGCGCCTACGGTCTGTGGGGGCTGTTCCCCCTGTTCCTGAAACTTGTGGAACATGTGCACCCGGCAGAAGTGGTCGCGCACCGGGTGCTGTGGTCGATTCCAATCGCCGGCATTTTGATCATCTTGTTGCGGCGCACAGCCGATCTGAAGCGGGCATTTGCTTCACCCCGCATTCTGGCCATGATGGCACTCACCGCCGCTCTGGTCTCTGTCAACTGGGGTGTGTTCGTCTGGACCATCCAGCTCAACATCGCATCACAGGGTGCGCTTGGCTACTATATCAACCCGCTTCTTTCAGTCATGCTTGGCGCGATCCTGCTTGGAGAAAAGCTGAAGCGTCTACAGTGGGCGGCGATAGGTCTGGCAGCGCTTGCGGTCCTGTTGCTAGCGGTCGCCGGCGGACGTTTTCCGTGGATCGCGCTGGTGCTTGCAACAACGTTTGCTCTTTATGGCTTCTTCCGAAAGACCGTGAACATCGGCCCCACGCAAGGATTCTTTCTGGAAACCATCATCCTTGCACCTGTGGCTCTGGGTTACCTTCTTTGGGTGGGAAACAGTCAGGGCATTGGCGGTAACGGGCTCGCATTCGCCTCCTCCACCAGCAACACCTTGCTGCTGTTGTGCTGCGGCCCTGCCACGGCAATCCCGCTGATCCTTTATGCTTTCGCGGCAAAGAACATGAGGCTCTCAACGCTGGGTCTGATGCAATACATCGCGCCGACAGGTATCTTCCTTATCGCGTTTCTCGTCTTTGACGAGCCCCCTGAGTTCTGGACGATGACCGCGTTTGTGCTGATTTGGAGCGCACTGGCGCTTTATTCCTGGTCGGCTTTTTCAGGCGCTGGAGAATGAGGACGGAAATTCGCGCGACAGGGTCGGACTTGACGTCAGGATCCTAAAGACCCGTTCAACGCAGCAACAACGTCCTCAGGTTCGTTCACCATCACCGGGCGAATCAGGTGGGCCGTATGAACAAACCCTTCATCCTTCATGTGATCAATCAGTTCGATCAGACGATCCCAGAAACCTGAAGTGTTCAGAAGACCAACCGGCTTTGAGTGGCGAGCCAACTGGCTCCAAGTGAGAATCTCGAACAGTTCCTCCAGCGTGCCAATGCCGCCTGGCAGGGCAATAAAAGCATCGGCCCGCTCAAACATGATGCGTTTGCGATCATGCATGGTCTGGGTCACCACCAGATCGGTGAGTTCAAGCGACTGTTCCCCACCGCGTTCTTTCGTCATCAAAAATTCGGGAATAATTCCAGTGGCTTGACCGCCATTGTCCAGCACGCCACGGGCGACCGCACCCATGATCCCACGGTTTCCACCGCCATAGACAAGGCGAACATTGTTGGCCGCCATCGACGCGCCAAGCCGTCTGGCCGCATCGACATAGTGTTCCGACCGGCCCGGCGATGAACCGCAATAAACGCAAAGGGAGGTGATTTTTTCCATGGCCGCTATGTGAACGCGCCGCCGTTCCCGGTCAAGCGCTGCCAGGCTTGAAACCACGATTAACTGTGCCGGTGAAGACACAATGGTGCGATTGTGTTGCGCCGCACAAAGAGGTATCAACAAGCCACTGATTTCCGGGCCAAATGTACGCGTAAGAGACGCGAGGCCAGCGATCAGAATGGGCGGTTGTGGCGACTTGGCGGAGCTTGCCGTACCTCCAGAGAACTCATTTCTTGTCGGGATTTGCACCGGCACACCGCCCCTTTGTCGGGCGGTAACTGAAGGAACAGACTATGGCTCTCGCAGCACCCAAAATCGTGGCCTGGCTCTTGGCCGGTACAGTTGGTGCAGGCACCGTCGGCGTGGCCACTGGCGTGTTGGATATCCAACCTGCACTGGAAATGCTGCAAAAGCAGAGTGCCGAACTCTTTGGCACGCCCCAGGAGGCCAATAAGCCCGAAGAGGAGAAGGCCAAAACCGCCGCTCTTCCGAAGGAGCAGCCCAAGGGAGAGCCGAAACCACAAGCGGTTCCGCCGAAGTTTGATCTTATGCGCGTGGAGAAAGACGGTTCGGTCCTCATCGCCGGCAACGCGCCCGCAAATTCGAAGATTGAGGTTTTGTCGAACGGCAAGGTGGTTGGAAAAACCACCGCCGGACCAACCGGTGACTTTGTTGCTTTGCTCGATCAACCGTTGAAGCCCGGGGATCACGAGCTCAATTTGCGATCCATCGACGC
The DNA here is from genome assembly GCA_039029195.1 of Pseudomonadota bacterium. Lineage (GTDB taxonomy): Bacteria > Pseudomonadota > Alphaproteobacteria > Rhizobiales > Rhizobiaceae > JBCCGR01. Next base: position 19,703 of record JBCCGR010000017.1, read on the forward strand.
GAAATCCGGCGAACAGATTTCCGAAGAAGCCGGCATCATCTCCATTCCGGAATCCAAGGATGGTGAGACGCTCGCCATGATCAGCCGTCCTGGCGCGGCAAGCGAGATCATTCAAAAGCCCGAGACAGAAACGGCAGAGGCTGAAAAGCCAAAAACGGAAACGGCCTCAAAACCGGAAGAAGAGAAGCCGGTTGAGACGGCCAAGGTCGAACCTGAAGAAACCACGAAAAAGCCTGCCGAAGACGCTCAGGCCATCACCGAAGGCGATACTCAAAAACCGGCTGAAGAAACGGCAAAAACCGAAGAGACCGGCGAAACCGAAACCACCGGTGAAACTCCAACGGTCGCTGAAGAAAAACCAGCCGATAAGCCTGCGAAGACAGAAGTTGCGACAGCCACCGATCCTGCAAAGCCAGAAGATGGCGAGAATGACACCGGCAGTCAGGCTGCTTCAGGCGATCAGAAGCCTGAAGACAACAACACCGAGCAGACGGCTTCCAACGAGGCGGTAAAATCCGAAGAGACGACCGAATCCAAGCCTGAACCCGAAACGGTGAAAACCGATGATGCGACAGTGGTCGCGGGCGAAAAGGTGGATACCGACCCAAAGACGCCTGAAGTCGTCGTTCCGAAAGAGACGGCCAAGACCGTTGATGCGAAGCCGGAAACCGGAGACAGCACCGCAAAAGAAGAGACATCAACCACCTCGGAAACAACTGTTGCCAAGGCTGAGAACGACACTGCCAATCAAGGCACAAGCGAAAAACCGGTTGAGACCGAAGTTGCTGTCGTAACGCCTAAGGCAGAGGAAGAGGCCGGTTCAACCGGTGATGCCTCCGCTGATCCTCAACTAACGCCGGATGCAAAGCCTGAGCCCGAAGCAGAGGCCAAGCCGACAGCAAAGCCCGAGACTGATCAGGCAAGCGAAACGCCAAAAGAACAGCCGGAAGAAGAAGCCAAACCGGTTCAGTCCGAAAAGCCCAAAGAGCCCGAAACACCGAAGAAACCAGAGGAACCACCGGTTCGCGTGATCGTCGAAGCCGTGGAAGTGGAGGGCAAGAAGGTGTTTGTCGCCGGAGCGGTCGATCCGGGTGCACGCATCATCATCTACATCGATGGCCAGTATGCAGGCGCGGATGTAGGTTCGCCCAACGGTCGTTTTGTGATTGAGGCGGAGCGCGAAATCACCCGCGGAGACCATTCCATTCGCGCCGATGTGATCTCAAAAACCGGGTCCGATGTGGTGGCCCGGGCTGAAGTGCCGTTCATCCACGATCCGGAACCGGTTGTGGTTGCCGAGGCCCCGAAGAAGGAGCCGGCAACACAGCCAAAGGAAGAGCCGGCCAAGAAACCTGAATCCGCATCAACGGAAACCGCGGAAGCTCCAAAACAGGAAGAAACCGACACCAAGCCGGTTGAAACTGCGAAGGTTGACGTGAAAGATCCGGAAGCCGAACCGGCGCAGAACCGGTCTATCACCGCAAACAAGCCTGTGGCTGAAGGAGACGCGACAGAGACCGCCAAGCCTTCCGAACCGGTCGAAAAACCAAAGATGGCTGAGGCAGAAACCACTGCTAAAGATCAGGAAACACCAGCTACGACAGCAACGAAGACCGAGCCGGTCGAGGCAGAGGAAAAACCGGCGGCGAAGCCGGTCGAGACCGCGAAGACCGAACCCGTGACGCCGGAAACCAACACGGAGACGGCTGCCACGAGCAAGCCGGAACCGGTCGAAGAAACAACCAAGCCCGCCAAAACAGAGACAGCTCAGGCCGAAACCAAAGATACTGCAAATCCTGCGGAAGAAGCCAAACCGGTTGAAACCGCAAAGGTCGAAACGGAAAACGAAACGCCCAAACCAGCCTCCAGCAACGAGGGCAACACGCAATCGGACACCACTGTCGCTGTAACAAGCGAACCAAAAACTGACCCGAAGCCTGAAGCAACAACGGCAGAAGCAAAACCTGCCGAAACAGAAACCGTTGAAGCGAAAGATGAACCCGCAAAACCCGCGACCGGCACCCGGACCGCCGAGATCAAAAAGCCGGTGCAGGCAAAGGTTCTGCGCACGGGGTCATCGGTCATCATCCGCCGCGGTGACAGCCTGTGGCGTATTTCACGTCGCACGTACGGGCGTGGTATCCGCTATTCGACCATTTACACCGCCAATCTGGATCAGGTGCGCAACCCGCACCTCATCTACCCCGGGCAGATCCTGAAGGTGCCAAAGAAGCTCTTTGAGGACCAGGGCTAAACCACCCAAACGAACCCGGCGAGTGCGCAAACCGAATGTCGCATTCGCCGTGTTCATGTGCCTTTGCCAGTGATCATATCGCCGGTATCTCTCACCTCCAGAACGGACCGATCCCATGCCCTGGATTTATCTGGCTGTTGCCATCGTGGCTGAAACCATCGGCACCGCCGCGCTGAAGGCATCAGATGGATTTGCCCGGATTGGGCCAACGGCAATCGCAATCTGTGGCTTTCTGGTGGCGCTGTTTTGTCTTTCGGTCGTGCTTAAATCCATCCCCATGGGTGTAACCTACGCCATCTGGTCCGGCCTCGGCATCGTGCTCATCACCGCATTCGGGTTCCTGTGGTTCAAACAAAGCCTTGATGCTCCGGCGATGATCGGCATGGGCCTCATTATAGCCGGTGTCGTGGTGATGAATGTGTTTTCCGATTCAGTCAGCCACTAATGCCTCCCGAGTGCATTTATGAGACTAGCGCTCTCGATTTTCCTTTAGTCTCCCCCTTTCAATTCCGCCTCTGCATCCCCAAATGGGGCAGACGAAAACAAACAAATCAAGAAATTCAGGCGCATAACCCTACGGCGACGCGGACAGTGTCGCGCGGTTCCATGCAGTCTGAGCAGGGGAAGATCGGCACTCATGAGCGACAGTCTGATGATCGTAGCTGGTTTTGCCATGTTGGCCATTGGCGGCGATCTTCTTGTGCGCGGCGCCGTCGGTCTCTCCCTCAGGCTCGGCATTTCGAGCTTCGTGGTGGCTGCGGTTGTCGTCGGGTTTGGTTCCTCCTTCCCTGAGCTTGTCACCAGCCTGGATGCAGCACTTCTTGGGTCGCCCGGCATCGCGGTGGGCAACATTGTCGGCTCCAACATCGCCAACATTTTGTTGGTGTTGGGCCTCGCGGCGGTCATCTCACCGCTCTGTCTGAACATTCCCGGCGTGAAGGGGGAGAGCATCACGGTGCTGGGCGCTTGCGCCCTTTTTGGAGCGCTGTGCGCTACCATCAGCCTCACCTTCGTCGCCGGTCTGATCCTGGCTGTTGCGCTCGCCGCCTATCTGGCCCGCACGCTGATGCGCGAGCTGCGCCCCGAAGAAGAGGACGACCTGCCCCCGGTTGAAAAGACCGGCTCATTTCGCAAATCCGCCACCATCCTGATCATCGGCATGGTCCTGCTGTTTGCTGGCGGACATTCTGCCGTCACAGGCGCTGTAGGTCTGGCACGCTCTTTCGGCCTGTCGGAAACCGTGGTGGGTCTCACCATCATCGCGATTGGCACCACCTTGCCGGAAATCGTCACCGCCGTTGTGGCCGCCATGCGCGGTCATTCGGAAGTCGCTCTCGGCAATGTGCTGGGCTCCTGCGTGTTCAATGTGCTGGCGATTGGCGCCGTGGTGGGCCTCGCCGTGCCGGGTGAAGTTCCCGGCCACATTGTACATTTCGACAATCCGGTGATGCTCGCCGCCGCCATCCTGCTTGTAGTGCTCATCCTCACCCGCCCGGTGATCAACCGCGGGCTGGGCGGCGTGTTGCTTGGTGGCTACGGGATCTATTTCGCGGCGCTTTGGGTGTGAGGCACTATTCCGGCCTTGCCTGTTTGAGCAACAATTCAAATCCGTGATGCGCGCTGGAAAGCACCCGTTGCCGCTGGTCCGCATCCGAACAGGCCATCGCGGTTGTCACGGCACCTGATGCGAGCACCAGTGCGGCATCCAGCGAAGCCTGATCAGCCAAATCGGCCTGTCCACGCGCCATCTCTTTGCGCACATCCTGCCACGCAAGTTCAAAACCTGCCCGCACAGCATCACCCGCACGGGACACTTCACCGGTCAACGCGGCAAGCGAGCAACCGTTGAACACCTCGTCGAGATTTTTAACGTCAAGATAACCGGCGAAAATCGCTTTCATTTGGGTCCAAAGCGCATCCGGCTCACCAGCTTCGCGCGCTTGCAACAGGCGCAAGATCGGATGCTCACGTCGGGCCACATCGGCAAACAATTCCGCCTTGGATTTGAAGTGGGCATAAAACGCCCCGCGGGTCAGCCCCGCCGCTTCCATGATGTGATCAAGGTTCACCGCATCGTAGCCACGCTCACGAAACAGCGCCGCCGCACCGCCGACAATTCGCGCCCGCACCTTCGCCTTGTTTTCTGCCTTCAGACGCACCGTCGCCTCGCATCAATTTATACATGTTGACTAACATATATAAATTCAGATAGCCTTGAAGGCAAGTTGAAACCACCGGCACCTCAGGAAATATGAGCCTCAAGGAAGACACGTTGAGAGAATGGCATGCGCTCGCCGACGACCTGGCCGCGCAAAACGATGATGTCGCCCATGGCAGGATGATGTCCGCCCCTGCCCTCACCCACGGTGGCAAAGTGTTTGCCTTTCACTCCACAAAGAGCGGTTTCCCCGGTCTTGGTTGCCGGTTGGGTCGCAACTACCCGTTTGAAACGCTCAACCTGAGCCACTGGCAACACCTTGCGCCATTCAAAACCCGGCCGCCCATGAAGGACTGGCTGCTGATTGGTCTTGATGATCTTGGTCAGTGGCAGCCGCTTGCCGAGACGGCGTTGGATCTTGCCCGCAAAGGAACACGAACATGATTGAAATCACCCCCATCTATGCCGCCATTGTTGCCCTGTTGATGGCGGTTCTTTCAACGCGCGTGGGTCTGTTGCGCGGCAAACACGGCGTTGCACTTGGCACCGGTGAAAACCGGGAGCTTGCGCTGGGCATTCGTCGTTTTGGCAATCTGGCAGAATATGCGGCGATGGCTGTGCTGTTGATGGTGCTCATGGAGTTGAAGGGCATCAGCGCCACTTGGCTTCACGCCTATGGCATTGCGCTGGTGGCCTTGCGCCTGCTCCACCCGTTCATCCTATTCGACACCATGGAGGCCCCCATCTGGAAAAAGGCGGGACGCTTTCTCGCCGGCGCGGGCACAGCGCTGCTGCTGGTGATCGGCGGCGTGGTGATTGTGTGGGGGTGATTGGCGCAGAACAGATTGGATCAGGGGAACAGCTTCACGATCCAGTCGATGATTTGAGCGACAGTCGAGCCGGGGTATGCTGCAAACGCGTAATTCTTCAGCGCCACAGCATTGGTCACGACATAGTCAATCAGGATCGAAAACTGTGACGACTTAAATGCGGCAGTTGTCGCTATTGCGCCAACAGCCATCATGGCCCCCTTCCTTACATCGCTGATTGCAGATTGTGCTGCCTTCCCAGACGCAGTCACGAGACCTTTCGCCCCGCGATAAGCTCCGGAAATCAGAGCGGCTAAGAAGTTGCGACGTTGCAAGTTTGCCTGTTCGACGGCCTGCAGGTCATGTGGGCCATCGCCTGCTTCTGTAGCGTTTTGATCTTCTGCTTCGATCTCCGCTTTTGCGGCGTCCGTCGCTATGTCATCCCGTGATTGCACCTCTTCGATCAGCGGATCGGCAATCGCCTTCTCTTCTTCAAGGCTGGGGCGATCCTGAGGCGGCACGCGTCGTTCGTCACGCTGGCGAATGGAAGGATCGCCAAAGGCAAAATTGTTGAACGTGTCGAGTAGCGCGGCCAGTTCCACCGCAACGGCGGGATCAAGCTTGGCCTCGTGCGGCTCATCCAATTCGACCACGGCCATGTGAGCATTATGGGTGCGGCGCAGGCGATTGCCTGCCCGCCAGATAGAGCGAACCCGCGCCCGCGCCATATCTTCGGGCATCGCCTCAAGTAGCGCCTCAAGCTCGCCGAACAGTTTGCCGAGATAGTTATGCCCCATCTCCCGCAGCTTCGCGGCATCGTCGCGAATATCCTCATAGTCTTCGCGCTGCACTTCAGTCTGGAGCAGTTCCCCGTCGGACGAAGGCTCAGCAACATCCACTTTGCCTTCATCGTTGACGAGCATGGCTGTGGCAGCGGTGGATTGTTCCGGGGCTTCGAGATTTGCGATCGAAGCGTAGAGACCGACACCAACGCGCACGAGACGGTTCTCGGCGACCAATTCATCAAGCACGTTCTCAACCGTTGAAAAGGAAAGTGAGCGCCCCAGCGCCTCAACGAACGACGACGCCTGCTGAACAGAAACGGGCTCACTCGCTTCGTTGACATAGTTGAAGATTGTTCCTTTCAGCGAGTTTGCTGTTTCGTCTGATCTCTCCTCGGCGCGAAACTCTTCCAGCCAACCCGCAATCTCGGCGTTCACTTCCGCCGACTCGCGGTTCCAGAACACGTCTGGCTGATCTGCAATTCGGATCATCAACGCTTCAGCGTTGGTTCGGCTCAGGTCCCATGGCGTTTGGCCACTTGCGATTGGCTCATACCAGCCGAGCCAGACATGCCAATTCTCGCCGTGATTGAATATGGCAGAAAATTCAAGAATTTCATGGCCAAACCAATGGGGGCCGGACCCAGACGGATTCGTCCAGAGCGGCTGAGAGGCCAATCTCTGGGTCGTCGTGGGCACTGTATCATTTGATCGAGATAAGTAGGAAAGATCTCTCGAAATCGCTAGCCATAGATCATAAATTGGGGCTCGATTTGCGGCTGCTGTTTCGGCTGCTTCAATCGCCGTGACGAACTCATCATTAAATGTGGCTATCGCTGAATTAGCAGCCCCAACGGCCCTTAGCGCCCTCGCAGCTGCCGCAGGATCATCATCCAAAGCGGCAGCTTCGGCTCCAGATGCAAGCCGTCGAGTAGTTAGCATGGCCTGTGCCAGAATTTTGTCGGATGCGATCTTGGACTTGTAATTCGGAATTATACTGGCTGCCCATGAAGCAGCAACTGATCTGAACGCCACGAGTATTGCGGCAAGCCGTTGGTTCAGTGAGACATACTTTGTGCCTACTACCGAGCTTAACGCTGGAAAAACTCGCAACGCCGCCCGGACAGCAATCACGCGTGCAAACTCAACCGGCTGATCCTTCAACCAGTCTTCAAGCTCATCTGCCGATTTGATTCTGGGCACGTCCCGCTTTTCTTCCGCCACCTCCGTCACCCTCGTTGGTGCAACGGGATCATGGTCGCCGCCTACAACACCCTCTGGCAACTGCGGAATTTCGGGGGCAAGAGCGGCGAAGATATTCGGCGCAATCCTCCCACCCGCCAGTAATGCTTGATAGAAGTTCTGCAATGCTTCGGGCGCAACACCAATGGCCCCAGCAAGGCTCGCCAGTCGCTCATCAAGGTCCGTGGGTGGTTGCGAAAACAGCGGCTCGCGCAGCAGCACATCGGGAACCATGCCATTCTTGATGCGTGCATCGTCGCCATCAATATGCACAGCGATGGGTTCTTCACCGGTGTGAAGGTCTTCGATGGATGTCAGAACCGCCAGCGCCCGCTCTGAAAGATCATCACGATCCCCCACATCGCCACCAGCCGCCTGTGCCTCGTTCATCAGCGCACCAAGTTCGAACAGATTGCGTCGAACGGTTCCCAGCCCCAATCCGCCAGTATCAACCGAGAAAACAGTCGGAACCCACGGCAGCAGCCGCGCCGCCGCCCGCAGCGCCAGCACACCGCGACAGGGCGCTGCCTGCGCGCCGATCCACTCCGACAGGTTTTCGTCCACCGCCACCCTCTTTCGTTGCATCGCACTCTAGAGGTTGTACCCGGTTGTTCAAGAGGGAGGCCAAGCCACAGCTTTCCTCCTGTCTCACCAACCAATATTGAGCTCGATCAATCGACCGGCATCGTGGCGCAACGACTCAGCTTGGGCCCTCCTTCGTCATGTTCGCTACAGCGGGAGGGAATTTTAGAAACCCGTCCGCTCAACCCTCCCCACGCTCCGTCATTCTGACAAAGGTCAGAATCCAGGTGCAGTTGCTGGAACTTCGGTGTTTGTTGGTGTGGTGAAGTTTGCAGGTCTCTGGCCCACTTCCGAGCGCCCGTTGACCATCCCTCTGGCAGCAATCGCACTTGGATCCCGGGCCAGGCCCGGGATGACAATGGAGGGTGTGGAACGCATGGGCACACACGCTTCAGGTCACCGGTCCAGCCTGCGGCTCTAGACACAAGCTGCAGCGGGCGTGACAAAGGAGGATGGGGCGAGTCCGGCGTGATTTCATTCTTCTGGCGTCTATACGAGAACCTTACACTTTCATCTCAACCTGAAGGCTTGTCATTGCCGCAACAGCGGCAATCCAGAAAGCCCAACAACATGACAAGGCTCTCGATTGGACCTGCCAATCGACTGGAAAGAACGGAGGAACGGCAGGCGCAGAATGCGCCGCCCTAGACACAAGCTGAAGCGGGTGTGACAAATATTGATCTTGGGAGCTCCAAAAGTAACTTAAACCAGCAACGAACCACAAAAACCCTCACCCACTTTTGTCATGCCCGCCACGGCGGGCATCCAGAGCCGCACTGCGAAATCCCCACCAAGTTCCCCTTTCTCACGCCTTTTGCTTTTGCCCAACGCAGACAGCCACACCCGAATGCCAGCACCATTTTCACCGCCAGACTCTCCCACCGCCTTTCGCAAACTCGATCATCCCACGTAACCACCAGCACCGACTCTCTCCCTCACCACCCTCCGTCTCCCCCTTGCCATCACACCCTTTTCATCGTAAATCGACGATGAACGATTTCATCCGCCAGCCACCACCACTCTTCGCCCTCAAACCAACTCGCCATGCCAACCGACGCCCTAGCCACTCGATTTGCCGCGCTTAGCCACCCGGTGCGCATTGAATTGCTGCGCCACATTGCGGCGCACAAGAATTGCGGTTGCAAGGATGTCATGGCAAAGCTCGATACGCGGCTTGCCCAATCCACCGTGTCACAGCATCTGAAAGTGCTTGTGGAGGCCGGTCTCATCACCTGCACCATTGAACATCCCCATTCGCGCTACAATCTGAATGAGGCGGCACTGGTTGGCCTGTCCGCGTCCGTCAATGATCTGACCGAGGCCTGCTGCCCCGCCCGTTGTTGCCCCCAAAACCCCAAAGATTAATCTGGAATTCCCTTTGTCAGAGACCGCCAACGCCACCTCAAAACCCCGCGATGCCTCCTCCCTCGGCACGGTCGTCAGCCTGTGGCCCTATATGTGGCCCACAGACAGGCCGGACTTGAAACGACGGGTCGCCTGGGCGTTCTTTTATCTTATTCTGGCGAAAATCGTCATTGCGATTGTGCCCTTCTTTTTCAAATGGGCCACCGACGCGCTGAGCGGCGAATTTAAACCGGCAGACTGGGTACCGCTTTTGTTGGTCACGCCGGTCATGCTAGTGGTTGGTTACAATGCCGCGCGGCTGTTGCAATGGGGCTTCAACCAGTTGCGCGATGCGCTGTTTGCGAGCGTCGGCCAGCACGCGGTGCGCCAGCTGGCCTACAAAACGTTTGTCCACATTCATCAGCTTTCCCTGCGCTTTCATTTGCAGCGGCGCACAGGCGGTCTGTCGCGTGTTATCGAGCGTGGAACGAAAGGCATCGAGGCTATCGTGCGCTATACGATCCTCAGCCTGTTTCCCACCCTCTTCGAATTCGCGCTCTATGCCGGGATTTTCGCCTGGTACTACGGCATCTCCTATGTGGTGGTGATCGCAATCACCGTATGGGCCTATATCTGGTTCACCGTGCGGGCGAGCGACTGGCGGATTGCCATTCGACGGGTCATGAACGATTCCGACACGGACGCCAACACCAAGGCCGTGGATTCACTGCTCAACTATGAGACCGTGAAGTATTTCAGCAATGAGGCGCTGGAAACCGAACGGTTTGATCGTTCCATGGAAAAATACGAGCAAGCGGCAGTGCGCACATGGACGTCGCTCGGCTGGCTCAATATGGGCCAGATGGCAATCTTCTCTGCAGGCACGCTAGCCTGCATGGTGCTGTCTGCCCGCTCGGTCATGGCGGGTGAACAAACGGTGGGTGACTTTGTGCTCATCAATGTGATTTTGATGCAGCTTTCGGTTCCGCTCAATTTCATCGGCTTCGTCTATCGCGAAATCCGGCAGGGTTTGACCGACATTGAGGCCATGTTTGAGCTCCTGGATCAGCCGCGCGAAATTACCGACAGGCCCGACGCACCGGCCATCAATGTGAGCGAGGGCAACATCCGTTTTGCGGACGTGGATTTTCACTACAATGCCGACCGCCCGATCCTGAAAAACGTGTCGTTTGACGTGCCCGCCGGTCAAACGGTGGCAATTGTTGGCCCCTCGGGCGCGGGCAAATCCACCATTTCGCGGCTCTTGTTTCGCTTTTATGATGTGACCAGTGGCGCGATTGAAATTGATGGGCAGGATTTGCGTGACATCAGCCAGTCGAGCCTGCGCGGGAACATCGGCATGGTGCCGCAGGACACGGTGCTCTTCAACGACACCATTGCCTACAATATCGGCTATGGCCGCAATGGTGCGACCCGCGAAGAGGTGGAAGAAGCCGCTGAAATGGCGCAGATTGGCGACTTCATCCGCAATCTGCCGGAAGGGTTTGAAACACCCGTTGGCGAGCGCGGATTGAAGCTCTCAGGTGGTGAAAAGCAGCGTGTGGCCATCGCCCGCACGATCCTGAAAGCCCCGCCAATCCTCATTCTCGACGAGGCCACTTCCGCACTCGACACCCGCACCGAACAGGAAATTCAGGCCGCTCTCGATCAGGTATCGAAAAACCGCACGACGCTCGTCATCGCTCACCGATTGTCCACCGTTGTGGCGGCAGACCAGATCATCGTGCTGGAGGCCGGCGAAATCGCAGAGCGTGGAACCCACATGGAATTAATGGACAGGGGCGGGCTCTACGCAGAAATGTGGGACCGCCAGCGTGAAGCAACCGAGGCCGAGGCCCGCCTGCGCGCCGCCCGGGAAAACGATGATCTGGGCATCATCGAGCGTAAACAACCGGTGATGTGACAAGACCGCATTGCTCTGAGCAAGCTGCAAGAGCTCTGACCAACCAAAAACACCGCGCACTTTTTCAATCAGGCCCGCGGTGTTTCCGTTCAACTAAACAGGAGCAATGCAGACCAATCAGCCCGCCGACAGGATTGCCTTGGCGACACCGTCAGGGTCCGCGAACATCGCCTCGTGGCTGGCATCCATTTCGATGACCTTACAAGGATTGTCGGGCCAGGCCTCGTTGAGGGCGGCTACAATCGCATCCTGAGTACTCGGCAACAGTGTCATATCTTTGCCGCAACGAATGAAGGTCCGTTTGATTGCCGCGTATTCGGCAGGAAATTCAACCATATCGCCATAAAATGCGACCGGAGCATCCGGACTCATCATGTTGACGGCAGTGTTCCACACATCATCAGGAACATCGGCAGCGAGTGCCGCTTTGCCCGCTGCCCGGTACTTTTCGTCACCTGAACCAGTATCGATCCGAAACCCACCAACCTTGGCGGGGTCGGCTTTGACAATCGCACCCAACAGGCTGTTTTTCGCCTGATCCGGCAACGCCAAAAATGCCCCGGAAGGTTTGCCCGGAACAGGAGTGAGCGCTGTCAGGAACACGAGGCCGTTGATTGCAGACGGTTCTTTCGCTGCCGCAAGGCTGATGGGCATGCCGCCCATCGAATGCCCGACGGCGACAATCTTGTCAGCCCCCATGCCGCGAAGACGCGCAACGCCTTCCAATACTGAATCGGCAAATGCGTCACTGGGGATTTTGGCAAACTGCGACGGTTCTGTGGCAAAAGCGGCATCATCCAGCGGCCGTTTGAAATAGGATGGTGGCGAAACGGCGTTCAGGCCGGATCCGGGCAAGTCAATGCCAAGCGCCAATTGACCAGCGTTCTGAATCCGGGAGGCAATGCCATCCCAGCACCACACCCCATGCCAGGATCCGTGAACCAGCAAATATCCGGTTTTTCCATGTCCATCGGCATTTGCCGCCTGTGGTGTGACGGCAAGTGCAACTGCGGCGGCACCCGCGGCTGCAAAAACTTCTCTTCTGTTCATTTCTATACCCCTTAACTCGTCATCTCTCTTAAGCGCTGGCATTCAGGGGCAGAGAGTGTCGAATGTCAAATACCGGCTTTGTGGGAAGCAACGGACACTGGCGACGGCCATGGACTTGGCACAAAGTGCGAGTGTGCATCAGCACTTGCAAACGGCATTTATTCCCCTAAAACCCGCCGAAATTCATGATCACCGGGGTAGCACACGTGGACAATCGAAAACTCACATCCGTGTTTGAAATCTCCGGTTCCGTGCTCGCCATGGCCTATGCGCTGCTCATTGCATCCAATACAGACAACGAGATCCTGGGTTTTTCCCTGCTGCTCATTTCTGCGCTCTTGTTCGCCGCATGGGCGGTGATCGACAAACGCTGGACGTTCCTGGCGCTGCAGGGGTTTTATGCAGCGTCTGCCATCATCGGGCTGATCCGCTGGGGATAAAGGCTCCCCTCAAACAAACCGCACCACGTCCCCCTGCCCTTCGGCAACCAGTTCGCCGTCCCACATGATGCGCTGACCGCGGATGATGGTCCCAACCGGCCAGCCCGTGGCCGATTTGCCGTTGCATGGCGTCCAGCCGGGTTTTGATGCAATCCAGTCATTGGTAATCGTCTCGGTGCGCGAGAGATCAACAATCGTCAGGTCGGCATCATAACCGGAAGCAATGCGACCCTTGCCGGCAATTCCGAACAGGCGCTGCGGTCCTGCGCTGGTCATATCCACAAACCGCTCAAGGCTCATACGACCCTCATTCACATGGTTGAGCATCACAGGCACCAGCGTCTGCACCCCGGTCATGCCGGACGGAGAGGCAGGATAGGTTTTTGCCTTTTCTTCCAGCGTATGCGGCGCGTGATCGGACCCGATTACATCCGCAACACCGCGAGCCACTCCATGCCAGATGCCCTCGCGATGACCATCACCCCGCACTGGTGGGTTCATCTGCAACAGGGTTCCAAGCCGGTCATAATCGTCCGCCGTGAAGGTGAGATGATGCGGCGTCACCTCGCAGGTCACCAGATCCTTGTGCTGTACCAGAAAGTGCATCTCGTCCTGGGTGGAGATGTGAAGTACATGGATTTTCGCGCCTGTTTCCGCGGAAATCCGCACCAGCCGCTCGGTGCATTGGAGTGCCGCCTTCACATCGCGCCACACAGGATGAGAGCGCGGATCATCATCCATGCGTTCCCCCTCCCGCTCGCGCAGGCGGAACTCGTCCTCGGAGTGAAACGCCGCCCGTCGCCGCGTGTTCTTCAGGATCGAACGCACCCCGTCATCGTCTTCTACCAGAAGATCACCAGTGGACGACCCCATGAACACCTTAATTCCGGCAGCACCCGGCAGACGTTCCAGCTCCGCCACTTGGTGCGCATTTTCGCGTGTACCACCAACCCAGAAGGCATGGTCGCAATGCATACGCCCCTTCGCGCGAGAAAGCTTGTCGTTGAGCGCCGCCTCGCTTGTTGTCAGCGGGTTGGTGTTGGGCATTTCAAACACCGCCGTCACGCCACCCATCACGGCGGCGCGGGAGCCGGAATCCAGATCTTCCTTGTGCTCCATACCGGGCTCACGAAAATGAACCTGACTATCAATCACACCGGGAAGCAGATGCAGGCCGGCACAATCAATCCACTCACCCGCCTGCGAATTATCGAACGAGCCAAATCCGGCGAATTTGCCATCGCGAACGCCCACATCCACCTGACGACGTCCATCCTGATTGACCACCGTGCCGCCACCAAAAACCGTATCGAAGCTTTCGCTCATAATCGTCTCGCCGTGTCGCGTGTTTTTCTTGCCGTAGCCCGCCACCGCGACTACGTAAACAGACGGATTGAAAAGAGCCGCCTTACCCCATGAATTGCGCACATCTAAAATCGAGAAAAATCCTCCGCGTTTCCGGCGAAGAGGCGGAGAGCTTTCTGCAAGGGCTCATCACCTGCAATCTTGATCAGATTTCCGATGAGGGCCTGCTGTTTGGCGCCTTGCTGACGCCGCAGGGGAAGGTGCTGTTCGACTTCTTCGTCCACGCCGGCGATGACGGTATGCTGATCGATATTGACGGCGAGGCCGGTGCCGACTTCATGAAGCGGCTGATGTTCTACCGCCTGCGCGCACCCGTGGAGATCGAAGCTGTAGATGACCTGGACGTCTATGCGGCCTGGGACGGAGCGCAGGAAGAGACCACAAAGGGCCACCTCGACCCGCGTCTTGCCGAACTGGGTGCTCGCTCGCTTTCCGCGCCCGGCGCGATCGAAACCAATGCCGATGAAGCAACTTGGAACAACCATCGCATTGCGCTTGGAATGCCAGCATCGGGCGCTGACTTCGCATTTGGCGATGTGTTCCCCCATGATGTGATGATGGATTGCTTTTCCAAAACCAGCGGCGTTGATTTCACCAAGGGCTGCTATGTGGGACAGGAAGTGGTTTCCCGAATGCAGCATCGCGGAACCGCCCGGCGTCGTTTTGTCAAAGTTGCAGCTGAGGAGCCGCTCTCCTCGGGAACGGACCTGTTGGCCGGTTCGCGCAGTGTCGGGACAATTGGTTCGGTCGCAGGAGCGACCGGCCTGGCTCTCGTGCGGATAGATCGGGTCGCATCAGCGCTTGCAGATGATACCGAAATTCTTGCCGACAATGTTCCCGTCACGCTCACCCTGCCTGCCTGGTCAGGCATTGAATGGCCATCGACGTGACTGCCTCGACGGCGCGAAATTCGGCGGAACCGGTGCGCGCCTGGCAGCGCATGTTGTCCGGTCGCAGGCTCGACTTGCTCGACCCCTCTCCGCTTGATGTGGAGATCGAAGATATCGCCCATGGTCTGGCGCGGGTTGCCCGCTGGAATGGTCAGACCACCGGCGATCACGCATTCAGTGTTGCCCAGCATTCCTTGCTCGTGCTCGATATTTTCGACCGGCTTTACCCCGAAACACCAACCCGCGACCGGTTGATGGTGCTGCTGCACGATGCACCTGAATATGTGATCGGCGATATGATTTCGCCGTTCAAAGCGGTGGTTGGTGGGGAATATAAGGCAATCGAAGAGCGGTTGCTGATAGCCATTCACCTGCGCTTCAGCCTGCCTGCCGCACCACCGAAACGCCTCAAATCCCGCACCAAACGGGCGGACACCGTGGCCGCTTACTTTGAAGCCACAGCGCTCGCAGGCTTTTCACCCAAAGAAGCAATTTCCTATTTCGGGCGACCATCGGGTTTTGTACCCGATCTTTTTGATCTGACCCCACATCCGACACGCGATATCGAAGAACGGTTCCTCAACGCGTTCAGGCAGTTGGAGGCGGCACAATGAGCGGTGATGTTCGGGTCGCCCACGTGTGCGGACTTGCAACGCTGTCCGAAACCGTCGCCAAGAGCGGAGCGACGCACCTCATCAGCCTGCTTGGACCAAATCATGAGTTCAGCCGACCACCGCAAATCGCTGCGCACAACCATCTGCATCTCACGTTCAACGACATTGCCGAACCACGCGAAGGCTATATCTCACCTGGTGAGCAGGACATTGTCGAGCTGATTGCATTCGGCAGAAGCTGGCACCAGGAGGGCATCGCCCCAATCGTCATTCATTGCTGGTTTGGTATCAGCCGGTCCACGGCAGGCGCCTACATTCTCGCCTGCCTGTTGCAGCAAGAGCGATCAGAGCAGGAAATCGCAGACGAGTTACGCGCTCGCTCACCGTCCGCAACCCCCAATCCAAGATTGGTGGCGCTGGCCGATCAGCATCTGCAGCGAGACGGTAGAATGGTGCATGCAATCGCCGCTATCGGGCGAGGTGCGCACGCGTCCAGCGGCACGCCGTTCGAAATGCCGCTCGAATAGAAAGCCGATCAAACCAGAGGTTTTTTGCGAAGCAATGACCGCTTGTTGAGTTTGCTCTCAACAACTGTCTGACTTCGCACGGCACTGACCTGCTGCACTGCTGAAACAAAGCGTGCACCAATTTCCATGCCTTTCCGCCAAACCACTTCGCAGTCTGCGCGGATGCCATCCAGCTCAATGAAAATCTGAAAGCGATCCGGAATAAAGTCCGTCTCCTTGATTTTGATTTTCACGCCGGAATCCGACATATCACGTACAATGACATCAGTTGAAATGCTGCCATCTCCATAGGATGCGATGGCTTTCTTCAGCATCCGCCGACGCGGTGATCGTTGATCTGGCAGTGGTGCGGGCTCCGCGCCAAACGCGGCAGCATGTCCACCGACATGTGTTCGCAAAGGATCGTTCATCTTACCGTACCCGTATAGCGCGCCCCTCAAATACCGTTAGCCATATTGACACACGCGGGTGAACACTCCCTTGCGTCAAATGGTAAAGAGCGGGTTAAAGGCAAACGGGATTCCGGACCAATCGCGGTCCTGGTTCAGACGACAGATTTCATAGTTCATCTGGGGCTGGCTCGATCAGTTCCACGCCACAAAAACGTCTGTGCCATCCCGGCTTCAATAGCCGGGATGTTAACTTTTCAGCCTGTGCCGGTCAGCCAGACAGGTTGGTCATTCTCAGATAGGGAAGCACCTCATTGTAGCTGCCGAATTTGGCTTTGGCGTCTTCGTCGCTCACAGCCGTCGGGATCACCACATCGTCACCCACATTCCAGTTTGCGGGCGTGGCAACGCCCTTGCTGGCCGCCGTCTGGAGGCCATCCAGCGCGCGCAAAACCTCTGCGAAGTTGCGGCCCACATTCATGGGATAAGTCATGGTCAGCTTCAGCTGTTTGTCCGGGCCGATAATGAAAACAGAGCGTACGGTTGCGCTGTCGTTGGGCGTCCGGCCATCTGGCAAATAGGCTTCAGCAGGAAGCATATCGAAGGCCTTGGAAACGGTTAGTCCGTCGTCAGCGATGATTGGGAAACCGGCATTGGTTCCGCCAACCTTCTCGATATCCTTCTTCCAGTTCTTGTGGTCTTCAACACCATCAACAGACACACCGATAACCTTGGTGCCTCGCTTCTCCCATTCGCCACTGAGCTGGGCCACCGCACCGAACTCGGTCGTGCAAACCGGGGTAAAGTCCTTTGGATGAGAGAACAGGATCGCCCAGCTGTCGCCAATCCACTCATGCAACGAAAAGGTCCCCATATCCGTTTCTACGGTCAGGTCGGGGATGGTGTCGTTAATTCGCAGGCCCATTTCATTTCTCCTTCAATGTTGGGATAGGGTGATTAAGGAATTCTTCGCCAATATAGGGAACCGATTGATCCGTTGCAGAGGTGGCGGTGCAGTTCAGTCAGTTTTTCCTTGCCCGCAAGCTTAAATCCAACCAATATATGAGACAAATGTCCATAGGTTGAGACAATATTTGCAGCTAGAACGCCTCATAACCATTCTGGAAATGACTGCGGCGGCGGGTCGGCCCATCTCTGCGGCCCGATTGCAAGAATCCACCGGACTACCAAGACCAACCTGTTACCGGCTGGTTCAAACCCTCACGGATCATAGATTGCTTGATCTCCAGGGCGAGGACGCTCGATACGTGATCGGTGACCGGCTGATCCGGCTCGCGCTGCTCGGCAAATCAGACATCGACATTCGCCGCGCCACTGCCGGCGTCATCAAGGAAGCGGCAATTCATCTGGGCGACGCGACGTTCCTCGCGCGATTGCGAAACAAGCAGGTTGAGATCATTCACGTCGAAATCCCTGACGATTCCACCAACTCATTTGTGCATCCGGGACTGGGCAATCGCCCGCTCCATGCCTGTTCGTCTGCAAAAGCAATTGCAGCCTTCGCAGAAGAAGGCCTGCAAAAACACATATTTGAAAGCGTGTTCGAGCCTTTCAACGACAACACCCCCACCTCGGAACAGGAACTTCTTGAGGAATATTCCGGCATCCGGGACAAGGGCTACGCAGTCTGTGATCAGGAGATCAATCTTGGCATCTCCAGCGTGGCAGCCCCCGTCCGATTTGGTGAAATTGGTGTCACATTCAGCGTCGGTGCGGTTAGCTACGCCGACAAATATACGCCCAAAATACAAAACAGGGTGGGAGAATATCTGAGTGGACTTGCAACAAAAGTGGAGGCTGCCATTCAGATGTGCAATGCCGTTGAAATTTAACAACGAATAGCGCGGCATCGCATCAGTGATCAGGGGGAGAACTGATCAAACCGGCGACATAATTGCTTAGAAGGAGGAAAAGCATGAATATGAGGCCCGATCCAACATTCCACGCGACTGCGCAATTGGCGATGCAGGCACCAGTGGAGAATTATGGATTTACGATAATGTTGAGTGCCGATGGCAGTCAGCCAGACGGCATCGCGGTGGTCGATCTCAACCCATCGTCCGACACCTACGGTCAGATCGTCCACAAGGTGATCGTTCCGAACAAAGGCGACGAGTTCCACCATTTTGGTTGGAATGCCTGCTCATCGGCCCTGTCGCCACTGACCGGACATGCTTTCTTGGAGCGACGGTATCTTATCGTGCCGGGCATCAGATCGTCACGCATCTACATCATTGATGTGAAAGAGCCGCTCAAGGCGAAAATCCACAAGACCATTGAGCCGGAAGAAGTGTTTGCCAAAACCGGTTATTCGCGACCACACACCATTCATTGTGGACCCGAAGGCATCTACGTCTCAACGCTCGGCGGTGGCGGCGAAGACGGTACAGACGGCCCTCCAGGCATCTTCATCATGGATTGCGAGACGTTCGAGATCATCGGGCGTTACGAGATGGATCGTGGTGCGCAGGACAAACACTATGACTTCTGGTGGAACCTGCCACAGGACTACATGGTAAGCTCAGAGTGGGCACTGCCACCCCAGTTTGAAGGTGGTATCGTCCCGGAAGACCTGCTTGGCAACAAGTATGGCCACTCGCTGCATTTCTGGGATTTGCGCAAGCGCAAGAACATCCAGACCATCGATCTGGGTGCAAACCATCAAATGGCGCTAGAAATCCGCCCTGCGCATGATCCGTCAAAGTCTCACGGCTTCTGCGGTGTGGTTGTCGACACAACCAATCTTCAGGGGTCGATCTTCACCTGGTGGCGCGATGATGACGGAACGTGGCAGGCGAAGAAGACCATCACCATCGACCCCGTTCCCGCAGATGCGGACGACCTGCCAGATTTGCTCAAAGGCTTTGGTGCGGTCCCGCCATTGGTGACCGACATTGATCTCAGCCTTGATGACAGATTTCTCTATGTTGCCTGCTGGGGGTTGGGCGAAATGCATCAATATGATGTCTCTGATCCCATGAACCCCAAGCTCACCGGCAAGGTTGAAATCGGCGGCATTGTTGCAAAGCACAAACATCCAAATGGCAAGGGCTTTGCCTATGGTCCTCAGATGGTTGAAATCAGCCGCGATGGAAAACGCGTCTACTGGACCAACTCGCTCTATTCCACCTGGGATGATCAGTTCTATCCCAACGATGAGGGCGGCCAGATGGTGATGGCCCGTGTTGGCGACAATGGTGGCCTGGAACTCGACAAGGACTTCTACATCGACTTCCCTGACGGCTATCGCAGCCATCAGATCAGGCTGGAAGGCGGCGACTGTTCAACCGACAGTTTCTGCTACCCCAACGTCTGATCCGGAATGGATGAAACATCGGTGACGGCCCTTTGGTGGGCCGTCATTTTTTCAGGCATCTATCACGGCATAAATCCTGGCATGGGATGGCCTCTGGCCGTCTCCGCCAGCCTGATGGAGCGTCGGCACAGCGCACTTCCCGTGGCTTTGTGCATGCTGGCGCTCGGCCATTTGCTGGCCATGCTGGCAATTCTGTTGCCGTTTTCCATGATGACTGCACTGGTGATCTGGGAGAAGGAACTGCGCATTGGTGCAGGGCTCTTGGTGATTGCGATGGGCATCTATCTGCTCATCAATCGAAAACACCCGCGCTTTCTTGCCCGCGTCCACCCAAGCCGGTTGGCCTTATGGTCCTTTCTGGCGGCAATGGCTCACGGCGCTGGGCTGATGCTTGTGCCGATCTATCTCGGTATCTGCGCCATCGGTGCGGACGACACCGGCCATCAGGCGGCACTCAGTCTGATGGGTGGTAATGTCTGGCGGGCGCTGACCGTGGCTTTTGTCCACACGATGGCAATGACCATCGCCGGCGGTGTGATCGCCACAATCATCTATGTCTGGCTGGGTTTAAAATTCCTGTCCCGGGCTTGGTTCAATCTGGATGTGGTCTGGGCCGTCAGCCTCATTCTGGTCGGCGCATTCGGCATTTACTCCGCCGTGTACGGTCATTGAAGGCAGAGACATCTGCTCGCGGCGGACATCAGAACTTGCCATTGTTATTTTTCCATTCGCTGCGCGGCGCGATGGTTTCAACCGTGTCCCAATGTTCAGCGATCAGGCCGTTCTCGACCCGATAGAGGTCGTAGAAGCTGGTGTGAGCCTGGCCTTTGAATCCTTCGCTCACGCAAAGCACAAAATTGCCTTCCGCCAGCACGCGATGGATACAGTCGTAGCGGATATGGAACAGGCTGCCATCGGTCTGTTCCAGTGTCGCGCGCAACGCGTCCGTGCCATCGCCGGCCTCCGGACTGTGCTGAATCAAGTTGGCCGCAAAATAGTCCGTGAGACGGTCCAGATTGCGCCCGACAAACATGGTCTCCACCGCCTCCCGCACCAGCGCTCGATTGATTTCGGTCAGGTTGAGATCACGGACCTCGGTTTCGCCATCAAGCATGCTGCGCCCGGACGGGTTCGGCTCTTTCAGTGGCTGGATGTTGTCCCAGTGCTCCACCGCAAACCCATCTTCAAACCGGAACACTTCGAACGCGGCACGGACGCTTAAAAAATCATACTCATTGTGGGCGAAGGCGAAATCACCATCTTCAAACACCCGGATGAACCGCACCTTGGGATTGGTTTTGGCAAGCCGCGCGAACAGCACGGCAAGCCCTTCGCTCCCCTCATGGGTCTGGGGATTGTGCTGGATGTACTTCGCCGCATTGACGACAGCCGCCGCACTCGCCTCGCCCGTTTCAATACCTTTGAGCAGTTTCTTGAGCAGCTCTTTTTTATTCGCCATTTGAGCAACCTTCAGGCGTAGGGCCAGCTTGCATGATGAGGCAAACCATCACCTGCCGCTCAAATCCGGAAACATCGCCGCCAGCGCCTCGGGCGAGGCTTCAGATACCCCGCGCTCGGTGATGAGGCCGGTCACGAGACGCCGTGGCGTCACATCAAAGGCGGGATTGCCCGCAGCGCTGCCCTCAGGCGCCACCTGCACCTGGCCCACATCGCCGTCTTTCGTTTTGCCCAGAATGTGTGTGACCTCTTCTGCGCTACGCTCCTCGATGGGAATTTCCTTCACCCCATCCTGCACGGTCCAGTCGATGGTGGGGGATGGCAGCGCCACATAAAACGGCACGCCATTGTCGTGGGCCGCAAGTGCCTTCAGATAGGTGCCGATCTTGTTGCACACATCGCCAGCAGCCGTGGTGCGATCAGTGCCGGTGATCACCGCATCCACCAGCCCATGCTGCATCAGATGCCCACCCGCATTGTCGACAATATACTGATGCGAAATTCCATGGCTCCCCAGTTCCCACGCGGTCATCGCACCCTGATTGCGCGGCCGGGTTTCATCCACCCAGATGTGGATTGGAATGCCTGCCTCCTGCGCATGATACATGGGGCTTGTGGCCGTGCCCCAATCGACCGTTGCCAGCCAACCGGCATTGCAGTGGGTGAGAATGCGCACTGGCTCGCCATCAGCTTTGTTCGCGGCGATCTTGCGGATGATCTCCAGGCCGTTTACGCCGATATTGCGGTTGATCTCCACATCTTCATCGGCAATCTCGTGCGCAAGCTGCATGCTTTTCTCCGCCCGCTCCGCCACCGGCACTGTGCGCAGGTAATTGCGGCAGCGGTCCAGCGCCCAACGCAGATTGATCGCCGTGGGCCGGGTCTTTTCCAGCACCGTCCAGGCCTCGTCCAGCGCCTCGTCGCTTGAATTGATCCCCATTTGCACGGCCATGCCATAGGCGGCGGTCGCGCCAATCAGCGGGGCGCCGCGCACCCACATGTCGGCGATGGAGGTCGCGACAGCCTCCAGCGTGGTCAGCGACACCACGATGAATTCGTGCGGCAGCCAGCGCTGATCGATGATCTTCACTTCACCCGCATCATGGTCGTACCAGATCGAGCGGTAGGGGGTGCCGTTGACCTTCAAAGCACGTCCTCGCTGTTGTAACGCCGCGCCATCGCAAGAAGCGCCGCACTGTCCGGCACACTGGCGCGGTTCTTGATGAGATCGCGCCCCATCATCAGATTGCGTGCTTCCAGTGGTGCCCGCACGCTCGTGTCCTCGATTTCCTCAAAATCCGCATTGTGCGCGAGCGACAACACCCGGCGGTGCATCTCGATCCCGCAAAACCCTTGAGCATCCTCCCAGATCGCGGCAAGCACCGCATCGCGCGCGGCGTCCGACGAATGGCCCTGATCCTCAAACATGTATCTGGGATAGAGCATCCCGTTCCGCTCGCTCGCCCAAAGTCGCGCAAATTCCTGCCGGTAGACGGACCAGACCTCGTCGATGACCCCCAAAATCCAATCCTGATAATCTGTCAGCTCGTCCGCGCTTCGATGCGCGGACTGGCTGAAATAGGCCATCAGGAAATTGGCGTTCATCATACCGAGGTCAAAGCCCATCGGCCCGTACATCACGAATTCCGGGTCTATCACCTTTGTCTCGCGCTCCGTGCACATGATCGAACCGGAATGCAGATCACCATGCAGCATTGTCTCGGCGTTGGAGGCGAATTTGGCAAACAGATGCTGTGCCTCAACCTTCATGGCCACATCATCGCGCAGGGTTTTGACAACCGGGTCGAGCCCCTCCGTATGATTGTTGAGTTCAGCCTCAAAATAGGGATCGCAGAACACCAGCGCTTCGGTGATCGCCATGATCTCGATATTGCCGGCAAACAGCGCCACATCATTTTTGCGCTCCGCCGTTGACATGGAAAGGTCCGAGCCGCGAAAGGCCGTACGGGCACAAAACACGCCCAGCCGTTCCGCAAGCCCGTCAACCCGCTCGCCCGCAATCAGCTTCTTGCGCAGGATGATATGCGGCTGGAGATATTCCATGACGATCAGCGCCTGCGCCTCGTCGAAATGATAGAGTTGGGGCACAGAGCCGGAATCCCGCGCCTGCTGGCGGGTGAGCGCCTGATACTCGAAAAACGCGCGTCGAAGGGTCAGCGGCCAGCTGTCACCGACCAGCCGCACATAGGGCAGAGCCTGCTTGACGATCACCGTGCCAGCGCTGCCGGAAACGATGAAAACCAGATTGAGATTGCCGTCGCCAACCTCCTGAACCTGCCAGTTGGCCCAGTCCGCCCCCACGCGCTGAACAACAGCGTCAACATCCTTCAGCCGCGCGCCCAGCGTGCCCGGTTCAATCGGCTGATACTCCGTTCCCTCTCCCACACATCCTCCCGACTCGTCTAGGTACTGTCTCTTGATTTCAGTGTGTTTGGAGGATTGGGAATATGCGGGGAGTTGTCAATGTGGAGAAATTCCGTCGAGCCGCAGACACCGAGTCTAGGTTCGACTGGTCGTTACGAGCGAATGCACTACAGCAAGCAGGTGCAGGTCCGATACGAGCCCAATTCTGTCTATTGCACAGCGGCGCAGGCACGAAAGTGGCATTCACGCCCGATGACCGTAACTAACTCGAAGCAGAAATGCGGCAGGGTCCACATTGTACCAAAATTGCTGATCAATGAAACGCCTATCAGTAAGCGCACTCTTCAGCAGTTGAATTGGAGAAATTGCCGACGTCTTTTTTCTGGCAGGTCTCAATACAAGGACTGCCTCTTCATCGAGGCGAAAGGAAGCTACTGCTCGAAAACCGCCGTCGGTATTCAGCGGGACTTATGCCCGTCATCTTCTTGAACAGACGGCGGAAAGCGCGAATATCCGAATATCCGACCGCTTCCGCAATAGATTCAATATCTTGGTGCTCCATTTCCAGGAACTGCTTTGCTTCTTCGATTCTCAAAGACTTTACGTAATCCGCTGGACTATAGCCGGTGGCAGCGCGGAATCGACGATCAAATGTGCGTCTCGGCAAACCGGATCGACTTACCATGCGGCCAACTGCATCGCCTTTTATGTAGGCGTCAGCAAGCCACTCCTGGCATTCACGGATAATCGCGTCTTCTCCCTGCAGCCTGCGCATGGGCGCGGCATAGTGCCGAAGTCCATCGGGTTGAGGATCGACACAATAGAACCGGGCGGACTTCGCCGCATGTTCGGGACCTATGAATCTGGCAATCAGGTAAAGAGCGAGGTCCTGCCATGAGGCCATGCCACCAGACATGATTATGGAATCGCCTTTTCCCGCAAAGGTTAGCCTGCGATCGGGACAAAATTTAACATTTGGATAGCGCTGCCGAAAAAGCTCTCTCATCGACCAGTGTGCTGAAGCTTCTTCGCCATCCAACAGGCCGGCATCCGCCAACAGTGCGGCGCCGGAACAGGCAGTCGCCAGACGTGCGCCGGATGAATGACGTCGCACGATCCACTCAATTTCCGGACCCAGAATTTTCTTCGGTGTAATTTCTCGATCCAACCTGAAGTTGGGTAAGCAAACGATCTCGCAATCAGCAGCGTCTTCAAGCGTAGAATCCGGTATGACAGGGACGCCACTGATGCAGCGAAATGGCTCTGCGTTACGCGCCACGATCCTGACCCGCGTTAGCGACGGGCGAGCCGTCCCTTCCGTCATGTAAGACCACGCAGTTCCCACCGATGCCAGCAGGTCATACAAGCCATAAAGGATTGCGCCCCTGCAACTCTCCGCGGCGAGCACGTCGATCCGAAGTGGATCGGCTGTAAAGTCCCTGCCCATTCTTCTCGTGTTTTCCTTCGCCGATAGATGGCCGAGATAGCCCGCAGTTGGCCAATTTGACCCTGATGAAATCCAACCAAGGCTAACATAATTGCGCAACCTAAAGAACCATTTCGGGGAAGTTATGAGTTACGAAGCATTTGCAAAACAAGAACGTTCAGGCTGGACCGACAGAGATATTGTCGCGGCCTACGTCGCCAAGTTCGGGCCCATTACCGATTATGTGGCGCAAGATCTGGTTGGGAGACTCTCGGTAAAAAACAAGAAGGTCTTGGATCTTTGCTGTGGGCAAGGAGCGTTGACGGCGATGCTCGTTGATGAAGGGGCCCAAGTATCGGGTCTCGATTTTTCGGAAGAAATGCTGGAGCTGTGTAGGGCGTATGCGCCTGGTGCCGATCTCCGGCAAGGGGACGCAGCCGCACTTCCGTTTGGTGACAAATGCTTTGACGCCGTTGTTTGCAATTTCGGCATGATGCATTTGCCGAATCAACCACAAGTGCTCAAGGAGATTTGTCGGACGTTGCGATCCGACGCTACATTCTTGATGGCGACATGGGCGCCACCAGAGGACTCCCCAGCATTCGGAACTGTATTCGGAGCAATAAGGGCTCACGCGGATTTCACTCAGGCTCCTGCACAGCCTGATTTGTTTATGTTTGCGAGGCCAGAGGATGCGCGTCAATTGATGTCTACGGCCGGACTCAAAATGATCGCCCATGAAACTATGACGCCAGCATGGGAAATAACTCAACCAGTTGAGTTGTTCGACATTTTTTTGAACGCCACGGTGGGAGCCGCCATGTTGATCAAGTCGCAGAAGGATTCGGTGATCGCTGCAATTCGGGATCAGATCGCTTCCACCGTTGCGGAAAAATTCTCTTCAGGCACAGGTTACCGGATACCGGTTCCCGTGGCTGTTGTGACTGCCATGCCGAGTTAGTGTATTCCATTGAAAACTTCAGCTCCGCTTGGCTTGTTTCTTTTGACTGCGTTCCGCCTAGACGCGAATGTGTGAGCTTTGTTGGAACTCTGTCTGCGGCAACCAAAGGACGCTGATTGGAGTGATGTAGTTTGTGTATTGATCCAACTCCAATATGATACTTTTTCCGCGCCCCGGTCATTCAGCGTGTTGGAACGAACTTCGTGAAGGAAGTTTGCCCCCCTCACACCAGCATCCCGCGTGCCGCCACCGGCACCACGTCAACCACCGTGTTTCCGCGTACAGCGACGAGTTGATCCACCATGTTGACGGCAACGCACACATGGTTGGGCACCACGCGCACAATGTCCCCGACCTCCGGCTTGTCGTTGCAGCTTGTGAGATCGAGAAAGCCGTGCTCTTCGGCAAACTTGTGAATGCGCGCGTCGGGATGTTCCAGAATGCGCCCGAACCCTTCAAGACCACCCGTGTCCGACGTCAGGGTCTTGGAGCCTGCATCAAGAATGCCGCGGTCGCACCCTGCACGGCTCACCACACTTGAAAAGACCTGAAACGCGCAATCGTCCAGCATCGCGACGCCCGCCTCAATCATCATGAGATCGTTGAAAATGCATGTCCCCGCCCGGTGCTCGGTGGCACCATTCAGCTTGCCCAGATTTTTGAAGTTGGGCGTGCCACCGGTGGAGATGATCTCCGCACTCATGCCCAATTCGAAAAGCCCTTGCGCGGTATCATCAAGGAAGTTTTGCGTTCGCTCCCACCCGTCAAGCGGCGGGTAGAACAGAAGCCCGGCGAGGGTGAGCCACTCATTCTCCCGAATGAGCTTTGCCAGCACCAGCGCCTCAGCGGGTGTTTCCACCCCGGCGCGTTTTTGCCCCGTGTCGCACTCGATCATCACATCAATGGAGCGGCCCGCTTGCTCCGCGGCCGCCGCATAGGCCTCCAGCGAAACAGGATTGTCCGCACAGATTTTCAGGGGCACACGGGCCTGCAGGGCGGCCAGCCTGCCCGAGCGCGCCGCGCCCAAAAGGTTGGTGGCTAGGATGATGTCGGTGATGCCCGCCTCCACCATCACTTCGGCTTCGCCCAGCTTTTGACAGGTGATCCCCCTCGCCCCGGCCTCAATCTGCTTTTTGGCAAGCAGGGGCGATTTGTGGGTCTTGATGTGCGGGCGATTGGCAACCCCCGCCTCATCGCAAAGCCGCTGCGCCCGCGCGATGTTGCGCTCCACAACATCAAGATCAATCACCGCACAGGGCGTACCGAAGGTCTCGATGATTTCGCTCTTCAGCGTGTCAATTGAACCAGCCATGGGAACGATCACTCCATCCTGTTCATGCCAGTGATTTATGGGTCAGCCTGTTCATCATCGCTTCAGCCCGAAAAGCGGAATGGGTTCAGCAATACCGCGAACCGGATGTGCACCCTTTTCCTCAAAAGCCTCGCTGCGGCACGACGCGACGCTTTGTGTCACCAGCAATTCGGTATCAAGCGCTTTGCACAGATCCTGAACGCGGCTCGCAATGTTCACGGCGGAACCAAGGACTGTGAAGTCCAGCCGGTCGGGGCTCCCGATGTTTCCAAACGTCACCGAGCCGACATTGATGCCGATGCCGATCGAAAGCACTTCTTCGCCATCGGCCAGCCGCCCGGTATTCAGCACATCAAGCTCTTCGAGTGCCATGCGGGCAGCATCAATTGCATTTCTGCATTGGCTCTCGACGATCATCTTTCCATCAATCGCAAAGACAGAGAGGATGCCATCACCCATGAATTTGAGCACATCCCCATCGTGTTTCTCGACCGCAAGCACCACCACATCAAAGTAGCTGTTGAGCGCATCCAAAAGTTTGGTGTCCGCCCACTGTTCCGACTTGGATGTGAACCCGCGCAAATCGGTGAACATCACCACGGCTTCAATGGAGGCATGCTCCCCGCGCTGGATCGAACCGTTGCTCACCGCCCTGGCAGGCCCATCGCCAATATAGGTTTTCAGAAGGCTCCCGATTGACCGGCGCATGGTGATGGGTTCCATGGCTGATGCCAGGCCGTAAGCAGTGGCATCAATCAGCCGGATATGCTCCGGTGTAAAGCCGTCTGGATCATCGGTGACGAAGGTGCACCCGTTCTTTGATCCATCACCATAGCGTAGAAAATTGGCATAGAGGTCCGCACCGCCTCCATCTGCAAGTTCCAGATAGGCACTGTGTTCCACTTCCCGGTCGAGATTCAGAAGGCTTTTGTGAAGCGGTTTTTCGGTGGTGAGCACGGTTTCGAAGGGGCTGCCGACATAGGAAGCGGTGTCGAGCATGGCATGCGTCACATCATATTCATGTGAGCCGTCCGGGGTCCAGATTACACCCCAGGCCACGAGCAACGGGTTGGCGAAACGCTGCGCCACATTCACGCGTGATAGCGGTATTCCGGCGTCCACCAACCGTTGTACATATTGATCAACAACCGCTATTCCTTCGCCAAGCTCACGCCCCTCGGCAATCAGCCAGTCTGTTATTTCGCGAGCTGTGCTGGCACCGTCGACAATGGACATTATCTTTCCACACCGCGAACAACTGGGTTTCGAATCATCGTCGTTTTTTTCAACCCGCCAAATCCGACACCGTCAGAAAACTCCTCCGGGCCAGTTCCGGGTCTTCCAGAGGAAAATCACGGCGGAAATGGCAGCCGCGGCTTTCCTCGCGCCGCAGTGCGGCAACCACCATCAATTTGGCCGTGACGAGAACATTTTCAAACCGTTGCAGGGGATTGCTGGCCTCGAGCTCCGCAATGGTTTGAAGCGCGGTTTCAAGCCCGTCTTTCGTGCGCATAACGCCCACATGTTCGCTCATGGTTGCCCGCAGGCGCCGCATGGCCGCGCTGTCGGCGCCCATGGAATCCGCGCTGTTGCTTGTCTCCTCCCGATCCGGAAGGCGGATCTGCGGGGCGGGCAGCAACCCTTTGATATCATCGGCTATGCGGGCGGCAAAAACCACCGCCTCCAACAGCGCGTTGGAAGCCAGCCTGTTGGCTCCGTGGGCACCGGTTGAGGTCACCTCGCCTGCCCCCCACAGCCCGTCGACGGAGGTGCGACCGCTAGCATCTGTCAACACGCCGCCCATGCAATAATGCGCAGCCGGCACCACAGGAATAAGATCACGCGCGGGGTCGATCCCCGCCTTTTGGCAATTGGTGAAAACGTAAGGGAAATCCGCTTCCATCGCACTGCCCGGTGCCTCACGACAATCCAGCCAGGCTTCGCGACCCGCCTCGATTTCGGCAAAAATACCACGCGCCACCACGTCGCGCGGGGCAAGTTCCGCATCCGGGTGGAGCATGGTCATGAAGCGCTCGCCGACATTGTTCACAAGCGTCGCACCACGCCCGCGCAGGGCCTCCACAGCGACCGGGGCGGGATCGCCGCCCACATCAATTGCCGTGGGATGAAACTGCACAAACTCCATATCGGCCATCACAGCGCCAACCCGCGCCGCCATGCCAATGCCCGCCCCGCGCGCTTCCGCCGGATTGCTTGTGACCTCGAACAAATGCCCCAGCCCGCCGGTTGCCAGCACCACCCCACGCGCCTTGAAAAAGGCCTTGTTGATCCCCTCGCCCGCCGCATCGCGCGCCACCACGCCGCTAACATTGCGACCGTCTTTCAAAATGTCCTGAACCACAAAGCCTTCAAGCACGCGAATGGATGGCGTCTCGCGCACCGCCGCTGCCAGCGCCTCCATGATCACGCGACCGGCACGATCACCCTTCACGCCGATGGTGCGGTTTTGCGAATGCGCCGCTTCCCGCAATACGGCGAGTTCCCCCTCGCTGGTGCGGCCAAACGGAACGCCGTAGCTCAGAAGATCATGCAGGCGATCCACCGCCTCGCGGGCCATCAGCTGGGCGATGTTTTCATCCACGATGCCGGCACCCGCGGTGAGCGTGTCCTCCACGTGCTTTTCAATCGTGTCGCCTTCGGCAACCGCAGCGGCGATCCCCGCCTGGCTATGGGCGGTGTCGGGACCGGTGCCAATCGGGGCTGCCGCCAGAATGGTCACCGGGCGCGGGCTCAATTTCAATGCGCAAAAGAGACCGGCAAGCCCGCCGCCTACGATGATGATATCATCCGCGCCCGTGCCCGATTGCGGCGGGAAAAAG
The DNA here is from genome assembly GCA_039029195.1 of Pseudomonadota bacterium. GTDB lineage: Bacteria > Pseudomonadota > Alphaproteobacteria > Rhizobiales > Rhizobiaceae > JBCCGR01. Next base: position 49,792 of record JBCCGR010000017.1, read on the forward strand.
GAAAGTTGCTCGCTCATGTGAACCGGCCGTGCGATGCAGGGATTTGAAAAAGCCGGAACCAGTTTGATGGGATTCACGAGCCCGCACAACTGTGACAACGAGATGACGGGCGGCAAACAACAGGATTCTTTTTGAACGGGCGGATTTATCCCCGTTCGGGAAAATCAGAACGAATTTCGAGAAAATTCTTGGGGTTTCGCGAAAATGGGAGGCGTTTTCGCGAAATTACCGCTGGTTTCGAGCGTATTTTTCCCCCGTTTTGGCCCTATCCCCGCACCTGAAACTTGTGGTTCGGTTTTCGCAGACAAAGAGCACCATGTCTCATTTGTGGCTTTCAATCGCGCCGAAATGGGGTAGCGTCGGCCAGTATCCCCAAGACAGAATTTTAGCGAACTCCCATGTCAGCCACCTCAACCCCTGTATCACACAAGCCCGCCTGGCAAGCGGTCTGGATCGTCATCACCTGCGGCTGCATTATCGCCATGATGACCTTCGGCGTGCGCTCGGCCATGGGCTTTTTTCAGGCCCCGATGCTCGCCGATACAGGCTGGAGCCGCACCACATTTGGGCTCGCAATGGCGATCCAGCAATTGCTGTGGGGTGTCACCCAACCGATCATGGGCGCGGTAGCAGATCGCTATGGCACCTGGCGGGTTTTGACTTTCGGTGCAGTGGTTTACGCGGTTGGCAACTATATGATGGCCGTCTCCTCCGCCCCGATCTGGCTGCATGTTGGCGGCGGAGTTCTGGTTGGAATCGGTGTCGGATCGGCAAGCTTTGGCATCATTCTGGCAGCCTTTGCCCGCACGGTTTCACCCGAACAACGAAGCTTCGTTTTTGGCGTGGGCACGGCGGCAGCCTCACTCGGCATGTTCGTCTTCGCGCCCATTTCGCAAGGGCTGATCGAGAGCCTTGGCTGGTCAGATACGCTCACTTGGTTCGCGGTGCTCATGCTCATCATTCCGGTGCTGGCCTTGCCGTTGATCGGCAGCGCGCGCTCCGGCGGGACCAATCTCACGGACGATGATCTCACCATCCGCGAAGCGCTCGCAGAGGCCTTCTCGACAAGAGGCTATGTCCTTCTAACCATTGGATTTTTCGTTTGCGGATTTCATGTGGCGTTTCTCGCTGTACACTTCCCGGCCTATGTGAATGATCTTGGCATCGACACCAAATGGGCGGTGGTGGCAATCGCGCTGATCGGCGGCTTCAACGTCATCGGGTCGCTTGCTGCGGGGATCATCGGACAGCGTTATTCCAAACCGGTGTTTCTCGCGCTCATCTATATCGGGCGCTCAATCGCCTTCACCCTGTTCCTGCTGATCCCGGCATCCCCCACAACGGTGGTGATTTTCGCCGTTGCAATGGGCTTTTTGTGGCTCTCTACCGTGCCGCCAACCAATGCGCTGGTGGCAGTTATGTTCGGCACGCGACACCTCGGCCTGCTCGGTGGTCTGGTGTTCTTCAACCACCAGATTGGCTCGTTCCTCGGTGTGTGGCTCGGCGGCTATCTCTATGATATCATGGGAAGTTATGACGTGGTGTGGTGGATCGGCGTGGCCCTGGGCCTCATCGCTGCCATCCTGCATTGGCCGATCAAGGAACAACCTGTCCCCCGGTTGGCATCAGCGGCGGCGTAGGGTCCGGAAATCGAAACGGATCTGTCGCCTGCCCCCTTGCCACTCCCCCTCTCCTCCCTCACAACACAGGCATGGAATGGCAGGATGAGGCGGTGGTGCTGGGCACCCGTCGCCATGGTGAAACAAGCCTGATTGTCGAACTCATGACGCCCGCGCGTGGGCGGCATCTCGGACTCGTGCGCGGTGGCCGCTCCAAGCGCACCCTGCCCGCCTTGCAGCCGGGGAACTCAGTCTCCGCCACCTGGCGGGCGCGGCTTGAAGAACATCTCGGGCAGTTCACCATTGAACCCGTCACCATGCGAACGGCGGAACTTATCGCCTCGCCTATTGCGGTTTTTGCCGTTCAACTGATTGCAAGCCACCTTCGGCTCTTGCCGGAGCGCGACCCGCACGTCGGGCTCTATCGCGCGCTGCTCGTCATCCTTGAGCACCTCGACGATGGGGCGATCACCGCTGAACTTATCGTGCGTTTTGAGCTAGCGCTGCTGGAAGAGCTTGGGTTTGGGCTTGATCTCACCCGTTGTGCCGGCACCGGCGCACAGGACAATCTCATCTACGTCTCACCAAAAACCGGACGAGCGGTGAGCGCCGAGGCCGGTCAACCCTATGCCGACAAGCTTCTGGCGCTTCCGGGTTTCATGGCATCTGGCGCGGACCAAGCGGAGACCGAAATCGACATGCTTGTTGACGGATTTCGGCTCACCGGCTTCTTTCTTGCGCGGCATGTCTGGGATCCGCGCGGGCTCGCACCACCGTCCGAACGCGAGAGCTTTCTGAAGGCGCTCAGGAGACAGCGCAGACAAGGCTGAATGTGCCCAAAGCGCGGTTTTGCACAGATTGCGGTGGCAAAACTGGCTAATTCGCCACCTTTCGGGCACAAGAAGCCCTTAACACGACCCAAAAGACGCCTGACCGGAGGGGGAATTCATGGAAGGGCTGATCGTTCTGGCGGTGATCATGGTTGTGATCCTGCCGATCGTGGCACTGATTGTCGGTATTCGCGGCAGCATCAAGGCGGGTGACGCGCAAAAGCAGATCGCCTCTCTGCAAAAGCGTATTGATGCGCTGCAGGATCGCATCATAGATGCTGAGCGAGACGTTCGGCGCGGCGGATTTGCAGCTGTTGCGCAGGATGGAACGGGCGACGCTGCAGATTCTGTCGAACCCCGGTCTCCCGAGGACACTGGCGATCAAGCGGAAAGCGCCGATGTCCAGCGTGCCGCAGAACGGTTTGACACGCCCACCACATCGCAAGCAGTTGATACGCCGCAAGATGCAACGAAAACCGGCGAAACCGACACTGACCTGACCGCAGAAGACGCCGCACCGGAAGTCAAAACCGCTGATGAGGAAGCGGAAGAAAAACCGGACCCAGGCGCACAGGAAGAGGCCTCACCCCAACCCTGGGGCGTCGCAGCCAGAACCGACGCTTCATCAAAACCCAAGCCTGGTGCCAAGAAAGAAAGTGGCTGGATCGAAGCCCTCGCCGGCGGCCAGTGGGCCGTGTGGCTCGGAGGTGTTGCGCTCGCTCTGGGCGGATTGTTTCTCGTTCGCTACTCAATTGATGCAGGCCTGCTCGGCCCCGGTCCACGTTTGGTGCTGGCGACAATCTTCGGGCTGGCGCTGCTTGCCGGCGGCGAATTCTTACGCCGTCGTCCGGATGGTTTCTCCCTCGAAATGGCAAAACGCGCCTATGTGCCGGGTGTGCTGACAGCAGCCGGTGGCCTCACACTATTTGCCACCATTTTTTCTGCGCACGCGGTTTACAGCTTCATCGGGCCAGCCCTTGCCTTCGTGCTGCTTGGCATTGTGGCGCTGGCTATCATGGCCGCGTCCCTGCTGCACGGGCCATCCATGGCGGCCCTCGGCCTTGTGGGATCGTTCATCACCCCGATCCTTGTCGTGTCGGAGAAGCCCAACGCCACCGCGCTGTGCGTGTTTCTGCTGATTGTCACAATTGCCGCCCTTCGGCTGGCGCGCTACCGCCGCTGGATCTGGCTGGTCGGACTGACCGCGACCGGCGCCATTTTCTGGGCGATGGGCGGGGCGACTTCTATCGATGTGAACGTGCGGGAAGCCTGGGCCTTTGAGGCCTATCTGGTTGCCCTTTCAGCCATCTTTTCCGTGTTGGGTGTTCTATGGCCCAACCTTTCCACCAGCGCGCCATTTGGTCTTACTCCCGCATCCACGCCCGAGTTTTTGGGGCCCTGGGGCGCAATCCCCTCCGACGATGACGAAGAGGACGAAAAAGAGGGCGACAAAGAGAAAGAAAAGCAGCCCCTTTCCCGTGAACGGGTATTGGCGCGAGTCTTGTGGTGCGCTCTCGGTGCGATGGGCATTGTGCTTCTTGTCCACTCTGCCGGATCGAGATTTTCCAGCGGTTCGCAACTGGTGCTGGCACTCGCGCTGTTCGTCATGGCCGTACCCGCGCTCTTATCTCTGCGGGCACCAGCGGGTTTTGTGATTGCGGCCGCCACAGGCACCGCCGCGGTGAGCGCATGGGCGCTCTACGGTGTTTCCATATCGCTTGATATTTTTGGCCGCAGAATGCTCACGATCGCTGGCGCGGGTGTCGACGGGGTTCCGGCTGATCTGGGCCGGTTTGCCACCATCCTCAGCGTCGCGGTGTTACTGGTTGGGCTTTACGCAGGCCGTCGATGGGTGACCAAGAGCACGCCAATCGCGCTTGGCTGGACGGCCCCCATGGCGCTCGTATCGCCCGTCACCTATTCCGTTTGCTGGATCGCTGGTGGCGGGGACGGATCGACCCTGTTCCTGATCCTCGGTCTTGGCGCGGCATTGGCCCTGCTGGTCGCCACTGACCTGTTGTGGCGACATGACCAGCGCTCCGGCGTGGCCGTCAGCTCACAAAAACCCATCGCTGCAACGGCCATTTCTTCCGGGTTGATGCTCACGCTTGCCCTGGGTTTCAATCTGTTTTCACCCCTACTCGTACTGGCACTTGCGGGCGCGGCATTGGCCTACGCCCTGCTCTTCACTTATCTGCGGCCCATCACCGGCATTCGTTATGCCGCAGCCGTTCCGGCTGCTGGGGCGGTGTTCTTCACGGTGCTTGAGCCCGGACTTGCGCTTGCCGTTGGCACCACGCCGGTCATCAACGCCTACCTCTTTGCTTATCTGGCCATCATTGCGGCGATGTTCGCAGCTGCCTGGGCGCTTGGCCGAACCGGCGAGTGGCGGGCTTTCGATGCGCCACAGCGTTTCTTTGAAGGCGCGGCGGTCCTCTTTTCCGCCCTGTTGATCACAATCGAAATCCGCCACTACATGCATAGCGGTCTGGTCTACGCGAAGGAATATTCACTCGCCGAACAGGCCGGCCACACGATCGCGGCGCTTGTCATGTCCGGCGCGCTGATGCGGCTTGACGACAAGGCGCCAAGCCCGATCTTCCGCTATGCATCGATGTTGGCCGGGCTCGGATCGCTTGCCATGGTGATCTTTGTGCACGGCATTGCGCTCAACCCGCTTTCGACGGGCGAATATCTGGGCGATGGCCGCTTCTTCAATCTGGCGCTGGTGGCTTATGGCATTCCGGCAATCGTGGCCGCTGGCGCGCACTACATTTCACGCACCAGACGGCCCGATTTTTATGTCATGGCGCTGGAGCTCACCATGTGGATCCTGCTCGTCAATTACCTCACCATCATGGTGCGGCACGGGTGGCTGGGCGAGGACATAGGCTTCAATGAAACCCCGCTTGTGGCGCCTGAAGCCTACATGATGACGCTTTGCTATCTGGCACTCATCATCATCGCGACCTTCGGCAAGCCGGTGCTTTTCGCCAACTGGAAAAGCCCGCTTGTGCCGCTCGGTGCGGTCCTGTCCTTGGGCTGGCTGGTCGTGGCCAATCTTCTTGTGTTCCAGCCCTGGGAAGACGGTGTTGAGGTTGGTCATTCCCACATCTTCAACTGGCTGCTGGCTGGCTATCTGATCACGGCAATTCTGCTGATCGTGCAGCGCGCGAAACCCGACCTTCCGGCCATCGATAAGCGGTTCCACGGCATGATTTATGGGGGGCTTGCCCTCATCATGGTGTTCCTCTACGCGACCTTCACCGTGCGCCACATCTGGCACCCCAACGAACTTGCCGTTGGCGCCTTCTTCCCCGTCGAAGCCTACACCTACTCGGCGGTTTGGCTCGCGATCGGCATCGCGCTGGTGGTGATTGCGGGAATGCGCAATTCGCGCGAATTGCGGCTGGCCTCGGGAGCTATGGTATTTGCCGCCGTCATCAAGGTGTTCATCTTCGACATGTCGGCGCTGGAAGGCGTATTGCGGGCACTTTCCTTCATCGGATTGGGGCTTGTCTTGATCGGCATTGGCCTGTTTTATCAGCGGCTGTTGTTTTCCAATCAGAGCGAGCCGCCAGACGATGACCCAGACGACGATCCCGAACGGGTCCAGCAAACCTCAGCCTGATCAACAGAACGGCTTCGGTGTCACCGACATCAAAACCATGAAAGGGCTTTCAGGGCTTGAACTACTGCGCAAGGTCGTCTCGGGCGACCTCCCCGCCCCGACCATGGGGCGGACGCTCAATTTCCGCATGCGCGAGGTGGAACATGGCCGGGTGCTATTTGTCGGAACGCCTGGTGCGGAACATATGAACCCGCTCGGCACAGTGCATGGCGGCTATGCGTCTACAATCATGGATTCAGCGCTTGGCTGTGCGGTTCATTCAACCTGCGATGTGGGGTTTGGTTCAACGACGATTGAATTCAAGGTCAATCTGGTGCGCCCGATCATGCCGGACACGGGTGAAGTGTTTTGCGAAGGCAAGGTGGTTCACGCCGGCCGCACCATCGCCACATCCGAAGCCACGCTGAAGACCAAGGACGGCAAATTGCTGGCCCACGGCACCCAGACCTGTATGAAGTTCAGGATTGGTGGGTAGGGAAGAGGTGGAGATTGCAGGGCCAGATAACTCGAACGACTGCAGTGCAGACTTTTGAGAAATTGAAAGGCTGTGGCGATCCCCACAAAATGAGCGTCAATGGCCAACGGATGTATTTTATTGCAGAACCTGCGCCAGCGGCACGTAGCGATTTCCAAATGCACAACTATCGCCAAATTTTGACAAACGCGTGGACTGGTTTTCACTTCGGCGATGTGATCTTGTTGGCCAATCGTTCGTGTTGGAGCCACTGCCTTGGTCGAGAATGTTGGAACTCTTCCCAAAGATGTAACCAGTGTATCCGGTCAATATCGCCGCCAGAGTTTCCTTTGCGATCGCTCTGACACCATATGCGATAAATGAGGCCGCGAGAAGCAATACGAGCGTTACTCCCAAATATGTAAACGGGCCGGACCTGTCGGAAATCACAACAAGGATCGATAGTCCACTTGCTAATAGAACTAGCGAGAAAATCTTTGCGGGTTTAAGCGCGACGTCATCGCCTTATTCGCTTACGCCTTGTAGCAATTCCTCACTTTGAGAATGCAGTAGTGCCGTAACAAAATCGAAAGGAAGTATTCCTACTTCGATTCGAATCCAATTCGTTTTTTACTGAGACATTGCTAAGCCCCATTTTTTTGGTTTAGGTTTCCATATTGACGGTATTCAATGGAGAGTTATTTCATGTCAAACGAGGATGCGCTGGCAGAAAATAATTCACAATGTTGGGCCTGCAATACCAGTCTTTCAAAAAATCAGAAAATTTGCCTAGAATGCAATAGCTGGCAGAATTTCAGAAAGTATATAAACGTATCGAATACCACTTTATCATTGCTGATAGCGCTTATTTCTGTCCTTGGTGCCGTTGGTCCTAAAGTTTCTGAATTATTCACCAAGCCAGAGATGACTATATCTCTAACTAAGTTTGATAATTTTTTGGCTACCATAGAGGTTTTCGACGAAGCTACACAGGCCTCAGTTATCGAAACTCCCTTGGAATGCGACTTTGTTGTCGAAGTGACAAGCGAAGAGGGACCCGGCATGAAGGGCGGACAAATTAGGTTGGAGTACAAATTCAGCGCCAAAAATGGATTCAACAAGATCGTTGTAGGTAGAAAACTATCTGTTTTTAATGTAAAAATTTCCGGCAGATGGCATGAACCTGACATATATAATAAATTTGATAATAATGATGATTTTAATTGTCAAATTGACAACAGTGCAGATAATATAAACTCAAGTATTGGAACTGATCCAGAATTTACTAGAATTAGTGTTTTGAACCAGAACAACAATTCCTGTTTTGCAAACGTGGTGCGCGATGGGAGAAAAGAGAAGGTTTTGTTTGACGCTCCGGAAATTAGATCGCTTCTTTCAGAAGGATACATTCGTGGCAAAAACGGAATCAGACATAAGAACTGCGCAGAAAGCTAGATTGAGCCACTAGTTTGCCCTGGCGCGTTGTATCAGAGCCTGTTTTCTGAGGTAAACCCCAGCAGGTACCTTTTCAATGCAGGACTGTATGCGGGTTATTAAGCGCCGTGCGAGCTGGTGTCGCAAATTGATTCAACTGCATGAAACGGCAAGGTCATAAATGGGCTCGAAGCGGAGATTCCCCAAGCCTCATTTATCAACCCCCATTTTTGAGACTCTCTTTTCCAAAAACCGCTCATTTCGCCCCCTTGCATTGGCTTCAGCCGGGGCGTATGGGAAAGCGGTAAGCGGGCGCGACGGTTGATCCGAAATCGTTGTACCGGCTTGTGAACACGACATTTTCGCGACCGCGAATGCCGCGCTTCAACCATTCAGTATGCCTGACAACACCCGATGGAAAACCATGGGGTGATAAACGCATTTTTTCGCCGTGCCCGGCGAAACCGCCCAACGCTCCGCGAATGATGGTTTGGCCATGAAACTGGAAAGCATCAAACCCGTAAAACTGCCGCGACGGCTGCAATGGGTGTTTCATGTCTTCCCGTTTCTGGGCTGGATGCACCTCATCAACGAACGCTCGCTCAAGGCCGACATTCAGGCAGGGCTCACCGGCGCGGTGATTGTGCTGCCCCAGGGCGTGGCCTTCGCCACCATCGCCGGCATGCCGCCGGAATATGGCCTCTACACCGCGATGATCACGCCTATTGTCGCGGCGCTGTTCGGCTCCTCCCTACACCTGATTTCGGGGCCCACCACGGCGATTTCCATCGTCGTGTTTTCGTCCGTGTCCAACTACGCAACGCCCGGTTCGCCGGAGTTTGTTTCAACGGCGCTCACCCTCACCTTCCTGGCGGGGCTTTATCAGCTCGCCTTCGGTCTCGCGAAGCTGGGCCGCATTGTCAATTTCGTTTCGCACACGGTGGTGACCGGCTTTACCGCCGGTGCCGCGATCCTGATTGCCACCAGCCAGATGAAGCACGTGCTTGGTCTTGAGGTTGAGCGTGGTGGTTCATTTCTCTTCACCTGGACGGAACTTTACCGCCAGTTGGGGGATACCAATCTCTATGTGCTGACTGTTTCCGGCGTCACGCTATTCGCGGCAATCGCCTTCAAATGGCTGTTCCCGCGCCTGCCCAATCTGCTGTTTGCCATGATTGTCGGGTCGCTGGTGTGCGTGTGGATTGATGGCGCCAATCACGGCGTGGCACTGGTGGGTGAAATTCCACGCCACCTGCCGCCCTTTTCTTCGCCGGATTTCTCGCTCGAAACCATTCGTATTCTGGCGCCGGAAGCCTTTGCGATTGCTCTGCTTGGCCTCATTGAGGCGGTCTCTATCGCCCGCTCCATTGCCACAAAATCGCACCAGCGGCTCGACAGCAATCAGGAGTTCATTGGACAGGGTCTTTCCAATCTGGCGGGCAGTTTCTTCTCCTCCTATGCGGGCTCAGGTTCCTTCACCCGTACGGGCGTGAACTACACCGCCGGGGCAAAAACCCCGCTTTCTGCCATCGTTTCGGCCGTATCGCTGATGCTGATCGTGCTTCTGGTGGCGCCGCTGACCGCGTTTTTGCCGATACCTGCCATGGGTGGCGTGATCCTGCTGGTCGCTTACAATCTCATCGACACGCACCACATCAAAAAGGTGCTGCGGATCTCAACCACCGAAACCGCCATCCTGTCGGTGACATTCTTCGCGACCCTGTTCCTGGAGCTTGAATTCGCCATCTATATGGGCGTGCTGCTGTCGCTGATCATTTTCCTGATGCGCACGTCGACACCGGAAATTGTCGACATGGCGCCGGACCCCTCCTCCGACACGCACCGCATGGCGAACGTGCATCGCAATCAGCTACGTCAGTGCCCGCAACTGAAGGTCATTTCGGTGAACATGTCGATCTATTTCGGCTCCCAGAACCACATTCAAAAGCGGCTCAACAAGATCACCGACAAGCAGGGCTACAAGCACATTCTGGTCCTGTGCCAGGGCGTGAACTTTGTCGACATGGCGGGCGCTGAGATGATCGTGGAAGAGGCCGAACGCTTGCGCGAAATGGGCGGCGGTCTGTATCTGTGCGGGATCAAATACAATGTGAGCGATTATCTGAACCGCTCCCGCTTCGGCAATGAGTTTGGGCTTGAAAACATCTTCGATAAAAAGAGCGAAGCAATTGAGGAACTGACCAAACGCCTCAACCACAATATGTGCGCGACCTGCACGGCCCGTATCTTCACCGAATGCGCCGGTCTACCCAACGAGACCGAAGCATTGCCAACCAACAGCCGCCGCATGGAACCGATGATGGGGTTACCGCGGGATTAGGCCCTGATAAGCTTACGAAAAACGAGCGCTCAACTCCGTCATCCCGCCCAGTCCGGAGCTTGCGTATGGACGGGCCAGATCCATGTTGAAATGGCTGTGGATTCCGCCCGCAAGGGGCGGAATGACGATTAAGAAAGATCAATTCAAAGCAGATCTGACCGAAGAAAATGTTGGTGGGCCCCTCACCCCAACAGTTCTTCCTCAAACGGATAGGTCGAAAGCGGTTCAAAGCCGGATTCTGTCACGAGCACCTGCTCCTCCAGCTTCACGCCATCGCGTTCGCCCTTTGGGCCCATATAGCTTTCCACAGTCAAAACCATGCCCGCTTCCAGCACCCCGTCATAGGCATTGGGTCCACGATGCAGCGGGTCGATCTTGGGATATTCATCGCACATTCCAACCCCATGCATGATGCAGGTGTAGGCGTTTTCCTGACAGTCTTCCGGGATCGGGAATGACTGTTCCTGAATCTCGCGAAACGAAATGCCGGGGCGGATAAGGTTCATATTGTGTTGAACCTCAGCATAAGCGAGCCGGCAGATTTCCTTCTGTCGCGGCGTGGGCTTTGCGGGACCACAGTGAAACGTTCGCGAAACATCGCAAAAATAGCCCATCGGCCCGACCATATCTGTGTCGAAACCCACCAGATCACCGGATTCGATCACCCGCTGTGAGGCTTCCTGATACCAGGGATTGATGCGCGGGCCTGATGCCAGCATGCGCCCGTCATGCCATTCACCGTGATTGGCTAAGTTCGCGTAGTTGAGCAGCCCCCACAATTGCAGTTCCGTCACACCGGGGCGAAGCGCTTCCTTCATCTTCGAAATCCCGAGTTGCGCCACATCAATGGCCCATCGCATGCATTCGATCTCGTCGATAGACTTAATCAGCCGCGCTTTTTCTGAAATCGGCACACCGTCCACTACGTCGATGTCCTGTTCGAGACAGGCGCGGGTGAGGCTTGGGTTTACATATTCAAGTGCAACCCTCCCCTGTGGCCGACCTATTTCACTCAGATAGTCTGCAAGACTTTCCGCAAACCGGCCTGCATTGTCGGAGAGATTGTCTCCGCTGTCGAAGAACGAAATGAAGTGAGCCGGATCCGCACGATGGATTAGCGATCCGGTCACATAGCCACCATGGATTACGGTCGGTCCTTCCTGAGACAGAAAGAGGTAGGTGGTGGGAATGCGCGTCTGGTAAAGCGCATAGGAGGAATAGTCGGCGGCGTAGCGCAGGCTCGTCGGGTTCACCAGAACCAGAACATCCACATCCGCTAGCGCCATCTGTTCGCGCAGCCGGGCGGTGCGATAGGCATAGAGCCGGTCGCAATCAATGTCGGGCAATTCCCTGTATTGTCGCAGATCGCTCCAGCCATCCTGGACGACAAGATCGTCCGGCGACTTGGCATCATTGTGCAACCAAGGCGGTGTCTGCATTGAACTGGTCCCTTTGGCAATGCATCGCACAGCCTTGTTGAGACGGTCATCTCAGCGCGTCAGAAGCGCCGCGTCCCTCGCAAATCCGACGTCAAGGTGCCGCCAAAATGACGATCAGCCTGCCCCGCCATTTTGCAGCGTGCAAAAACACATTTGCAATGAGGCCCATGAGCCCGCATGATTGCAATATTGTCCCAGCCCATTGGAAAACAACGATGAAACGCCTTTTGCTTTCCGCCATCTTTCTCGCCACGTCGATGTCGGCAACCGCTGTTCAGGCCCACGAGTGGCGCTATCACTATTCACCGGAGCTGACCTATCAGGTCTATCGTGTGGCCAATTGGGATGTGCTCAATATGCGGTCGGGACCTGGCGCCAACTATCAGAAAGTCGGAGCGCTCGGGCCCTACGAGCGAGGCATCTATATCCAGACCTGCGCGCGTCATGCCCGCTGGTGTCTCGTATCTGCCGGTGCCCGGCAAGGCTGGGTGAACATGAAGTTTTTGCGTGGCATTGATCATTAGATTTTGAGAAATTTGCTTGGAATCTATCTTTAATCACCGTCGTTCCACCCCTTGCGGGCGGAATCCATGGCTGTTGTGAAAATGTGGATCCCGCCCGTCCGTTCGCAAGCTCCGAACTGGGCGGGATGACGAAAGGAAGCGAACGCCTCCAGCTAAAACAAACGTGCTTTAAAAGCTCAATTCCGGCAAAATCAGAACGCCCGTTTAGACATCCACCACGAAAATCTCGTGCTCGCCGGTTATGCCTTTGAAGGCATGAGATCCCGCGGAGGTCAGCCCGATCTCCCCCGCACCAAGCGCTTGCCTGAAAGCGCCGGACGCCAGAACCTTGTGTCCGGTTTCCTTTGTTAGGCCCTCAATGCGGCTCGCAAGATTGACTGCAGGCCCCACGACCGTGAAATCAAGCCGGTCGCGCGCACCCACATTGCCATAGGCCACATCGCCCACATGGAGGGCGATGCCAGCCTCGAACGCGGGCCTCCCCTCCTCCAGGCGGGCGTTTGCCCGTTCCTGAACTGATTGGGTGGCGAGCCGCGCTGTTTTAAGCGCCTCTCGCGCCTTGTTTTCCTGATCTCCGGGTTCATCAGAAATCGGGAAAACGGCGAGCACGGCATCACCGATAAATTTCAGCACTTCCCCACCATGCGCCGTGATTGCATCGGATATCGTGTCGAAATAGTCGTTGATCAAATCAAGATAGTCCGCCTGGGGAAGCGTTTCGGCGAGCGTTGTTGAATTCCGGAGATCGCTGAATAGCACCACGGATTTGATGTCCTCGCCTTCCCCACGGCGTATGGCGCCATTGAGAACTTTCCGGCCAGTCCGTTGACCGAGATAGGTTTCAAGCAGAACCTCGGTGTTCTTGCGCAGGGTCATGACTTCCAGATAGCGCGAAATCACCGAGGAACACTCAAAGATCAGCCCCAGATTTGCGGTCGTGAAGCCATCTGGATGATCCGATGTCAGCGTCATGATGTTAATCTGGCCATCTGAGAAAATCAGCGGCATGGCCACATAGTCGGTCGCACCTTTGGCCTTCAGGTCCGCCATAATGGGAAAATCGAACTCGGTCTTGTCCTCATTGAGTGGTTGGCGAACGCCGCCAAGACCATCCGTTACGTGGCGCAGCGGACTGTTGATGTAGGCGGGATTGGAAAACAGGGAATGATCGGGTTCAGAGGCTCGAACCGTGTCTTCATCCCGCAGCCAGATCATGTTCAGACCGGCGATTTCGGGGTGCAATGACCAGATGGTAACTGTGAGGCGCTGCAGGGCAATGCCCTCCCCCACGAACTTTCGCCCCAGCAAACCAACAAGCTCAGCGCGATCCTTGCAATAGGCGGCTTCACGCAAAATCCAGTCCGCGAGCGGCGAGGAAATATGTCCGTCCTGCGGCCGCAGATTGACGTCCGGCTTTGATTGAAGCCCGGCAAGCGCATGGGGCATAATCGAAAAGTGCCCCTTGACCTCGAGCGCTTCCTTTAAAGGACTGTCATAGGCCCAGATGGCGTTTTCAATTTTGTTCTCGCCTGTTCCAATGTGCCAGTAGCGCGCTGTGCCCTTGAACGGGCAGAACGTGCGTAAGTTGGATGCTTCAAGCAGGCTTTCATCAAGGCACTCGAGCGGAAAGTAAACCGTGGTTGCGAGACGGGTTTCGTGCAGCAACCGCACTGCATCGCTTTGCACGCTCAGACCATTGGCAAAGCTCGCCTCAAACGCACCTTCAACGGGTTCAATCGCGATGCGATATCCCGTTTTCGACAGTTCTTGTGTGTTTTGAATGTTCATCGCCACCCTGGCCGGTCAGACGCAATCAGGACTATATATGAATTTCGTTCGGTGATTATTAGACCATGCTGACGGAAGGCAGTGTCTTTAGACTGCGAACGCGCGCGACACTGGATAGCAAGCGAGTTCTCGATTGGAGCCTGCCACCAAAACTGCTGCGTGCTTTACCGATCATTAAGCATGATTTGCAAACCTTAATGGTGTTCCTCGTCCGTTGCGTGAGAGAGTTGGTCCATGTCTTCTGCCGCCGCCATCAAACAGCCTGCACCGCAATATGCGGCAACTGCCCCAATTGCAGATGATCAGGTGTTGAGCTCCGAGGATCGCTATCTTGTGGAGATGACCCACCGCATCGCCAAGCTGCGCGAAGTGTTGGCCGCAATGGAAGAACCCGCCACCCCACGCCGCTGGATTGAAACGCTCAATCTGGATACGCTGCGTTAGGTTGAACTCCGGACTTCATGAAGGCCTCGACCCCAGAGATTGATGTACCTTCCACTCGGGGACATGCCTGAGCAGCCCACCGACAACTCCAAACTTGGCAAAGTTTGCCACTGACGCTAGAGTTCTGCGAGCATTTCAGAGATAAATGCCCAAGGCAAACTGAACGGTCAAAGGTGTTCTATGGCCACGATGAATGTATCGATACCGGCACAAATGAAGGACTGGGTGACAGAGCAAGCCCGCGATGGGCGCTACAGCAATGCCAGCGATTACGTCCGTGATCTGATCCGGCGAGATCAGGAGCGGGCAGAAAAGATCGCGCGCATGCAGGCCCATATCGACGAGGGTCGTGAAAGCGGATTGAGCGCTCGCTCCATGTCAGAAATTCTTGATGAGGCCCGTACTTTGAGCACAGCCGCTGCCAAAGGGGAATGAGCTTTCGCCTCACATCCAAAGCAGATCAAGACCTGATCAGTATCTACCTTGAAGGCGCGGCGATGTTCGGACCCCATCAAGCAGAAGCTTATCATGCTGGCTTAGGGAAAACCTTCGACCTGCTGGCTCGGAACCCGGAACTGGCTCCATTGCGGTCGGAGATTTCACCGCCTGTGCGTGCACATCGATACGGCTCTCATCTGATCTTCTACGAAGCTGTGGACAAAGCTGACATCATCATTCTTACGATCCGCCATGCTCGTGAGGATTGGCAGGATGGTGGCTAATTCGCAATCATCTCCTCAACGCTCAGGTTCATGCGGTGAAGAGCACCTTCAAATCGACCGAACAGGTGGCTCGGGTTTCCGCGCGAGGCAAATCCTGACTGGATCTCTTCACCCAGATCAAAATCCTCCCGAAGCGCCGTCTTGGTGATCAGGTGGTTTTTCTCCCAATGCTCCTGCATCTCGTCCGTTTCAGGAGCCGAACGTGGCACCAGTGTTGCCATGCGCATACCGGTCACCCCTTCCGACTTCGGTTCAGACTGAAACCACATTATGTGATCCTGCTGCACCAGAAGCTGAATGTTCGGCAGGAGTGAATAGAGCACATTTGAATCGCGCCGGATCTCCCATTCGTCCTGGGGAATGTTGCGCAAGTCGCGCATTGAGACCCGCGGCAGGATCGAGCGGAAATGCGGCCCGAAGCACGAATAGGTGGAAAGGTTGTCCTCAAAGAATGGGCCGATGGTTTTTCGGTGCGCGATACGGAAGTGATAGGATTCCATTCCGCCTTCCAGAAGCACTTTCCAGTTCGCGGCAATGTCAATCTCATCGATCGCGGCAATGCGGTGATTGGCAAGATCCAGCCAGCGGAAGTCGTCCGCAAGGCCTGAAAGCCAGGCATCAATATCTGGCATGTCCGCTGTTTCCGGATTGGCAATAATCCAGATAAAGCCATGCGCCTCGGCCACCGGCAACCGTCGCAACCCGCGTTCCGCGCGCGGCAGCTCGGGGAACCCCTGTGCCTCGTGCGGCACACCGCGCAGATCGCCTTTGTTGCTCCATGTCCAGCCATGATAGGGGCAGGTGAAAAGCCGTTTGCATCCGGTTGACGCGCGTTCAAGCTTCGCGCCGCGGTGACGGCACACGTTCAGGAACGCGTGCACCTGACCATCTTCATCGCGGGTCAGCAACACCGGGAGACCAAGAAAACTCTTGGCGATGAACGCTTTCTCGCCCTCCAGCTCGCCGCTGTGTGCGACCACCATGGGCTTGCGCTTGAAGATCATCGCCATTTCGCGTTCGAACCGCTCAGGGCTGGCATATCGCGAAATCGGCGAGTGCGTGACCGTATCATCCAGATAAGCCGATTTCTGTTCAGCCAGTCCGATAACTTCCTGAATGAGGGAAACTTCTGTGGCGCGGTCCATGGCAACTCCTCCTGCTTACCGTTTGGTAAGTTACTTACCATGTGGTAAGCAGTCAAGGGATTGTTGATGCTCAAGCTTGCAGCACAAAACAAATGAACAAGCACACGACGCCACAGGCGGGATACATCGCCGTGGCCGCCAAGAAGTTTGCGGCGGAGGGCTATCACGGCACAAGCCTTGATGCCGTGGCGCGTGAGGCTGGCGTCACCAAACAAGCCTTGCTACATTTTTTTGGGACCAAGAAGAAACTCTACGAAGCCGTGCTCTCAGACCTCGCAGCGCGCCAGTGTGCCGAAATTGATCAGGTTGCAACCGACAGTCCCGCTCAGCATTTGAGCGACTATTTTTCGAGCTTTGGTTCCCTTTCCATCGTTCAATCCAATGACGCAAGACTGGTCATCCACGCGCTGCTCGACAGCGAGAGCAACGCTCAGAATTGGCCAATGAAACCCTATCTCGACAGGCTGATTGAACTGGTGCTTGCGGTTCCAGAGGGTAAAATCAATTCACGCGGCGAGGCGCTCGCCTGGATTTTTCAGATAGTGGGCGCAATCCAGTATTTTGCCATCTCGTCGACCGCAATCACCGGCATGTACGGCAGCGGGGATGCCCAATCCTCCGCCCGACACTTTGAGAAGCTGATCGCATCAGGTGTCGCCAGCTTGTCGGCACCCCGGAAATGATGCCGCCCGGTTTCAGACTGGGATCATAAAGCGCGAGAAGAAACCCTCCAGATGTTCAAAATGATTGAGCGGCAATATATCTGCCACAAACTGGTCTGGCCGCACGACCACCAACGCACCAGATTTCCGATCCACGCCGCGCAGATCAAAGATGTCAGGCCCTTGCTTCAGATCGGGGCAAAAGATCTTCTCATAATCGATAAGACCCAGCCGTCCCTTGATTGGTTTCAGGAATTCCGGCATCGCCTCAATTGCCAGTTCCTGATGGTGGGACTGAAACACCGCACGAACATCGAAAACCGAATCCGCGTCAGCATCTGATGGTGTATACCGCGCAATCGGGCTGTTCGGATCGCCGCGAAGATAGTCGCAAAGATGAGCGATCTGGCCAACGGGCAAACCCGTGTCTCTGGAAGGTGCGAAGGCAATGAGCCGCCAGCGACCGTCAACCTTCAGAACATGACCGAGTTGCAGCGGTTTGGCATCCGCCAGTCGGATGACCGGCCCAGAATGAAACCGCGTGCCGATGCCAAACCCGATTGCCAACTGTTGGTGATCTTCATCACCAACGATGAGAGAGGCATCGTAGCAGGTTTCGACCCCGGCGGTGTACCGCGCATGTTTTTGAAAATAATGTTGAAACTGCTTTGCAGCCTTTGGGTCAGATCGTTTGGAACTGAACAGCCGGGCCATCTCCCGGTCAAATGCGATCAGTTCGTGCGCCTTGGCACGACGCTCCAGCGAGTAAGTACCAAGCAGCTCGGGTTTCGCCTGCCCGCGCAACACCGCTGCCAGTTTCCAGCCCAGATTGAATGTGTCGGCCATAGAGACATTCATACCCTGCCCGGCCTTCGGACTGTGGGTGTGGCAGGCATCACCGGCAATGAAAATACGTGGAATGTCAGGACGCTCACCCTCAGCATCCAGATCGTCGAAACTGTCACACACCCGTTGACCGATTTCATAGGCCGAGCACCAGGCAACCTGTCGCACATCAAACCGGAAGGGTTTGAGAATTGCGCTGGCTTTTTCCGCAAGCATATCCGCCGTCACACCCCGGTCCGCGGCGCGTTCCCGCTCCTTCAGCTCATCAAGTTCGATGTAAAGCCGAACCATCGTCCCGCCCTCACGCGGGATGATCAGAATGCTACCCTGATCTTTGGACTGGATAGCACATTTCAGGCGAATATCCGGAAAATCCGTGACTGCCAGAACGTCCATCACACCCCACAACTGACGGGCCGCCTCTCCCTTGAGCTCGTAACCCAAAGCGTTGCGGACCGAACTGCGCGCACCATCGCAGCCGACCACGAATTTGGCTCGCACAGTCGCCGGCTCGCCATCTGAACCGCGAAGCGACGCCAAAACCGGGAACTCTGGATCAGACGTTCGTTCAAGCCCGACCAACTCACACTGATAGTCCGGAACCAAGCCTGTTGGCCCGTTCCGCATCGTTTCCAGAAAAAAGTCATGGATGCGCGCTTGGGACAGGATCACATGCGGCATTTCAGAGAGATCGTCCTCCACATCCTGTATCCGGTCGCTGCGGGCAATCACGCCGTCAGGATCGGGTTTCCAGAACGAGGTTTCGTTCACCCAGTAAGCCTCCCGAACAACCTTGTGGGCAAAGCCAAAAGCTTCAAACATCTCGACCGAACGGCAGGCCACACCATCGGCCTGGCCAATTTCCAGCGGCCCGCTCTTGCGCTCAACAATTCTGGTGCAGATATCGGGAAACTTTGAAAGCTGAGCAGCCAATGTCAGGCCAGCTGGCCCGCATCCGACGATCAGAACATCGACCTGACCTTTGTCGGTCAACGGATCTGTCTGAACAGAAGAAACTTCAGGATCACCTGGGTGAAATCCGTCGAAATGATATTGCATGGAGACAATCAATAATCGATGCGTGCGGCCCTGAAAACTATTGATGACCATGGGGCGACCTCGTCGGTAACGGTCTATGCCACAGAAAAATTCCTCAACCCTCTGATGATGTTCCCTGGCGTCGCAAGGCTTTTTGATTCGACGAGCACCCAGTCAAGCTCGCGCAGCTCAACAAACAATACACCTTCAGGCTCAAACAATGGCAGCGTTTTCAAATGCTTCACCATCGCCGCAAATTTTCGGTTCTGGTCCGGTGATCTGTGCCTGATTTTAGCCCGTATGTCTTGAAATCATATTCTCAAACGATATATGCCTCAAAACTATATGCTTATGCAGAAGAGCGTCAATCCAGGGCATTAGACCTTCGGAACCGCTTGCAACAGGGAAGACGCAATGAACATCCGAACGGTCTGTCTGGCGATTCTCAATCATCACGACGCCACCGGTTACGAGATCCGAAAGCTCTCACTTGAGGGCGAATACAGCTATTTCGTCGATGCAAGCTTCGGTTCGATCTATCCGGCGCTCGCAAAACTGGAAGCCGAACATCTCGTGACGAGCCGCGAAGAGGTTCAGTCCGGTAAACCACCGCGCAAGGTCTACTCGATCACGGAAGCGGGCCGCATCGCATTTCGCGATGCCCTTCGCCAGCCACCGCAGAAGGATCAGTTCAAGTCGGAATTTTTGCTCATCGCAATGTGCGCGCCGATGATGCGCTGCGAAGACCTCTCCCGCACCATCGACATCCGCATCGAGCAGCTTCAGGCAGAACTAGACATTATCCGCAATGCATCCGGAGAGTTTCAGACGCCTGCAGGGGCCTGGACCACACGCTACGGACGAACCTGCATCACGACCTCACTGGAACACCTCATCAAGCATCGGCACGAGCTTGAAGAAATGGCAATCCAACCCGAAATTCAGCCCGTCGCCGAAGCGGCAGAGTAAAAGCATTTCCGGCGCACCTCCCAACGCCGAAAGAACAGTTCAGGACCCCTCCCATGTCATTCCTTACTGAAAACTGGCAACTAATAGCAGGCGCTGCTGCAATGTTTGCAGTCGGCTTTCTTGTCCGCGGCATGCGGTTAAACGCGTCACTCATCATTGCGATCATGATTGCTGCCGGCATTGGCGGTTGGATGTACACTGGCGATCTGATCATCGGCGGTCAGGCAGACCCGAATGCGGTTCCGATTGTCGAACGTGAAAAGAAGCGCTCGTCGAGCCTGTTCCAAGTCAGAGTGCGTGAATTGCAGCCAGAAGCCCGGCCCGCGCGACTACTCATTCGCGGCCGCACCAAAGCTGACAAGATGGTCAGTGTTCGCGCTGAAACCGCCGGTACTTTGGAAAAGCGCCCCGTAAATAAGGGCGATCGGGTAAAGCCCGGGGACCTCCTGTGCGTGATCAATCAAGGGGTTCGCCAAGCCAACCTCACTCAGGCCGAAGCACAACTGACCCAGGCAAAGGCAGATTTTCAAGCCAATGAGGAACTGGTCGAAAAAGGCTTCACCACCAAGTCGCGACTGCGCAGCCTGCGGGCGGCATACGATGCGGCTCGCGCGGCAGTGGCAAGCGCCAAGTGGGAACTTTCCCGCACAGAAGTGCGCGCCACGACCCATGGCATTGTGGTCTCCCCTGCAGCCGAGGTGGGCGACAATCTCACCCCGGGCGGCGTGTGCCTGACCCTGATGAATTCGGACCCGATGCTGTTTGTGGGACAGGTTTCAGAACGCGACATTTCCCAGCTGAAGCTTGGTCAGCCGGTTGGCACGCAGCTTGTGACCGGTGAAACCGTTCTCGGCAAACTGACACACATCGCGCCGATCGCGGACCCGCAAACCAGAACGTTTGAAATCGAAGTCAGCCTGCCCAACCCGGATGAACGGCTGCGCGACGGTGTGACGGCCAACTCTCTGGTCGAGCTTGCCTCCGAACCGGCCTTTCGCATTCGGTCGTCATGGCTGACGCTCTCCGACAACGGCACCATTGGTGTGCGCGTGGTTGACGAGGACGACAAGGTTGCCTTCATGGCGGTGAAAATCTTGTCCGAACCAAACGACGCCATGTGGGTGTCTGGTCTCAAGCCGGGGCAGCGGGTGATCACCGTGGGCCATGAATATGTGATTGCCGGCGAGAAGGTGATCCCGGTCAAAGACACAGCTTCAACGGAAAAACCTGGCGATGCCTCAAGCACGTTTGATGGCAAGGCCAAATCGGAGAAAACCCAATGATAGGTGCCCTCCAAACCATTTTGAGCCGTCCAAAGACGGTTCTGATGCTGATGGTGGTTATGGTGATTGCGGGAACCTTCTCGTACATCTCCATCCCCAAGGAAGCGCAGCCGGACATTGATGTTCCTGTCTATTTTGTGTCTGTAAACCAAAACGGCATTGCTCCGGGCGATGCCGAGCGGCTGCTTGTACGTCCGCTCGAAACCACCTTGCGCGGCATTGACGGTCTGAAGGAACTCACTGCCATTGCCGGTGAGGGATACGCGGCAATCGTGCTCGAATTCACCATCGATACGGACAAGGACAAGGTTCTTGCCGACATTCGGGACAAGGTGGACCAGGCAAAGGCAGAATTGCCGACGGACGCCGATGAACCGGTCATCAACGAGACCAACTTTGCGCTTCAGCCCACGCTGATTGTAACGCTTTCGGGCAAGGTGCCGGAGCGTACACTCTATGCCCGTGCCCGCACGCTGAAAGACGAGCTCGAAGCCATTTCCTCCGTCCGGGAAGCCAATCTGAGCGGCAATCGGGATGAGATCCTTGAGGTCATTCTCGACCTCACCAAGCTTGAATCCTACGACATCACCCAGACCGAACTGCTCAATGCCCTGTCGCAGAACAACCAGCTTGTTCCTGCCGGCTTCATTGACGACGGCCAGGGCCGCTTTAATGTTAAGGTGCCGGGTCTCGTTGAGTCGGCGCGCGATGTTTATTCGATACCGATCAAGCAGAATGGCGAAGGCGTGGTCACGCTGGGCGATGTGGCGGAAATCCGCCGCACATTCAAAGACCCTTCCAACTTCACCCGTGTGAATGGTGAACCGGCGATTGCCATTGAGGTGGTCAAGCGCATCGGCACCAACATCATCGAAAACAACAAGTCGGTGCGTGAAGTCGTTGCGAAGTTCGCGAAAGACTGGCCGGACACGATCAAAATCAACTTCCTGCTCGACCAGTCAAACTTCATCAACGAGGTTCAGAACTCGCTTCAGGCTTCGATCATGACGGCAATTGCGCTGGTGATGATCGTGGTGGTGGCGGCACTCGGTTTGCGGTCCGGCTTGTTGGTGGGGATCTCTATCCCGGTCTCCTTCATGGTCGGGTTCCTGATCCTCGCCTCGGTCGGCATGACCGTGAACATGATGGTTATGTTCGGCATGGTGCTGACTGTTGGCATGCTGGTCGATGGCGCAATCGTGGTGACGGAATATGCTGACCGAAAGATCAGCGAAGGCATGCCACCTACACAGGCCTATGAACGTGCGGCATCACTGATGTTCTGGCCGGTGGTATCATCCACGGCCACGACACTGGCCGCGTTCTTGCCCCTGCTCCTGTGGCCGGGCGTACCAGGCGAATTCATGTCCTACCTTCCGATCATGGTGATCATCGTGCTTTCGGCATCGTTGATGACGGCGCTGGTGTTTTTGCCGACTGCAGGGGCGCAAGTCGGACGTTTGACGGCCTGGTTCGGCAAACATGCAGCCATCTTTCTAAGCCTCATTGCCGGAGCGGGTCTGGCAGCATTGGCGTTCGCTCTGTTGAGTATTCCAGCCATCATCGCCGAAGTGGGCTTCGGCGTGAATGATGTGGTCGATCAGGCAAACAAACTCGCCGAACAGCAGGGGATCACCACTCTGGCTGAGCGAATGATCATGATCGTTGCGGCGATTGCTGGCGTCGTCTTTGCTATTTTCATCTACCCGGTTATCGCTGGCTTGGTTCGTTGGCAGCGTTCTCGCCCAATAAAGGAAGACGAGGTGGCAAAAATGCTGTCCTCGTCATCCAAACTCGATATCCGGAAAGTACCGGGCATTACCGGGGTTTATCTCTGGATCCTGAAAAAACTGACAGGCAACCTTGTTGGTAATGCTGTCGTCATTGCGCTTGTCCTGGGCACAACATTTTCGGTTTTTGCTTTGTTTGGCTCAAACAATGCAGGCGTCGAATTCTTCGTCGACGAAGAACCGGACGTCGCAATTGTGCTTGTTTCCGGTCGTGGCAACATGGCGGCGACTGAAATCCGCGATCTGGTCCACGAGGTGAGCAACCGGGTGTCAACCGTCAAAGGAATTCGCAACATCGTTTCCACGTCGCGCGCACCTGGTGGCGGCGGTGGCGGTGGTGGCAATGTCATCGGTGGTGTGCAGGACAAACCTGCCGACGTGATCGGCGAATTGCAGATCGAACTTGGCGACTATTGCTGTCGTCGTAAAGCGGTCGATATCTTCGCAGAGATCCGCGAAAAGACCGGCAATATGCCCGGCATCCGCGTCGAGGTTCGCAAAATCGAAGGCGGACCGCCGACGGGCAAGGACCTGCGGCTTGAAGTCAAATCATCCAATTACGATCAGATGGTTGCTGCGATCGCCCGCGTTCGCGCTCATGTGGACACGATGACTGGTCTTCAGGATCGCGAAGATTCTCGCCCGCTGCCAGGTATCGAGTGGGAGCTCACCGTAAATCGTGAGGAAGCTGGCCGTTACAATGCCGGCATTGTCGCGATCGGCTCCATGGTGCAACTCGTCACCAATGGTGTGATGATCGGCAAATACCGGCCCGACGATTCCGATGATGAAGTCGAGATACGCGTGCGACTCCCCAAGGAGCAACGATCATTCGATTTTCTTGATCAGCTTAAGCTGCGCACGTCCAACGGGCAGGTTCCTCTTTCAAATTTCGTCGAGCGCTCTGCGCACCAGAAGGTTTCCTCCATCACCCGTCGTGACGGGCTCTACGCAATGGATGTGAAGGCCAATCTGATTTCCGGTTTCAAGGAAAACGGGAAAGCCATCACGCCAGATGACAAGGTGAAAGAACTTCAGACGTGGCTGGACACGCAGAAATGGCCCTCCAGCGTTCAGATGAAGTTCCGAGGCGCGGATGCCGAGCAGCGCGAATCGGGCGAGTTTCTGATGCGCGCAGCAGCAATTGCCCTGTTCCTGATGTTCATCATTCTGGTGACCCAGTTCAATTCTTTCTACCAAGCTATTCTGACGCTATCGACGGTTGTTCTGGCGATTGTCGGGGTCCTCATCGGGCTTATTGTGACCGGACAAAAATTCTCGATCATCATGACGGGAACCGGCGTGGTGGCGCTTGCCGGGATCGTGGTGAACAACGCCATTGTTCTGATCGACACGTACAATCGCATGCGCAAGGAGGGTGTTGAAGTTCGCGAAGCTGTCCTGAAAACATCAGCGCAGCGACTACGGCCAATTATGCTGACCACCGTCACGACCATTCTCGGATTGGTTCCCATGGCGCTGACGATCAATCTCGACTTCATTGATCAACGCATCATGTATGGTGGCATCACCGCAATCTGGTGGATTCAGCTTTCAACGGCTGTGATTTTCGGTCTCGCTTACTCAACTTTGCTGACATTGGTCATGATTCCGATGATGCTTGCTCTGCCTGCAAACATCGCAAGTTCAGCATCGCTCATTGGCCGCATACTGTTCTTTGTCATCACCCTGCCCTGGCAGATTGTCAAATTGTTCCTGCCCAAACGTTCGGTGGCACCCGTCCCGGCAATGGCGGGCGTGGGCGTTGCGAATGTTAGTGTGGATGCGGAGGTCGATGCCCCCGCTCCCGCAGTGGTAAATGCGATCCCGAAAGCCAGCGAAGTCAACTGGAAGCCCTCACCGCGGTCAAAACCGGAAGCGAAAGAGGCACCGTCTGTTGCGGCGCAGCCACCTGAAGAAGCGGAGGCGCCACGCAAAGATGCAGAGCCAAAGCCGCAAAAAGGTGACTTTGTTCGCCAGTCAGCACCATTGAAGTCAGGCGCAACCGGCAATGTGGTACCAATGGGCAAGGCAAAATCTGATCGGGATCGTCAAACGGTCGAACCCGACAGCTTCCCTGAAGCCGCAGAATAACAAAAGAGCCGTTTCTGCGTCTGGCGGAAACGGCTCGATTGTTTCGGTTTATCGAAGGATTAGTTCGACAATCCCATCTTGCGCTTGGTGTTGAGCTGCTGCTGCTTTTTCCACTTGCGCTTCTGTTTCAAGCAACCATTGCCAAAGGTTCCCCACATGGCGGGGTTGTTCTTGCCACAACGCCAGGCCAGCTGATGGGTCTTGACCGGCCCATTGCTAAGTCCGTTCGGTGTGGACGGACCTGCCTGCGCAGA
Source organism: Pseudomonadota bacterium (assembly GCA_039029195.1). GTDB lineage: Bacteria > Pseudomonadota > Alphaproteobacteria > Rhizobiales > Rhizobiaceae > JBCCGR01. The sequence goes on from JBCCGR010000017.1 coordinate 75,099, forward strand.
TGAGGTTGCGAATGCTGACGCTGCCAACGAAAGGGCTGCAAAGGTAAGTACGGTTTTCATTTTGGTCTCTCCTGATTGTGCTGTCTAACCGGCGAAATTGCCTGACATGAATACTCTGGAGAATTGGGGTTGAACCGCCGCTGAGCGGGCCGTTCATATTTCGGTCAGTTTCCGGATTCTTTTTCCGATGACACCGCAGCCGCATCGCGACGCAACGCTCGCTGATAGGCCTGACGGCCAATGGGTAGCAGCAGAATATAGCCAATACTGACAGCCGCCATCGCTTTCCAAGGGTAGGAAAACAAGATCGCCACGCACAGCACGGTGAGTATCATAATCGGCAAAACCCACTGTCGTGGTATGCGCTGGGTGGCATTTTTCCCCGCGTATGTCGGCAGGTTTGAAACCATCAAAAGACCGACAAAGATAATGTATCCCGCCACCAGAAATGAATAATCACCACTGAGATCCACGCCCAAGAAGCCCACATAGATGGGGAGCAGAACGATCATGGCTCCCGCGGGGGCCGGCACGCCTGTGAAATAGTCGGCCATCCAATCGGGACGATTGGGATCATCCAGCATAACGTTGAACCTGGCCAGACGCAGACTGCCGCATATTGCGTAGATCAACGCTGCAATCCAGCCGATCGATCCTGCATCGTTGAGCACATAGGCATAGAGCACCAGTGCAGGCGCCACACCAAAGTTTACAAAGTCGGCCAATGAATCCATCTGCGCACCAAACCGCGTCGTGGACTTCAAAAGCCTCGCGATGCGCCCATCCAACGCATCAAGGATAGCGGCGAAAAGGACGGCCAATATTGCCATCTGAAACCGCCCCTCCATCGCCATGCGCATGGCCGTCAGGCCCGAGCAGATTGCCATCAGCGTGATGAAATTCGGCACAATCACCCGGAGTGGCACATCCCGCAAACGGCCGGTGGCTTCGCCGTCCTCACCGTCGACAACGGGTTTGTTTGCCTCCCCTTCGGGATCAAATGGAGGAAATGGTGTTTCCATCAGCGTGTTCTGAACCCGGCATTCGCGCGCGCATCAGCACCAAAAGCGGCAATCACCGTTTCGCCAGCCACCGCCCGTTGGCCCACACCAACACACGACTGTGTTCCGGCAGGCAGGTAAATATCAACCCGCGACCCAAACCGGATGAGCCCAAACCGTTCCCCTTGAGCGATGTGATTTTTCTCTTCCGCCCAGCACACGATACGCCGTGCAACAAGACCGGCGATTTGAACCGCCGCGACCGGCCCATGCCGTGTGTCCACCACAATCGCGTTGCGCTCATTGTCCTGCGAGGCCTTGTCCAGGTCAGCACTTAAGAACTCGCCAGGTTTGTACGCAATTTTCGAAATGGTTCCCGCAACCGGCGACCGGTTCACGTGGCAGTCGAACACATTCATGAAAACGGAAACGCGTGGCCGTGCTTCGTCCCCCAGACCCAGTTCAGCAGGCGGGACGGCATTGCCCACAAACGATATTTTTCCGTCAGCAGGGGAGATCACCAGATTGTCCGATTGGGGCGTCGTTCGCTCGGGATCGCGAAAAAAATAAGCGCACCAAAGCGTGAATATCAAACCAATCCAGAACAGCGCATCCCAAACCTGACCAAGCAAAATGGCGGCGATGAAAAAGACCAAAACAAACGGGTACCCCGCCTTGTGAATTGGCACCAGTGTCTGGCGAACAGAATTGATGATGCTCATTGGGGTCCGTTGCGAACGTCAGTCGATCAATTGGCGAGCCTTATAGAGCAACTGACCACCAAAATCGAATGCAATCAGAAGACAGGCTTGCCATTTCCTGCCGCACCATCAACGCCTCGAATCTTCGGCATCAAAACAAAATTCCACGGGTCCGGCATCTCTCCCACGGGAACTTCAATCACCGTGGGAACACCTGATTTGATTGACCGGCTAAGATGCCCTTTCAGCTCGTCTGGCGTGGTTGCCCGCAGACCTTGCACGCCAAAACTCTCAGCCAGTGCTACAAAGTCCGGGCTGGCCAGATCGGAGGCGATGGTGCGGCCATTGTAGCTGTCCTTCTGAATGCGCCGCACATTGCCAAATGCGTTATCGTTGAAGATGACCATTGTGAGTGGAATATTGTGACGGACGGCCGTTGCTAGCTCGCTGATCGTGAACAGCGCACCGCCATCACCGGAGATTCCCACCACCGGAACGTCTCGGCGCGCATGAGCAGCACCCAGTGCCGTCGCAATCCCCCAACCCAGCGTTCCCTGATAGCCGGTCGAAAGAAAGGTGCGCGGCTGATAGCTTGGGAACGCAAACCGGGAGACGTATCCCACCTGCGTCAACTCATCGACAAAAATGCCATCCTCCGGCAGTTCTGACCGAATGGCATGAATCCAGCCCATTTGCGGAGCAAGTTCAGTTTCGAAGCGCGCAAGATAGGTTTGCTTGACCTCGGAGACGCGTTCGCGCCAATCCTGACGCTGCGAACCACCATCGCCCAGTGCGGCGAGCAAGGACGGCAGCGCATTTGCAAGATCAGCATGAATGCCCACATCCACTTTCGAACTGCGACCCAGCCGGTTTTCGTCAATGTCAATGTGGATGAGCTTCAGATCATCGTCTGTGCCCCAGGACATTGGCTGGCTCTGCATGCGTGTGCCCAGCCCGATCACCACGTCAACTTCCGGCCACAGATAATGACCCATTGGCATTGTGATGGATAGCGGATGCGCCGAGGAAAGAACGCCATGTCCCGCGCGGAAGACGAGAACCGGTGCGTTAAGTAACTCGGCCAGATCCTTGACCTGCGCTGCATAATCCTGTGCACCGCTGCCCACAATTATCATGGGGTATTTGGCCTGCTTCAACAGACGCGCGGCCTCTTCAATCAGCCCAGCATCGGCCTGGGGCACGGGTAATTGGTCTACCGTCAAGTCGCCAGCTTCGCCTGCTGACGCAGTCCACAAATTCATGGGAATTTCCATTCCCACCGGCTGAGGACATCCGGATTTCAGTTCCTCAAACACGGTGCGCAGCGTGGATGATGCTTCATCCGCGTCGGCAATTCCCCGTGAGAACTTTGTCAGAGACCCCATCACCGCCTGCTGATCCGGGATTTCATGTAAAAGCCCGTGCCCCTTACCAACCGCCGGAGCCGGTATCTGGCCGCTGAGCGCCAGAACCCGGGCGTTGGTGGCATAGGCTGTGCAAAGTGCTGCTGTCGTATTCAGAAATCCGGGGCCCGGAACCACGCAATAGGCCTGCGGTTTACCCGTCGCCATTGCCGCTCCCAGCGCCATGTAGGCGGCTCCCTGTTCGTGGCGGGAGTGAATGGGTGTCAGCGCGTCCTGCCTGTCATAAAGCGCATCGAAAAAACCGTCATTTTGAACGCCGGGCAGGCAGTAAAGCTGATCAATGCCATTGGCGATCAACATCTCAACAGTCAGACTTGCAACGGTTTGTGACACGGAAGCTTCCTCACAAAAACAAATATGGAGCGAAACGGATGGCCATCATGCAATGTGTTTCGCGAAGGCGCCATTCAATATTGTTGCATGTGCCACAATTTTGCTTGCGTCAACAGGTTGGCTTTGTCAGGATTTCCCTCCATCAAAGATAATATTCTGACCACCTCATGTTTGCAAAACGATGACGCGACCAAATTTTCTTTATTTCATCACCGATCAACAAAGGGCCGACTGGCTGGGATGCGCAGGCCATCCGGTCGTTAAAACACCGAACATTGATGCCATTGCAGCGTCGGGCACGCGCTTTGACCAGTTTTATGTCGCATCGCCGGTTTGCATGCCCAACAGGGCATCGCTGATGACCGGGCGAATGCCAACTCTGCACGGGCTGCGCTACAATGGCTGCCTGTTGCCGCGATCCGCCAACACATTTGTCGATGTTTTGACAAAGGGTGGATATCATACGGCTGCAATTGGAAAGAGCCATCTCCAGCCCTTCATCGACGGAGATCGCCAAAATCCCCATGCCGACGACAGTCGGCTGATTGATGAAGCCTGGCGGGAGGACCCGAACGACTATTCCGAGGAACAGCCATTTCAGTATGCGGACGATGATCGCTACGATTTTTCAACGCCCTACTACGGGTTCCAGCACGTTGACATGGTCACCAGTCATGGTGACCGGTGCGGCGGTCACTACCAGCAATGGTTCCGCGAAAACGCTCCCGACTGGAAAGCACTGCACGATCGTGCAAACGAGCTTTCGCACAATTACTCCTGCCCGCAGGCCTATCGGACTCCGATACCGGAAGAGCTTTATCCCACAAGCTGGATAGCCGACCGCGCGGCGGACTACATCAATGCGCAATCTGGCAGTGACAGCCCGTTTTTTGCGTTTGTGTCATTTCCTGATCCCCATCACCCGTTCAATCCACCCGGTCGGTATTGGGACTTGTACAGCCCAGATCAATTTGATGTGGACCTGCCATTTGAGGCCCATAGAAATCCTACGCCTCCAATGACTGCTGCCTATGTGGACTGGCAGTCCGGCGCCAAACCCCCAACCGCACAGACCGCAATTTATGTGAGTGATCAGCACCTTCGTGAAGCCATGGCGCTGACGGCCGGAATGATCACCTGTATCGACGACGCGATTGGTCGTGTGATTGAAGCGCTGAAAGCGAGCGGTCAGTTTGAAAACACAGTCATCTGTTTCAACTCAGACCACGGAGACTATCTGGGCGACTTCAACATGCTCCTGAAGGGCCCAATGCAGTTCAAATCCATTACGCGCGTACCATTCATCTGGTCCGATCCGAACAGCAGAGCCGCTTCCACCACAAATGCCTTGGCATCTACGATTGACGTGTCGGCAACGGTTCTAGACCGGGCAGGACTCATGCCTTATCACGGCATTCAGGGGGAGAGCTTTCTGCCGACCCTAACGGATGGTGAGGATCATCGTTCGGAAGCTCTGATCGAATACAATGATGGTATGCCGCGTCTGGGATTCTCAAAATCCGCGCGCATCCGCACCATTCAAACGGCTGACTGGCGCTACACGATGTATGGAGGAGAAGACTGGGGAGAACTTTATGATCTCGCCGGAGATCCCAACGAAACCAACAATCTTTGGGACGATCCGGCCCAAGCCAAAACCCGCGCTCATTTCGCCGAGCGCCTCAACCATCACCTTACTGCACAAATGGATGAAAGCCCGTTCGCAAAGAAACAAGCCTAGAAAACGCCGGAAGCCGGACCCATTGATCCGCCGGAGACCGGTCTGATAGTTTCGCCGTGCTAAGCCTCAACTGAAAGCTGGTCCAATTTCTTTTCAGAAAAGCCTATTGATCACCGGCTTTCTATTCCTCATCGGAACGGTCGGAGCGGCCATTGCCTGGTTTATCAATCTGCCGATGCCATGGCTGATTGGTAGTCTTGTTGCCGCTGCTTTTTTCGCCGTCCGATTCAAGCAGAAACTCCCCGCTTCCTATCAGTTTCCTCAATCATTGCGCCTTTGCTTCATAGCCGTGATCGGCATCATCATCGGTTCGACGTTCACGACTGACGTTGCCTCAACTGTCTTCAAACTCTGGCCCTCGTTGATCGCAGTGCTGCTGTATGTGGGAACAGCCCATGCCATCGGCTATCAAATCTTTCGGCGTGTAGGAAAATACAATCCTGTTAACTCCCTCTTTGCTGCAATGCCTGGAGGGCTGGTCGAAGCCGTGCTTCTCGGTGAAAAGGCCGGCGGTGATGTGCAATTGCTGACCCTGCAGCATTTTGTGCGCGTCATACTGGTCGTCATTGTGGTGCCGTTCCTGTTTCTGATTTTTGCAGGTGAACTGGTTGGCAGCGCTGGCGGAGAGTCGTTCGAAAGGGGTGAATGGAACGCCTATGATTTTGTTGCAATGGCAATCATCGGCGCCGTCGGTCTGATTTTCGGTAAAATCGTGCGTCTACCGGCCTGGCATTTAATGGGCCCGCTACTGGCAAGTGGGGCCTTTCATGCGGCTTCAATTGCCGAGGTAAACAGCCCACATTGGTTCATAAACCTGGCTCAGCTTGTCCTTGGCGTGGCTCTCGGCTCGCGCTTTTCCAACATGAACATGTCGCTGTTTTTCGGCGCACTAAAACTGTGTGTAATTTCGCTCTCGATCAATATTGGGCTCGCTGCCCTGTTTGCTTTGGCGCTGCATCAGATTGTTCCAACGGCGTTCGATGTGTTGTTCGTCTCCTTTGCGCCGGGCGGCGTAACGGAAATGAGCCTCATCGCGCTCTCACTTGGCATAGCGCCACTGATTGTGGCGCTGCATCATCTGCTTCGCATCTTCGCAACCGTGATGTTGACGGCCTATCTTGAACGAACGGGGCGGTTTCGACCACCACAAGTTTGACTATTTCAGATAATCAAGCCACGGCGATTGTTCTGCAATCATCAGGTCAACCATTTCCGGCACGGACTTCGACCGCGTGGTGATCGGGTCCACAAGCACGGCCTGAACCGCCAGATCGCGCGATCCCTGAAGAACGGTTTCCGCCGTGAGATCATGAATGCCAATCTGGTTGGTCAAAAGGCCTGCAATTCCATGCGGCACTATGGGGCTTATGGCCCTCGGCCCATCCTTGTGAATGTTGGCGGGCACCTCCACCGTGATCCAGTCCGGCAATTGAGGAATGGCCCCATTGTTGGTGATGTTGACCGCGCCTTCTTCATACCCGGTATCTCCGATCATGCCTTCCATGATTGGGACCACACGCTCTTTCAGCTCGCGCTTGATTTCAGGAACTGCCGTGCCGAGGTGGTTCTTGTAGAAGGTGAAAAAGTCCAGAATGCCGCGATGATCACTCGCGTCATTTGCCCAGGTGATATATTCGCCAAAGTGGCTGTCAGTCGTGATGGGCAACATGCCAAAGCGTTCCAGAACTTCCGCAAACAACCAGCGATCTGACCAGGGACGCACGGAGCTTGCCTGGATATCAGGCCTGTTCCAGAA